>JBOICY010000503.1:0-1552 GCA_050740335.1 Methylococcales bacterium | reverse complement strand
GCTTTATACTTTTCGAGGACGTTGTGTCTGATTTGCTTTGGAGTCCAGGAATTCGGTGGGCCGCTCAAGTCGCGGAGGACGACCTCTTCATTCCACTCGATACCTCCCGCCGGATTTTGGTGCTCGTGCGCAAGGCCGATCGCATGGCCGAATTCGTGAGCCGCCGTGCCGCCATCGAGGAAGCCGAGGTTCATGGTCGGCTGGTTGGCTGGAATCGAACTGGCATCGGTTCCGATGAATGACCACGCCCCATCGCTGCTATCGTAGCTAATGCGGATCTTCGCGGTCGGGGCGTTGTCGAACACGAACGTCAGATTTGCGTGTCGAGTCCACCACTGCGCGGCATGATTATCTCCTAGCTAGCATTAATAAAGCCGAACTTTCGGCAGTGGATGATGGCAGCCTTGTTCCCCCTCGGGCGAATACTCCGCTGAATCGGGCGAGGAAGGCTGATGGTCCTTCGCCCTGCTGGAGTCGTTATTGCGCAATCTCTTGATCTGTGATTCGGGCACCTCAACCGAGGTATCGGTTTGGGCGGTCTCTCCGCGCTCAGCGTCTCGTGCGGAAACCGTCTTGACCCGGGCGAGCCGTTCAGTTGGCGCGATATCGCTCTTGGCTTCGTCGTAAAGGTCGAACCAAGGCAGCCCGTACTCGGTATAGGTCTTCGCAGCGATGGGCGTCGGCGGCGGCTCGAGCCCGGTGATCTCGAAAAACGCCGCGCTGTTGATGATGTGGACGGAGATGCGCCCGTAATTGTCCTGGTCCCAGGCGTCGATGCCATAGGGGTCGGAGTAGATCTTTTGTTTCATCATGCCCCCGGCACCAAGCCCCATCGGTGCGAGCACGCCCGGCTTCGGCATGGCGCTGCGGACGGGACCGGTGTCGGGCGTCAGCGGACGTTCATCGGGGAATTTACCCGGCTTTGGCTCGAAGACGGTGATTTGGATGCCGCCGAAGGTTTCCGCTCCCGTCATCGAGGCCTCGACCGTGTAGCCGAGTCCCAGCGGCATGGCGACGAACTGCCGGACCGAACCCTTCCCGGTGTGGAGGCCGTCGAGCCAAGGCTGGTCAGGACAGACGAGATAGTCTTGGCGATCGGAATGAAGCACCTCATCGTAAGGCTCGCCGGAGATCGCGTTGATCCTGCCGACCGCGATCTTCACCGCGTTCGGTTTCCAGGATGCCGCGTGGAATCCGAGCCACAAGGCCTCGCGTTGGTACATGGGAATGAATGCCCCGCCTTGCTCGCGCCACAAGGGTGGCACGTGGTCGAGATAATCTTCCACCTGCAAGACCGGAAACCGGCCGAGACCGGGCGGCAGCGGGTAAGCGCGGCCGTCGTCAGGAACGCGAAGCGTGCGCTGGAAGGAGACGGCAAACCGCTCTCCGATACTTATCATTTCTTTGTCGATGCTCACGTTAAGCATGGTGTATCATCTCTATGGATAACTGCGATGCTTCGTACTTCTTGTGGCCGTGGCGAATTAATTAAGATAGCAGCCAAAATGTGCGCCCCTTGTTAGCGCGTCCGAGTCGAGCTCCAGGTTAGCCT
>JBOICY010000502.1:0-21870 GCA_050740335.1 Methylococcales bacterium | reverse complement strand
ACTCTGGTCGGGCGAATGGGCCATTTATATTCTGGTTTTCGGCTCTTTTGTGTTACTGGCTTACCGAAACACTCGCGTGGTCATGAAATTGCGCGGGCGCGGCATCGAATATCGAGTGGACTGGGATGGCATGGTTCGTGTGCTGCTTGCCGCAAGTGCGGCGGGTCTTATTACGGATTGGCTTTTGTATTCATTTCCCGCCGATTTAAACTGGCCAACCTTGATCAGCCCGGCGTTCCTGTTTCTGCTGCACTTATATTTTGTCAAGGTCCTTATGGCATTCAACAACGACGAACTAACCCTTCTCGCAAAGGTCGCACCGGTATTCAAACGGCTCATCTAATGCGCAGGTTTGCCGCCCGGTTGTTGGTCATCTTTCTGTCTTTACAGGTGTGATTGAGAGTGGACGCAGCGCGTCTCGCCACTCAGTAAGATTGCAGTTGTCCGAGGGGCACTCGACAGCGATTTTTCCGCTCTTGCAGAACATCACCGCGAGCGTGTTCGTTCTATAGCGGCATCGAAAACGCCGACGGTTATCGATTTCAGGAGATGGTTGGGAGGTCATCGTCAACCTGATTGCGGCTATACGACGACCCGAAAAGGGCACAAGGTACGGGCGCAACTGGAACCCAATATGTACCCGAAAGACATCATGGTCTCCGACGATGAGTTCACGTCGATTCGCTTGGTTCGTGATGATTTTCATGGCGAATGGAATTACACCATTACCCCGAACACTACGTAAGCGTACATACTGTTATTCTATGATTCCGAACGTCAAGACGCTTTTGTCGATAAACAACTACTTCTATCGACGCGGCGGGGCCGAGGTTGTATTTCTCGAGCATAATCGCCTTTTCGAGGACGCGGGCTGGAGAGTTGTGCCCTTTGCCATGCGCCACGAGAATAATCTCCCAACGGAATGGAATACCTTCTTCCCAGAGGAGATCGAGTACGGTCGCGACTACACCCTGATCGAGAAGGCCAAGAATGCATTCAAGATTACTCATTCTTTCGAGTCGGCTGAAAAAGGCGCCGCACTTGTTGATCACATCGCGCCGAGCGTCGCGCATGCACACAATGTTTATCACCACCTCTCGCCGTCCATATTCCGGGTTTTGAAGAATCGAGGCGTGCCGGTCGTTTTGACGCTTCATGATCTGAAAATAGCCTGCCCTGCAATCAGGATGCTCGCGCGTGACGGTATTTGCGAGCGGTGTAAGGGGGGGGCTATTTGGAATGTCGTGAGCCACCGCTGTATCAAGAATTCGCTGGCATTGAGTACGGTTATCTTCATGGAGACGGCGGTCCAGCGATTCATCGGCAGTTATTCCAGATATGTCGATCGCTTTGTCGTGCCGAGCCGGTTTTATATTGAAAAGTTCGTCGAGTGGGGCTGGGATCGTGCGCGTTTTGTGTACATCCCGAATTTTGTCGATGTCAGTGCGCTACAACCTGCCGGAGTGCCAGGCGAAAGCTTCGCTTACGTCGGGCGTCTAGGACCGGAAAAGGGTGTCGGAACTTTTATTCGTGCATTGGCCCAATCCGGCTGTACCGGGGTAATCGTAGGTACTGGGCCCGAGGAAGGAAGACTCAAGGCCTTGGCCGCGCGATTAGGCGCCAGTGTGCAATTTCTGGGGTACCGGACCGGGGAGGACCTGTTCGACACGATCCGGGCCGCACGAGCGATCGTGCTACCCTCCGAATGGTACGAAAACGCGCCGATGAGCGTGATGGAGGCATACGCGCTTGAGCGGCCGGTTATTGGCGCATGCATCGGAGGGATTCCCGAGTTAATTCGGGAGGGAGAAACGGGAGTGACTTTCGAGTCCGGCAACTCCGAAGCGCTGGCCGGGCTTCTGGCCGATTTCAACAGTCGGCCTGTCTCCGAACTTCAAGCGATGGGCAGAACAGGGCGGCAATGGGTGGAACGGGAATACTCAGACCTCCGATATCGGGATCGAATTTTAGAATTATACGAAACCATGGGTGTGGTGCAATAATGGGCAGGCCTCGCGTCGTTTGGTTGGGTTTACGTGGTTTCCCAAACATTCGTTGACGGTTGAGAATGCGGACGGGATGCCCCGGATGGCCAAATTGCATCTGCCAAGGCTTCATTGACGAAAATCGTTGTAAATGTCCGTTTTCGCGCCCGTCGAAGATAATCGGATGTTTAGCCACAAAGATTGTGGTCGTTCCATTCTAATCGTTTCGATCTGTTATTCAATGCAGGAACTGTAAGATGTGGGGCAGGTACTTGCCAAGCCACCCGCCGGATCTTTCGGAAATGCGGGCGACGCCATCATATCCAGCACCTGCTGCCAATAGTTGATCGGATCCGTGTTCGATGATGTTCGACGCAGCCAGAAAATGTAGTTGGCTTTCAATTTGTTCCGCGCAAAATTGTAAAGGTCGCTGACAGGCGGTGGGTCGAAAGAACCCTGGTAAGCACGGGCTGTGTAGTCCTTCGATTGCACGGCCGGCGCCAGCGGGACAATGCTGGCGAGTTTGGGATAGTACCGATAGACCCCGAAAGCAAGTCCGAGATCGGCCAAGTATACATCCGGCCCGCCCAACCCGATGCCGTTGTTCTGGAGATGGCTGGTGATCTTTCCCAATGCCTTTCTCGGAAAGTTGGTGTACTGGATTACCACGGTGTTGGGGAAAGCCTGTCGTAGCGCGCTATCCACCAGAAGCAGGTTGTCGATGAACTTTCCCTGATCGTATCCGGCAGGTGCCGGACTCGCGGCGGAGCCCACAGAGGTTTCACTCAGGACCACTGCTTCCAGTGCATTGTCTGCGTTCAACGCCTTGCCCATCGCATTGACCAAGGCGCTTAGCCGGTCGCTCACTGCGGGGTCCCACAGGGTCAGATTGTACCCCCCGGTCGTCATCTTGAACAGCCCGCCGCCATAGGCCGTCGATTGGATATAAGCCGGAACATAAATGTCTTCGTCATTGAAGGATTTGGTCATTATCTGGACCACAAGCCTCTTGCCAACACCTCGTAAAATATCCAGATCGCGCTTGATCGCCGAGAAATCGTATTGGTCCTTGGCCGGTTCCAGCGAGGCCCAGGTATATCGATTTTGGATCCCCTGCAACAGGCTATTTCCCGCCACTTCGGATACGACAGCCGAAGTGGTTAGATCCGTATTCAGGTAGACCAATACATAATGACCCGGGTGCCACTTGACGCCACCTGCCGTAGCGGTAGCGCTTGCAGCGGGAGCGAGTGGCGCCGCACTTGTCGATTTTTGTGTAGAAGCGGGTTGTGTGGCCTTTGGTTGAGGCCAGGTAAACCGGAGGTTGGTTGGAGACCCTAACGCTAACATAGGTTGGGGATCGCCCGGAGCCCCAAGAGCAGAGTCGTAGGGTGGATTAATAAATGATGAGATTATTAGTACGAATAGAAGGTAACGATAATTACTCATGAGCTTTTTGAGAAAAAAATACGGATTCATTAACCAATGTTTTTCAATTGCTGGCTTCATTGTGAAAATACCAGGTAGCCTACGATTTCAGTCGTGTGAAATATCTCGCTATCTTTCGATTGTTCCTCGGTAACTCTTAGGTCTACACCAAACTCATCGTTTGCACTCCAGCGTAAGTTCGCGGCATCCGCATCGCCGACTGTTTGCATGCCAAGTAAAATGATCGGAGGATTCACAAATTGCTGCTGATAGGATAGGTGGTAAGAATTATGAGTCACATTGTCTGTGGTTAAATTCGCCTCGAAGTCTCGAGCACTTGAATTGCCTATCGAAGGTTCCCATGCGATATACGAGATTGTCTCAGCAATATGATTTGCAATGTTAGCTTCCTGTTCCTGCATTTGCAATTGAAAACCATCAATCTGAATATTCCGGACCCTCGTCGTGACGGCATCGCCTTCATTCATGGTATTCAGGGTAGTCAGGACAACCGGGTTGACATTGAACGTTTCAGCAAAAATGACAGATTCGAACGATTGCGGCCCGATTCGGTCTGTAACGACCGAACCCGCTTCCACCTGAGTTCCGTCCCCTAAGGTGTGGTGGCCCCGCTCCATGATCAGGTAATTCAAGGTTTCCACGGTATGTTTATCGTCCAGGTAGTCCCACTCCTGGATGCGGGCTTCAAAACCGGTCTGGCCGACATTGCGGATACTTGCAACGGATGGGTCCTTTCCATTGTAACTTAAAGAGCCTGCCACCACGACAGGGTCTTTAAAGGATCGAGCGAAGGGCACGTACGTCCATTTATCCGTCACATTTAACGAGCCGGCTTCGAAAACATCGGATGGGTTCGCACCATTGCTCGCCACGAATTTGGATAAATGGTTCAAATCAGCGGATATCGGCGCGATACCCGATGTGATGTTCGCTGCAAGGCTTGTGACTGGTGGCGAGTCGGTTACCGTGATCGGATTGGTCATTGTCCTGGTGTCCGTGCCGTTCGGCCCCGTCACGGTCAAACTTACGGTATAGGTTCCCGCTTCTCCATAAGACTTCAGGGCAATTGGTGCCGTACTCTTCGTTCCGTCCCCGAAGTCCCAGTTCCAATTCGTAATATTTCCGGTGGAGGTATCAGTGAAACTCGCTATAAAGGGTGCGGTTCCACTAACCGGGTTGACTGAAAAATCCGCCGTTACCGGCGAAGTTACGATCGTGCTCACTTCATTTGAAAAGTTGCTTGCGATCGTCCGGTTTAAAGAATAAGCTTTCACCGAAAAATAGTATTCGGCTCCATCTTGAAGTCCTTGGATTGTATGGCTCGTCTCGTTCCCTACGTCGACGCTTGCGAGATATCGATTGCTTCTATTACCATAATGAATTTGATATCCGCCCAGATCGGGGGATGAAACCGCATCCCAGGCCAAGTTAACGCTGCCTGCGTGTGATATTCCGCAAAATAATATTAAAATACCTTTAATAAGCAAAATACGCATTAAGGCCATCCTCAAAAATATCTGTTGATTTGCTAAATGGAAAAACATATTATCTCGCGAACAAAGCTGCATATTTCTAGTAAATCGTAAAACCATTATACTTATATGGTAAATTCAAAAAGTTACTAAACTGACTACCCGGTTGATTCATATATTATTAAGTGTTATAAAGTAGCAACCCTGGACAATCTCTTTCTTATTTTTTATATTGAAAAACAAATAAAATTAAGGTTTTTCGCGGATTAATAGTAGCTTCTAATCGGAGTCTTATTGTGATTAAATTCACAATTTTGGACATTCGTCTGCAATGTTTTAGAAAAAACCGGAGCCTCCCCGTTTTTTATCGGACGAAACCGGGCACAAGAGCGAGCCCTGTGCAGCATGGATGTCTCCGAAGATGGGACAGTCGTTAGGATAGACCTACTGGCGATTTAAGCGGGGAATCAGGGAGAGAAATCAATCCGCGAAGCGGTAATCAACGCGATTATTCACGGCAATAAGAATGCGGAGGACAAACAGGTTGACGTGAAATTCGTGACTGACGAGAATACCCTGACTGCCTCAGTCAGGGATCGAGGCGAGGGATTCGATCCGCCCTCCCTGCCTGCCGGATCCCCGAGATCCGGGAAAATCTGCTCAATTCCAGATGAAGAGGAAGCCGTATACAGCTTCGGCTGGATCGGCATTTGACCGCGAGTTGGATTTGAAACATGAGGCAGGCTGGCTAGCGACCTCGATCGGGTCAGCGCCCTTCGTTATTCGAAGACTGATCCGGACAGCGCAAACTCGTTTTCATTCTTCCGGATGGAGGATTTCAGCGTCCGGAACTTTTCCACATCAGACGCCGCCGGTGAGTGATGGCAAATGTCCGGGACGGGTTGCATACACCACCCCGCGCGAGTACGTTAACCGTGCTACGGCCGTCAATCTCTACCTTCAATCTCCAATCCGACCTCCCGCCTGACCCGCCGATAAACCGCTTCCACAACCATTTCAAGGCGCACGGATTCCAGGGTAAAACAGTCCCCGGCATAGTAATATTCCGGATGCCAGTCAGACCGACGGCGGAAAATGCGGAGATGCGGCGTATCCTGGGATACCACGACATATTCCAGCAAGGACGGTATTTGCGTGTAGTTGGTGAATTTCTCGTTCAGGTCGGTGCGGCGGGTGGAAGAGGACAGGACTTCCACGATCAGGATGGGGTTGGTGCGGAGATATTGGTCGCCGGTATTTTCGCCGCAGGCGACCATGATATCCGGGTAGTAGGAAAATATCTTGCCGGCGTGTTCGATCTTCACTTTCATGTCCACCATCCATGCGCGGCACTCGTCTCTTAACGTGCTGTTGATCGCCGTGTGGAGTTCAGCCGCGACGGTATTGTGCAACTCGCTCGCTCCGCCCATGGCGTAGAGCTGCCCGTCCACGTATTCGTGGCGAACCTCCCCGTCGCGCTCTCCTTCGAGATAATCCTCGAAGTTCGGAAAATCTATTTTGCTGGCGGTTGGCATGGCGAACTGATCCTTAGCGTACCTGCATTGGCAATCTATAGGCGATGAATTCCGATGCCGTTCAACCCGCCAAGCGGATCACACCGCGCAAAGCTCCTTTCCCTGCTTCCCTATGGTCGGGTACGCACAAAGGTGGTGATACGACAGTCTTTTACTAGGTTGATGTGGCTTCCGTTCCGCCGTACGGTCTGCCATCCTAGAGAGGCTCGAATAACCTCAGAACTTCTGGCCCGTTGAGCACAGGAAGCGAAGGGGTGCCATCTGGCCGGCGCCTTAATCTTCCGGGTTCCCGTGGCCAACGGCAAACTCCGCTCGGCGCAGACCTGCAAGCCCTGATAAAAGAATAGGAATCTTAACGCAGGTTTTTCCGCAATGAAAGTCTTTTGATCGAGAGTCACCTAACCGGGAGATGGTGATTCAGGACGTTTTGGCGGATCGCCTGACGGCATCCGCCTTACGCTTGCTAAGTAAGCGTATTGTGAGAGAATCGAGTCGCTCGGGAGAATCAAAGGGATTACCTTGCGCGGTGGAAACGGGGCGTTTTCGAACTAAAAGGTGACTTTCCTGTTGGCTACCGACGATCGCTTCGGTAGCTATATTCGGCTTGGTCGAGCGCGCCGCCCGATTGTTCGCCGCATGGCGGTTGGATGTTTTCGCGTAGGGGTGACCTTGGCGCTGATTTTCGGAGATGATCGATGCGTATATTGCTTGCAGTTTTCCTCGTGATCCTGGCGGTTGGGTGCGCCACGGTTTACGGCCGCCATCACTGGGACGAGCTTTACGGACCAGCCGATCCCGGGCGTTTCGATCACTTGCAAAGTCTCACCTCGCAAGCGGATTACCGGCGCGACGTCAAGCCCATCCTCGACAGCCGTTGTGTGGTTTGCCACGCCTGCTACGACGCGCCCTGCCAGTTGCAGTTCGGAAGTTACGAGGGCCTCACGCGCGGCGCACATAAGGACCGGGTGTACGATTCCGCCCGCCTGTTGGCGGCCGAAGCGACTCGCCTGTTTCAGGATGCCTGGACCAACACCGAATGGCGGATCAAAAGATTTTTCCCGGTGCTCAACGAACGGCAAGCCACCGCGGAGGCGAACCGCGAGGCCGGTGTGATGGCGCGCTTGCTGGATCTCAAGCGCCGCCTTGACTTCCCGCGGAGCGGCTTGCTGCCCGCGGATCGTTTCGATTTTGGACTGGACCGGGACCAGCAATGTAGTGCCATCGAGGAAATCGATGACTTTGAGTCGGATCACCCCGAGTGGGGGATGCCCTATGGTTTCCCGCCTCTGTCCGAGCAGGAAAGCCGCACCGTAATGGAGTGGCTGGAAGCGGGGGCGCCGGCGACTTCAGGGTCGCCGCTGAGTAGCGCCCAGCGCGACCACGTCGAAAAGTGGGAAACCTTCCTCAACGGCGCGGATCTCAAGACGCAATTGATGAGCCGGTATCTCTACGAACACTGGTATCTGGCGCACTTCTATTTTGATGACCTTCCACCCGGCGACTATTTCGAACTGGTCCGCTCCCGTACCCCACCCGGCCGGCCCGTCGATCTCATCGCCACCCGAAGGCCTTACGATGACCCCGGTGTAACGCGCGTCTATTACCGGCTGCGTCCGCATCTTTCCACATTGGTTTCGAAGACGCACATGCCCTATGCGCTGAATCCCCTGCGCATGGCGCGGATCAAGGACTGGTTTCTGGACGAAGCCTATGCCGTGACGAAATTGCCCTCCTACGATCCGGAGGTCGCGGCGAATCCGTTTGTCGCGTTCGAACAACTGCCGGTCCGTTCGCGTTACCGTCTGATGCTGGATGAGGCTCAGTTCACCGTGATGGGTTTCATCAAAGGCCCCGTATGCAGAGGCCAGGTGGCGCTGAACGTGATCACCGATCATTCCTGGGTTGGTTTCATTCATCCCGACCTGCGGCTGATCAATGAAAATGCCGCCTTTTTAGCCGGTGTCTTGAAGAATGTCCATTTGCCCACCGAGCAGCAAAGTAATGCCAGATTGATCAAATGGCTGGCCTACTCGGATCAAGAAACCGAATATTTGCGCCGCAAATCGGAATTCATGAATCAGCAGCTCACAGGCAACAACCGCCCTAACCTATCCCTGCTGTGGGACGGGGATGGGGTCAACCGCAATGCCGCGCTCACCATATTCCGGCATTTCGATAGTGCCAGTGTGGTGCAGGGACTGCAGGGCGAACAGCCACAGACCGTCCTGATCATGGGCTATCCCTTACTGGAGCGCATCCACTATCTGTTGGTGGCCGGCTTCGATGTCTACGGCAATGCCCTGCACCAATTGGAAGCCCGTCTTTACATGGATTTTCTGCGCATGGAGGGCGAGATGAATTTTCTGACCCTGCTGCCTCTGGACGACCGCAACCGAGTGCGAGATCGCTGGTATCGAGGGGCCGGTGAGGATGTGAAATCCTATTTGAACGGCAGCAAAGCCTATTTCGCTCAGAATACCGGGATCGATTACAAAACCGGCGACCCGCTCAAGGAAATATTCGGACTCTGGAAAGCGCATCTGGCGCCGGTTTTGGACCATCACTACGACCTTGCGGAAAACGGATCGGAGAATCACGACGGGACATTGCTCGCCAAGCTCGCCGGTCTGCGCGGCAGGACGCTTTCCTACCTCCCTGAATCCAGCTTTCTGGCGATCCGCGGCGCCGATGGGCGCGATCGTCATTACACGCTGATTCGCAATAGCGCCCACAGCAATATCTCCGAGCTGTTTTCCGAGCAGGAAAGGCGATTGCCCGACGAAGACACGCTGACGGTAGCGCAGGGTTTTATAGGCGCCTATCCGAATGCCTTCTACTGGGTGCCGGGCAATCGGCTGGACGACTTCGTAAACCTTGTCGCGAATCTGCGCTCGGAAGCGGACTACGAGACGCTTTCCGCGCGTTTCGCGGTCCGGCGTACCGACCCGGGCTTCTGGGTCTACAGCGATGCGCTGCAGGATGCGTATCGTCAGGCCGAACCGATTGAAGCGGCACTCTTCGATTACAACCGCTTCGAAAACCGTTAGCACCGGCGGACCTGGTATTGCTGGTGAATGCCTTAGGCACTCACACCGACGGCAAAATCTTTTCCTTCCGATCCGGAAACGGCTTGCGCGGTTGCAGGGAACCTTCACCGAAAAATCTCCCTCGAGAAGGCTTATCCATTTAGAATATTTGGTTTGTTACGATCAGGACCGAATCATTCCATGTATTGGTTTACGCGCCCGGAGACTTCTTGGGGCCAGCGCGATCGTGGCTTGTTCGCCCGATTGGGCCGTTCGTCGCGATTATTGTTTGAAAGCTTAACCGGAGAAGAAAACCCGACTCGCCTGTTGGGTGAGCTGACTCTATTGGTCTTGCTGCTGCATGTCTGGATAATAGAATCCATAATCGACTCCAGGGAGCCGACCGTCCCTGCCCAACCTCTGGTCATGGATGTCTCGCTGATTGCAGCCTCGGTCGAAAAGCCCAAAGCCGCTGCGCCGGTTGTCAAGCAGCAGCCCGCGCCCAAGAGTCCCAAAAAAGTACGTTTGCCTCCCAAAAAGACACCTCTCGCGCTAATACCGCGAAAAGCACCTGTCGTTCCCGCGCCCGCAGCAGCGCCCGAGTCGGTTGCTTCTAAACCGCAATCGAGCCAAACCCAAACATCCTCCTCGTCTGCGAGTCCTGCCGCAGCGGGGAAAAAAAATATAAAGTCAGACACGGAAACCTTTACAGAAGCCCGCTATCAGCCCAATTACCGGAATAACCCCGCGCCCGAATATCCGCGCATCGCGCGCAAACGGGGCTGGGAAGGAACGGTTTTGCTGTTGATTCAGGTAACACGGGAGGGGCATTGTGCGAATGTCACGGTACATCGGACCAGCGGTCACGAATCGCTCGACAAAGCGGCCGTCGAAGCCACCAGAAAGTGGACGTTTATTCCCGCCAAACGCGGCGAAACACCCGTAGCAAGTTCGGTTATTGTGCCGATCCGTTTTACTTTATCCAAATCATAATTTGGAAATGAGCATTCCCTATCCTGGAGATAGACATGTCTTACCAGCTGCCACCGGCTCTCATCATCGACGGTACCTTGTATACGCTGTTGATATTTTCTGTCGCAACCTGGGCCATTATCCTTCTTAAGGCTTTGCAATTCTCAAAAAACAGCATTTACAACCGCAGATATGTGAAAGCATTCTGGGAACTGCCCAATCTGGAGTCCGCAGAAAACCTGCGGGCCGGACTATTGCGGGGGCCAAAGGCGCATGTCGCCTGCAGTGGTTTTGCCTGGCTGTCCGAGATGCGGCAGTTGGACAGCGCCGCACTCAAATACCGGGGCTCGCCGGATTCGCTGCTCGAACAGGCCTTGCGCGTGCAGACCCAAAAAGAAATGCGCACCCTGGAAAGCGGTCTGACCACGCTGGCCAGCATCGGCAGCACAGCGCCTTTCGTCGGATTATTCGGGACGGTTTTAGGGATTATGAACGCCCTGCAGGACATCAGTAAAAGCGGTTCGGCCAGTCTCGATGTGGTTGCGGGTCCCATCGGCGATGCCCTGATCGCTACGGCGGCCGGCATCGCGGTGGCGGTGCCGGCCGTGTTGGCGTACAACTTTTTTTTACGACGCGCCAAACATCACCGTATCGACCTGGAAAACTTTGTCGACGGTTTTCTGCGTATCGCATTCAATCACGACGCTCACCCGGAGTAAGGTTATGGCATTTAAATCGCGCTCCGACGATCAGGACGCGATGAGCGAAATCAACGTGACGCCGCTCGTCGATGTCATGCTGGTGCTGGTCATTATTTTATTGGTGACGGCTCCATTACTGACCCAATCGGTGAAGGTCAACCTGCCGAAAACGGCGCAAACTACGCCCAATGTTGACCCTCAGACCTTACAGTTGGGCATCGATCAGAAAGGGTTCATTACCTTGAATAAACAGATCATCGCGGATCCGGCAGCACTGGAAGCCGCGCTGAAAAACGAACTGTCCCGCAATCCGGATATTGCCGTCCATTTATTCGCGGACCATTCCGTTAACTATGGCAAAGTCGCTGAAGTCATGGCCGCCGTGCAGCATGCGGGCATCGTCAAAATGGGCTTTGTCACGATAGAGCAATAGGGCGATCATGATCCCGCATTAACGGAATCGATATTCGATGCGAATTGTGGCCTAAAATCGCAAAATAACGACAGCTGGGGGGTACGCACGAATGGCCGAGAGTTGTCGTGATGAATCGAAAATCACAATCTCTGGAATAACCAAGTCGCTTTCTGAAATACAGAACTTGTTGGTTCTGGTGTCTTCGATCGGCGCTTCGGCGATCGCGCTGTTTCAAGCCTGGGACAAAAACAAAATTGTCGCTGCAATCGTTGCCGGGGTTCTGGTATCCGCCGCGTTGGTCTGGATCGTTTACCGCGAATCGAAAAAGAAAAAAGCGCTGCTTCCGGACGAGGTCACCGATTCGGCCTTTATCGGACTGAATTCCTTCGAAGGAAAAGACCGGGACCGTTTTTTCGGCCGCGGCAGCGACACCGGTGAACTGTTCCAGATGGTTAGCCACCGCGATTTCCGCTTCGGTGTGTTGAGCGGCGAGTCGGGCAGCGGCAAGACTTCGCTGCTGAACGCGGGATTGATCCCGAAGCTCACGGACCAGGGCGATCTCGCGGTTTACCTGCGGCTGCTGAACGATCCGGACAAAGAGATCCGGAAAACGCTCGGGAAAGCATCGAAAATCGAACCGGAACCGGATGAGGGCTTGAAGGAATATCTGGCCAGGGTCAGCCAAGAGACCGGTTCGACGCTGGTCCTGTGCTGCGACCAGTTCGAGGAATTTTCCTGCATTTTCCGACCGAAGAATCGCGCGAGCCTTTCATGAGATTTGTCTCGGCATGTGTTCGGGACGCCGACCTCGCGCTCAAGTTTCTGTTCGCGCTGCGCGAGGACTTTCTGTCGCGAATCCTCAAATTCAAAGCCTATATCGACGAGCCGCTGTCGACCCGGAAGGTCTATCCGCTGGAAAAGTTCGGTACCAAACAGGCGGCCGATATCATTGAGCGCTCGGTCCAGTTCGTCAATTTGCCCTTTCAACCCGGACTCAGCGCACGGGTCGCGGACGATCTCGCGGTCAACGGCCGGGTACTGCCCACGGAGTTGCAGATCGTCTGCCTGCAAATGCAGCGCAAGCACGTATACGACGAGGAACAATATCAGCAAACCGGCGCGAAGGAAGCCCTGGTACACAGTTATCTCGAAGATGTCGTGCATCGTTCGGGCAACGAGCAGGAGGTGAAGCCGGTGCTGCGCTGCCTGATCTCGGAAGACAATACCAAACTCGCGCTGACCCTCGACCAGATCAGCGAAAGGACGCAGAAAAGCCGGGACCTGGTACGGAACATTGTGGGAAGCTTCGTCGACGCGAGGCTTTTGCGCGAGGTTCAGGACCAGGAACCCTGGCACTATGAATTCACCCACGAATACCTGATCGCCAAGGTCAACGAAATCTCCGGTTCGGTTCTGGATGAGGTGAAAAAGGCGAATTACGCGTTCCGGCACTATCTGCAGCAATACGCGGTCGATCGGAACACCCGGATCCCGTTCCGCAAGGCCCTGCAGATCCGCCGTTATTCGGATTTGAAGCGGAATGCTCGAGAGAAGGAGTTGCTGGACAAAAGTCTTCGCGCCGGGGTATTGGGGCTTGTTCTGGTCGGACTTGTGGTATTGGTTCCTTTAGCGGCATCCGGCAAGTTTTATATGAAATGGTACCGCCAGGACAATAAAATCGGTGTACTGATTTTAGACAACGCCGGAAAACACGGGTTGAAGCTGGAACGGATTTACCATTATCTGAACAATCAACAGTATCCGCCCGGCCCGGTTGACTCGGATGGGAATGAGACCAATCTGGAAGGTCGCGCCGACTACGCGCTGACGGACAAATCCAAAACACCGCCGCTGAAATATCCGGTGCATATCGAGGGATTCAATGACCGAGTCGAAGTGACGCTGGCGGCTCCCCCGAAGGATATTCCTGCCGACATGGTTTTTATTCCTCCGGGCGAATTCCGAATGGGGGATAAAGACAATGATGGGGTGGATTCGGATGCAAAACCGCACGATGTCCGGCTCGACGGCTTCCTGATCGATATAACCGAGGTGAGTAACCGGGCCTACCGGAAATTTATCGAAGCTGGCGGATACGGTTCCAAGGACTTGGGCGGTCAGGCGCTATGGAGCGATGATGGTTGGGCATTTATCTCTAAATCGGAAAGCAAGGAGCCAGAATATTGGAACAATGAAAGAGTCAATAGGGACAACTATCCGGTCGTCGGCGTCAGTTGGTACGAGGCCGAGGCCTACTGCCGGTTCAAGCACAAGCGGCTTCCGACCGAAGCGGAGTGGAAAAAGCCGCTCGAGGGCCTGAAGGGTACCAATGGTCGTTTGGCAACAATCCTGTTGAATTGGTTTCTAAAACCAACGGTAATAGTGATAAAGACGGCTACGAATATACAGCGCCCGTGATCGTGGAGAAATATGGCGTGAACGGCTATGGGCTTTATCACATGAGCGGAAATGTCTGGGAGTGGGTGCAGGACTTCTATGATGCCGGTTTTTTTGATCGGAAAGGTGCTGAAACGAATCCTGGTAATAATACAGCCACCGATTTAAAAATTATTCGGGGTGGCTCGTGGGACAGCCTTCCAGTGAATCTTCGGGCCTCGGACCGCGACTGGAGCTATCCCGCGATCTGGTACAACGTCATCGGTTTCCGTTGCGCCAGGACTTCGTAACTATTTTCCTTTAACTCTTTTACACTTTACTAGAACACGACCGGTTCTTCCCGCCTATCGATTTTCCGTTCAACTCCCCATCGCGATTCGGTTTTCCGGATTGAAACCAGCTCTTCGCATTGGTTCATGAAACGGTAAAGGAACCTTCATAAAACCGTCATCGCTTCCTTATAGATTTAATTGGAACCATTCCAACGACGGTTGAATTCGAAAATGTACCTTTCTGCAACGGAGTCGGCCATGCATTTCGAAGAGACGGAACACCCCTTCAGGCTCGCGGATATCCTTCGTCTGGCGCCTCATCGGGGGTTGAACAGGATTCTAGTCATTCGGGTCGAAAAGCTTCTCGGGCTCAGACAGCTCGAAAAAGTGTATCGGGACTGTTCCGGAAGCCCTGGACCGTACCAGTTTGTCCACGCTCTGTTGAAGCACCTGAATATCCGCTATCAGGTGCACCGGGAAAATTTCGGAGCGGGTTTAAGGAGTGGTCCCGCGATTGTTGTGGCGAATCACCCCTTCGGGGGCATCGATGCGATTGTAATGACCTCTATTCTTCTCGGGATACGCAGTGATGTGAAGATCCTGGCCAACAACCTGTTGCTTAGAATCCCGGAATTGCGGGATTTGATTATCGGTATGGACGCGTTCGATGGAATTGGTTCGAAGTCCCGAAACTTGCCTCCGATCCGGGAAGCGGTCCGATGGGTCAAACAGGGCGGGATGCTGATGCTGTTTCCCGCCGGGGAGGTCTCCCATTTCAGGCTTGAATGGAGACAGGTCACGGATTCCGAATGGAATCCTGTGCTCGGTTGGCTGGTTGAAACCACCGGCGCGCCCGTGATTCCGGCCTGTTTTCACGGCCACAACAGCCGTTTGTTTCAAGTGCTCGGATTGCTGCACCCGGCCCTGCGCACGGCTCTGCTGCCGCATGAACTGCTCAATAAGCGGGACCGTACTGTTCACGTGGGCCTGGGTACCCCGGTGGATGCCGAAGTGCTGCGCGCGTTCGGTGATCGGGCCAAAGTGGTCCAATATTTAAGGCTCAGGACCTACTCTTTGAAATCCTTGTGCAGCGCCGGTCGCAATCTACCGAGAACGGCCAAGCCATTCAATAACCAGCGACTGCCGGTCGTAGACGCCCCGGACAGCCGTTTGCTGATTGATGAAATCGAGAAACTGCCGAGGGACTGTCGTCTGGTCGAACACGATGGAATGGCGGTTTATTGCTTCAAGGCCGACCAGGCGCCCTGGGTTCTTCAGGAAATCGGCCGGCTTCGTGAGCTAACCTTTCGAGCCAGCGGTGAGGGTACCGGAATGCCGAGCGACATCGATTTATATGATGCCTATTACCGGCAGCTCGTGATCTGGAATCGTAAAAAGAACGAGGTGGTCGGCGCCTACCGGCTCGGTTTGACCGATGAGGCGCTCAGGCGCTCCGGCAAGCGGCGCTTATATACCCAGACCTTGTTCAAATACAAGCGGCCGCTCTTAAATGTGTTGAATCCCGGGATCGAGTTGGGCAGGTCCTTTATCCGCGAGGAATACCGCCGGGACTATGCGCCCCTGTTACTGCTGTGGAAGGGAATCGGGCGGTTCGTCGCGCGGAATCCGCGCTACCGCAGGTTGTCCGGGCCGGTCAGTATCAGCAATGAATACCAGACCGTGTCGCAGCAATTGCTCGTGGATTTTCTGCGCTTGAACCGATTCGACGTTGAACTTGCGCGTTACGTCAAAGCGCGCAGGCCTTTCAACTATCGGAACCCGGTCGCCTGGTGAGGCGGCAATCCCGAACAATCGAAGGATCTCGCTGCGGTTTCCAATTTGATCGCGGAGATCGAAGCCGACAGCAAAGGGGTCCCGATTCTGATCAAGCACTATTTGAAGCTCGGCGGACGGTTCCTGGGTTTCAATGTGGATGATCGATTCACCAACGTCCTGGACGGTTTGATTCTAGTGGATCTTTGTCGGACCGATATTCGCCTGCTCAGAAAATACATGGGTCCCGAGAATGCGCGGTCCTTTACCGATTATCACCAAAGTTGCCGGATGGAGCGTTCCCAGATTTCCTGAGAATCGTTGATCGGCGGAAACACCGGGTTGAAATTCTGTCAGGAACCACAAACATTTACCGTTTCAGGTGCCGGTTACGGCTCGGGCCGAGGGAATCGACGCGAGGTCTCGATTTTTCAGTTTATGGACGCTGGTCGATCCTATCCCCCTCTTTCTCCGGCGGGATCAGGTCGGCCTGGGTGAGGCCGAGGCCCAGCACAATCGGGGTCGCGATATAAATGGATGAATAGGTTCCAACCACGATGCCCACTATAAGCGCGATCGAGAAGTTGTGGTTGGTTTCTCCGCCTAGAACTGCGAGCGCAATCAGGACCATCAGGGTGGTCACCCCAGTCATCATTGTCCGGCTCAGCGTCTGATTCAACGACGCGTTCATAATCTCGATCACAGTCCCCTTGCGCATCTTTCGGAAGTTTTCACGTATCCGGTCGTAGACCACGATCGTATCGTTCAATGAATAACCGATCAGGGCAAGTATTGCGGCCAGGATCGTCAGATCGAACTCGAGACCAAGCAGCGAAAAATAGCCCAGGGTGATGACCACATCATGAACCAAGGCCGCCACCGAGCCTAACGCAAACTTATATTCGAAACGCCAGGCGACATAGATCGATATGCCAAACATGGAGTACAGCATCGCCAGGCCGCCGTCTTCGGCCAGTTCATCACCAACCTGCGGGCCGACAAACTCCACTCGAAGCTTTTCTCCCCGGGGGTTGCCCGGCGCATTTAATAATTCCATGATCCGGTTACTCAGGTCGCTGCTGGTGATGCCAGCCTTGAGCGGTATGCGAATCAGGACATCACGGGATGTTCCAAAGTGCTGCACCATAGCATCGCCATAGTTCGCTGCCCGCAGAACGTCGCGGATATTCGAGAGTTCCACCGGCTGCTCGTAACCGATCTCGAGCAGCGTGCCTCCGGTGAAATCGATGCCAAAGCGAAGGCCGTCGAAAACCAGCGATCCGATCGACACGGCTAGAAAGATCAGGGATACGACCAGGGTAATCCAGCGCTGACCCAGGAAATCGATATTTAGATTTGATACATTCACGCTTAGGTTCTCCGAAATTCGCCAAGATCGCTAGACGGACAGCTTTTTCACGCGCTTATTGCCGTAGATGAAGTTGATCAACATCCTTGTACCCGTAATTGCGGTAAACATGGAGGTTACGATGCCGATCGATAAGGTGACCGCAAAGCCCTTGATCGGTCCGGTGCCGAAGCCGAACAGCACGGCCGCCGCAATCAGAGTGGTGATGTTGGAATCAAAGATGGTCGAAAAAGCGCGGTCATAGCCGAAATAGATGCTGCTTTGCGGCGTGTTACCGCTCCGGAGTTCCTCGCGGATACGTTCGTAGATCAACACGTTTGCGTCAACCGCCATACCGACGGTCAATACGATCCCGGCGATCCCGGGCATCGTCAGGGTGGCCTGCAGTACGGATAGAACCGCAACGATCAGAACGACATTCATGGCCAAGGCGATATTGGCGATCATTCCGAACAGTTTGTAATAAAAACCCATGAAAACCACAACCAATGCGAAGCCCACGAGAGACGAAACTATGCCCTTATCAATATTGTCTTTGCCCAGGCTCGGCCCGATGGTGCGCTCCTCGACGATTTCGACTGGCGCCGCGAGTGCCCCGGCCCTGAGCAGCAAGGCGAGATTGCGGGCTTCCTTGGTGCTGTCGAGGCCGGTGATCTGAAAGCGTTTGCTGAAGGAATCGCGGATCGTGGCTACGTTGATGACTTCTTCCACCGTGGTCTTCTTGCGGACCTTCTGTCCGTTTTCGCTAAGGGTCTGGACTTTATTTTCGATGAAAACCACGGCCATCGGTTTGCCGATATTTTCCTGCGTGGTTTTGGCCATTTTATTCGCGCCGACTCCGTTCAATGAGATAAAAACGGCCGGGGATCCGGCTTGCTGATCCAGCCCCGAGGACGCGTCGACAATCTGATCGCCGGTCACGATGATGTTCCGTTGCAACAGAACCGGGTTGCCGTTCCGCTCGTGATAAATCCGGCTGCCGATCGGTGCGTGGCCTTCCACCGCTTTCTGGAGGTCATGCTCGACGTCGACCATGCGGAACTCCAGCGTTGCGGTGGCACCGAGTATGTCTTTAGCCTGCGCGGTATCCTGAACGCCGGGTAACTGTACGACAATCCGGTGGTCACCCTGTTGCTGGATGATTGGTTCGGCAACACCCAGTTCGTTGATCCGGTTTCTCAATGTGGTGATGTTTTGATCCAACGCGAATTTGCGGATTTCGTATTCTTCTTTCTCGGGTATTTTGGCGGTCAGCGTCAATTGCGATTGGTTGTTCGTGACATCCAGATTTCTGAGTTCATCGTCGAAAACCTTGAGCGCGGCGTCCAGGTTTTTCCGGTCGTCGAACTGGACCTGAAACGTTCCATGATCCCGCTTGACCGCCAGGTAACGCACCTTGGCGTTTCGGAGTACCGAACGGATATCCGCGGTATAGCGTTCTTCCGCCTGGCGAATCGCGGCCTCCATATCCACATCGAGAAGGAAATGCACGCCGCCGCGCAAGTCCAGACCCAGAAACATCGGTTCCAAATGCAGCGCGCGCAGCCATTCGGGCGTCGCGGGCGCCAGATTGAGTGCAACCGTGTAGCCGTTCCCGAGTTCGTCTTTGATGAGGTCTGCGGCTTTTAGCTGATCTACCGTATCCTTGAACCTGACCAGAATCGAACTTTCACCAAGCGCAGCGGAAAGCGGCTCCAAGCCGTTCTTATGCAGTGCCTTGTTTATGGATTCCAGGATCGATTGGTTGAGCGGTTCATTGCGTTGGGCCGAAATCTGAATCGACGGGTCCTGTCCGTACAGATTGGGCAGGGAAAATAATATTCCGATCGCGACGACCATGATCACCAGTAGATTTTTCCAGAGCGGGAAACGGTTTTCCATGGCTTAGAACAATGATTATTGATTTTGTTGTTTGATTTTTTTCAGGGTGTTTTTATAAGTACCTTTCGGCATCAGGCTCGCGATCGCGTTGCGTTGGATCTGGACAAAGGTATTCTCGCTGACTTCAATGCGCACGAAATTTTCATCCAGATCGACCACCTTGCCCAGCAGACCGCCGTTGGTGACCACCTCGGCGCCCCGGTTCAACGAGGATACCAGGTTTTTGTGCTCTTTCGCGCGTTTCTGTTGAGGGCGGATAAACAGAAAATAAAATACCAAAAGGATTGCGACAGGAAATAAAAGGCCCGCGATCGCCGGATCCTCCGCCGGCGCGGCGTAGGCATTCGAAATAAAAAACTCCATCAATCTCTCCAGAATAGCCAGTCGGATTAAAACGATGAATTATGACATAAACGGAACCGATTTACCTCGTAGCGCATAAAAATCCTGGACAAATAAACTCAAAGTCCGGGATACGATGGCTTCCCGGAGACCTTGCATCAACGATTGATAGTGATGCAGATTGTGAATGGTATTGAGCCGGGAACCGAGGATTTCGTTGCATTTATCGAGATGGCGCAGATAGGCTCTGGAATAATTGCGGCAGGTATAGCAGGGGCAGTTCTCGTCGGGCGGCCTCGTGTCATCCGCGAATTGACTGTTGCGAATCTTGAGGATGCCGCTCGCGACGAACAGGAAGCCGTTGCGGGCGTTGCGGGTCGGCATCACGCAATCGAACAGGTCGATGCCGCGCCGGACACTCTCGACCAGATCTTCGGGTGTGCCAACCCCCATCAGGTAACGCGGTTTGTCACAAGGCATGCGCGGGATCAAGCGGTCGAGAACCCCTTGCATCTCATGCTTGGGTTCGCCGACCGACAGTCCGCCGATCGCGTAGCCGTCAAAACCGATCGCAATCAATTTTTCGATGGATTCGTGGCGCAGTTCATCGTACATTCCGCCCTGGACGATGCCGAACAGCGCGTTGGGATTGCGTCCATGGGCGTGTTTACTGCGTTCGGCCCAGCGCAGAGACAGTTGCATCGACACCCGGGCCTGATCGGGGCTGGCCGGATAGGCGGTGCACTCGTCAAGAATCATGACGATGTCCGAGCCGAGCCGGTGCTGGACTTGCGTGGATTCTTCGGGCCCCATGAACACGCGACTGCCATTCACGGGTGATTGGAACTGAACGCCCTGCTCGGTGATCTTGCGCAGATTGCCGAGGCTGAACACCTGGAAACCACCGGAGTCGGTCAGAATCGGACCCTCCCAGTGCATGAACCGGTGCAAGCCGCCATGTTTGCGGATGATTTCGGTGCCGGGCCTTAACAATAGATGAAAGGTGTTGCCGAGGATCATCTGCGTACCACAACCGCGGAGTTCTTCAGGGGTCATGGCCTTTACCGTGCCATAGGTACCGACCGGCATGAATGCCGGGGTATTGACGGTGCCCCGGGGGAAAACCATTTGGCCTGCGCGGGCCTGCGCGTCCCGATGCTTAACGTTGAATTGCATGACGACAGTGGAATTTTCAGGATGATCATCGACGACCCGAGATTTCGGGGCTCGGACAAATGCAACAGTCTACCACCGGGCGCCGGTCGGAGCGAAAAGAGCGCCGGAAACGACGTTTCAAAAAAGCCCGCTCTGTTCGATGATCGATGATTAAACCAGATCCGGACCCGTCGGCGTCCGGATTTCGGTGCGCCGTTAATTCCTAAAACGACCGATCAGGGCTCGGACCCGTCTCGCCGGCCCGAGCCTTGCGGTTAATCTTTGAGAAGATCCTGCGTGGCAGGATTCTTGTTACCACCAGGAATAGAAATGCACCGTTATCATCAAGACATAGCACATCTGCAGCACCGCGAGAGCCCATTTCTTGCGTTCCCAGATAAAGAAAACACCGAACAGGAAAGCCGATATCGAAAGTGCCATGACACCGGATATGACCCAGACCTTGTGTGTCGCGACCAAGGCAAAGGCTTCGGCGCCAAGAAACAGGAGTCCGAGAACCAAAAGAATCAAATAGCGTGGCATACAGATCTCACAGGGCTTTTTTGCGATTGCCAGATCTTTGTCATACAGAACGAGCACGGTGGCGACTAAAAAGATGAACAGATAGACAACAGATTCCATGAATACCTCCTATATCCGGATAAGGAAGCGAGCAATTCCCTATTCAAGTTAGTATTTAAATTTTATCCCTTCAGTTAAAGTCGGATTCGAGATGCGGAATCGACCAGATCTTCAGAAATTTGACCGTACTCCGGCTTGAAGGTTCGTGGAAATTCGGTGTGGGCCATCATGAGGCGAAAAAGCGGTTGGTTTTGTGTATAAAATAGCTTCCGACTCCGAAATGGTTTCTCAGTTTACGCAATTGGGTGCCCGGGCTGTTAACAATGCGGGATCGAAGACATTAATGAAAAGAGTTGCTATTGCCCTGTTGTTCAGTCTCGTGTCCTGCGACTTTGGAGACTCCCCCGGCTATGAATATAAAACCGTCGCCGGGAACTCACCCTATTCGGACTGGAAAGATGACCGGTACCAGGCGATGGAAGCCGCACAAGCTGAATTCCGGGCTTTCGCGAAAAGCGAATGCCGGCGCGTAATTTCCAACGGT
>JBOICY010000501.1:0-8953 GCA_050740335.1 Methylococcales bacterium | reverse complement strand
GTCAACAAGGCGGCGATGAAAATGAAACACGCCGCGATCGACGAATTGTTGCAGATTCTGGAACAGGAAACCCAAAAAGTTCGAACACGGGGGAATTGAAACATGGCGGACTTCGCAATGAACCGTTTGTCCACGGCCGAGCCCGGTTTTGATGCGGCGCTGAGCAAGTTACAGGCGTCGAACGACGAGGCGGATTCGAGCGTTCATCAACGGGTCCTGGAGATTATCGCGCGTATCCGTAAAGAAGGGGACCGAGCCCTGATCGAATATACTGAGCGATTCGATCATTTCAGGCCGGAGTCTCCAGAATCCCTTGAGATTTCCCGGGCTGTGCTGGACAGGGCTCTCGCTTGCGTGTCCGAAACATTGCGCTCATCCCTGACTGTTGCCGCGGAAAGGATCAGAGCCTATGCCGAGCATCAAAAGATCCAGCCCTGGCAATTTACCGAAGCGGATGGAACGGTTCTCGGCCAACGGGTGACCGCGCTCGATCGGGTCGGACTTTATGTTCCGGGCGGTAAGGCCGCTTATCCTTCGACGGTGTTGATGAATGCGATCCCGGCCAAGGTCGCCGGTGTTCGCGAACTGGTCATGGTGGTGCCGGCGCCGCGCGGTGAAATTAACCAGCTGGTGCTGGCCGCGGCCAATCTGGCCGGGGTCGACCGGGTTTTCAGAATCGGCGGTGCTCAGGCGATCGCGGCGCTGGCCTATGGGACCGCAACCGTGCCGGCCGTGGAAAAGATCGTCGGGCCGGGTAACGTCTATGTCGCGACCGCGAAGAGGCTGGTATTCGGGCAAGTCGGGATCGATATGATCGCCGGTCCTTCCGAAATTCTGGTGATCTGCGATGGACAAACCGATCCGGATTGGATCGCCGCCGACCTGTTTTCCCAGGCCGAGCATGACGAAGACACGCAGGCGATTTTGCTGTCTCCGGATCATTCCTATCTGAACGCGGTGGAATCCAGCATCCGGCGGATGCTGCCGGAAATGGAACGTGCCGGGGTCATCCGGACCTCGCTCAGGCGGAGGGGTGCCTTGATCCAGGTGTCGAGCCTCGATGAGGCGGTCGAAATCGCAAACCGGATCGCACCGGAACACCTCGAATTATCGGTTGCGGAACCGGAATTGCTGTTGAATCGTATCCGGAATGCCGGGGCGGTATTTTTGGGACGTTATACCGCCGAAGCCCTCGGGGATTATTGCGCGGGTCCCAATCACGTGTTGCCGACTGCCGGTACGGCGCGTTTTTCTTCGCCGCTCGGTGTTTACGATTTTCAGAAACGCACGAACATCATCCATTGTTCCAGCGCGGGAGCGAGTGAACTCGGAAAAGTTGCATCGATTCTGGCTCGCGGCGAGGGCTTGACCGCCCATGCGCGTTCGGCCGAATATCGGATTCGCGGGTAACAATGGAGCCCTGCGAGAAATCCGGCCAGACTGGAATGGCTTAGATTCATGGCGGACCTGGAACACAGCATACGTTCGATCGTCAGTCCGAACGTGATTGGAATCGACGCTTACTCGGTTCAGGAGGCGACCGGAATGATCAAGCTCGATGCCATGGAAAATCCCTATCCCTTCCCGGATGAACTGCGGGAATCGTGGCTTAAGGCGATCCGTGCCTGTGATCTGAATCGTTATCCGGATCCTAAAGCAAAGGCTCTGGCCTCGACTGTCAGGCGCGTGAATGGCGTGCCCGATTCCTGCGGCCTCCTGTTCGGCAACGGCTCCGATGAACTGATTCAGATCCTGCTGATGGCTGTCGCCGTTCCGGGTGCGACCGTGCTGGCGCCGGAGCCGACCTTCGTGATGGTTGGACAAATCGCGAGGAGCCTGGGTTTGGACTTTGTCGGGGTCCCTCTGAGTCCCGCGGGATTCGCGCTGGACTCGGAGCGCATGGATGCGGCCATCCGGCTCCATCGGCCGAGCGTGATTTTCCTGTGCTATCCGAATAATCCGACCGGTAACCTGTTTGATGAATCGGCTATCGAGGCGATCTTGGCGAGCGCTCCGGGACTCGTGGTCATCGACGAAGCCTATGCTCCGTTCGCGGGCGCCACGTTCCTGG
Source organism: Methylococcales bacterium (assembly GCA_050740335.1). Classification (GTDB taxonomy): domain Bacteria; phylum Pseudomonadota; class Gammaproteobacteria; order Methylococcales; family UBA1147; genus UBA1147. The sequence continues at coordinate 6,882 of JBOICY010000501.1, read as the reverse complement.
ACAGAGTTCCCGATCACCCCAATTTTTTGCTGATGCGGACTCTATCCAAGCTCGGGCTCGCGGGCCTGCGTCTGGGATATCTGGTCGGGCATCCTGCCTGGATCGAACAATTCGACAAGATCCGGTTGCCTTACAATATCAACGTCCTCACGCAGGTTAGCGCCGAGTTCGCATTATCCCACTATCCCTTCTATGAACGGCAGAGCGAGGCAATCCGCGCCGAGCGGGAAAAGCTGTTCAAGGCCCTGAGTGAATTGGATGGCATCAGGCCCTTTCCGAGCCGGACCAATTTTATTCTGTTCAAGGTTGAAGCGCGCGACGCGGGTACTGTTTATCAGGAACTCAAAAATGCCGGTATCCTGATCAAGAATCTGAGCAAAGGCCACGGCCTCATTCACGGATGTTTGCGCGTCACGGTCGGTAATTCCGCCGAGAACGATAATTTTATTCGCGCGTTGAAGCGGATTATTTCGTAGTAGTACCCTGATTTTTCTACGGTAAAGCAGTAGCCATAATCCGGAGTTCTTGGATTTTGGGCCACTCTATTGCTTGACCTGAGATTTCTTTTCCCACAGAATCTGAGCCACGAACAATATCTTCATATTCCGGGGAGGAACTCTACCATGAATGATGATGCGGTGGATGAGGGGCGTCGGCGTGTGCTTACGGTCGCCACAAGCGTCGTCGGCGCGATCGGGGCGGGTTTTGTTGCCGTCCCGTTTTTGTCTGCGATGGAACCCAGCGCGAGAACCCGAGCGGCGGCCGTGCCGGTCGAAATCGATATTTCCAAGCTCGAAGTCGGGCAACTGATCCGTGTCGGATGGCGCGGAAGACCGGTCTGGGTTGTTCGTAGAAGTCGGGAGAGCCTGGACAGCCTCGGCGCGCTGAAAGACTTCCTGAGAGATCCGGATTCCGAGGATTCAATCCAGCCAAATGCCGCGAAAAACCCCTCGAGATCGATCAAACCGGAGGTTTTCGTGGCGATCGGTATCTGTACTCATCTGGGTTGTTCGCCAACCTTCCGGCCCGAACTCGCACCCTCCGATCTCGGGTCGGATTGGAAAGGCGGTTTCTTTTGCCCGTGTCACGGCTCCCGTTTCGACCTGGCCGGCCGTGTTTACAAGAGTGTTCCCGCACCGACCAATCTTGAAATTCCACCGTACCGTTATCTAAGCGATACCCGGATCATTGTCGGAGAAGAATCGAGCGAGGAGGTCGGCTGATGTCCAGGTGGCTGTCTCGGATTTCTGATTGGATTTGTGTCCGTTTGCCGGTTGACAAAGTCTGGAAAGAACATCTGTCCGAATACTTTGTGCCGAAGAACTTCAATTTCTGGTACTACTTCGGCTCGCTTGCGTTGCTGGTATTCGTAATCCAGATCCTGACCGGGATCGTGCTGACGATGTCCTATAAGCCGGACGCGAAACTCGCATTCGACTCGATTGAAACCATCATGCGCGATGTCAACTGGGGGTGGCTGGTCCGCTATATGCATTCGACCGGCGCTTCGGCTTTTTTCATCGTGGTCTATCTGCATATGTTTCGTGGCTTGTTGTACGGCTCGTTCAAGAAGCCCCGAGAACTGGTCTGGATCCTGGGGATGTTGATTTACTTATTCCTGATGGCGGAATCCTTCATGGGTTACCTGCTGCCGTGGGGACAGATGTCCTATTGGGGCGCTCAGGTGATCATTTCGCTGTTCGGCGCGATCCCTTATTTCGGCGAAGACCTGGCCCTGTGGATACGCGGTGACTATGTCGTATCGGATGCCACATTGAACCGTTTCTTTGCTTTTCACGCGGTCGCGATTCCGCTCGCGTTGGTGGCATTGGTCTACCTGCATATCGTGGCTTTGCACCAGGTCGGCTCGAATAATCCGGACGGCCTGGAAATTAAACACAACAAAGACGCTCAAGGAATCCCGCTGGACGGGATTCCGTTTCATCCTTACTACACCGTCAAAGATATTGCCGGTGCCGCGGTGTTTTTGATCGTGTTCGCGGTCATCGTTTTCTATATGCCGGAAATGGGCGGTCTTTTTCTGGAATCGGAGAACTTCATCCCAGCCAATAATTTGACGACCCCGGAGCATATCGTTGCCTTGTGGTATCTCACGCCGTTCTACTCGATATTGCGGGCCATTCCGGATAAATTCGGCGGAGTCATAACGATGGGAGTTGCGATTCTGATTCTGTTTATCCTGCCTTGGCTCGATAAAAGCCCAATCAAGTCGATTCGATATCGCGGCAAAATCTTTAAGTACGCGCTCACAATCTTCGCGGTCAGTTTCGTTTTCCTGGGTTATTTGGGAACCCGGCCCGCGACTCCGGTAGCCATGATTTTCGCGCGAATTTTCACCGTGCTGTACTTCGGATTTTTCCTGTTGATGCCATTCTATACGCGCAACGAGAAACCCGCGGCGACGCTCCCCGAGCGAGTGACCCCGGAACCGCCACTTGAAGAAACGCTCCGCAAGCACTGGCCGCGAGTCAAAGAATGGTTTCTTCAAATCAGTGTGATCCGCGAAATCAAGACCAGTTCCGGAGCGGTATACAAAATCCCGGTTCTCGATGTCGAAGCACTTCTCGCTTTGATCAAGGATCGCGTTTCAAAGTTTGGAAAGAAGTTTTAAGCAATGAAAAAGTTTATCGGGATATTATTACTCCTGGGTTCCTGCTGCGCTGTGGCTTCGGGCCGTGTTGAACTGGATTCCGTCGATATCGATCTGGATGATAAAGCCTCTCTGAAACGGGGAGCGCAGTTTTTTGCGAGCTATTGTCAGGCCTGTCATTCCGCCAAACATATGCGCTATTCCAGGATCGCAGCCGATCTCGGGCTGAACGAGGATGAGGTCAGTCGGGATTTGATCGTCGGCCCTAAAACGATCAATGATTCGATGACAACCGCCATGGACATGAACCAGGCGAGCGAGTGGTTTCTCGGAATCGGCCCTCCGGATCTGTCCGTGGTTGCGCGATCGCGGGGAAGCGACTGGCTTTACACCTACCTGCGTGGATTTTATCTGGACGAGGCAAGGCCCTTCGGCGTGAACAACCTGGTCTACAAGGACGTCGCGATGCCGGATGTTTTTTGGGAAATACAGGGTCTTCAACGAGCGGTTTTCAAAACTGAGGATGGCAAAGAAGTGTTCGATCGGTTCGTGAGTCTCCAAGACGGCCGCATGACCCGGGAACAATTCGATCGGGCGATCACCGACCTCGTGAATTTCCTGGTTTATGTCGGGGAGCCCGCGAAGCTCGAGCGCATCCGGCTGGGCAAGTACGCCATTTTGTTTCTGTTGGTATTTCTGGTGCTTGCATACCAGTTGAAAAAAGAATATTGGAAGGACATCCATTAGCATTGCCGGTGATATCGAGGCCAGGACCATCCGGGATAGCCCTGATCTGTTAAAATCATTGGGTTGACGGTTTGGTCGCGGGTCCGCGCGGATCGATCGATTGAAAAACATGCTAGAATGCGAGCGCCAGATACTGGCAAAGCAAGCAATGGGGATAGCGTGGCAAATATCGCAGGCCGCAAGGCGGCAATGACGTTGTATTCTTCGCCTACCGGTATTTTTTGTCATCGGGCGCGATTGGTTCTGGCCGAAAAAGGGATTTCCGCGGAAATTGTTTATGTCGATCCCGCCGATCCTCCGGATGACTTTTTTGAAATGAATCCCTACGGCAATTTGCCGTCGATGGTCGATCGGGACCTCGTTTTGTACAACTCGAGAATCATCATGGAATATCTCGATGAACGATTTCCGCATCCGCCTCTGCATCCGATGGATCCGGTATCCCGGGCAAAATCCAGAGTGATCGTATATCGGCTCGAACAGGATTGGTATACATTGCTTGACGACAGCCATGATTCCAACGACAAAAAAGCCTCCAAGTCAAAAAAAATGTTGCGCGAAAGTCTGATCGCCGCGGCGTCCATTTTCGCGGCGAAGCCCTATTTCATGGGGGATGAGTTTTCATTGATCGACTGCGCGCTCGCCCCGCTGCTGTGGCGTCTTCCGCGCCTTGGCATCGACCTGCCGGAACAGGCCGCATCGGTTAGAGCCTACGCCAACCGCGTATTCGCTCGCAGTTCATTTCGGGAAAGTCTGAGCGAACAGGAGAGTGATCTGGCTGGCCCCGCGCTGCGTCTGTCGGCGTGACGATGACTCCGCTCAGGCCCTACCTGATCCGGTCGCTTTACGAGTGGATTCTGGATAATACCCTCACGCCCTATCTGCTGGTCAACGCCGAGCATGAAAATACCGTGGTACCCGAACAATTTGTTCAGGAAGGGCGGATCGTTTTAAACGTTCGTCCCGAGGCGATCCAGAATCTCATCCTCGGAAATTCCGAGATCGCATTCAATGCGCGCTTCGGCGGACTGCCCATGAAGGTCGAAATCCCGGTTTCTGCGGTGCTCGCCATCTATGCCCAGGAAAACGGGAAGGGGATGATTTTTGACGACGACGATGGCGGGCTGCCTCCGTCCGGTTCGTCGCCGGATTCCAAACCCGAAAAAGCCAGGCCCTCCAAACCTAGACTGAAAGTAGTCAAATAAACGCAAACCCCGCGGACCCTATTTGCGCTCGGGGTTATGAATACGCGCGGGGCCGGATTTCGCATCGGATCTGGTGGGCAGCGGCAGTATTTTTGCCGCCCCGCGTTTTTCCACCTGGTCGATGCGAATGATTTCGTGCATCGGGATAAACGAACGTTTCACGCCCGAGAATTCCGACTTGAGTTTTTCTTCCGATGGATCAACGACAATCGTGGTGTTTTCGCCGAATATGAAATCCTCGACCACGACAAATCCGTATAAATCACCCTGAAACACGTGCTTGGCGTAAATTTCGTAGACTTCATTCTGATTCATGAACGAAATCTTGTAGATCTGATTGTCCGTCATCCAATCATTCAGCCGGCAAGTTGAGCAAGAGGTTGGAGCCGATGAGCAGATTCGAAGTGCTGACCCACGCATTACGAATGCGTTGCTCTACCGACTGAGCTACACCGGCCCGGATTTTTTCGATTATACAGTATACAGTCTGCCGATAGCGACACAAGCTTCGAGCCGGACGAAATCTTCAGCGTTTCCGCGCGACCGCATACGGTTCGGGAGGTATGCGCGGTTCACGCTCGGTCAGAAGGTCGGCAAGCAAGCGTGCGGCCGCGGGGCCCATCGCGATTCCGTTTCGAAAATGTCCGCAGTTGAAACTCAGATTCGAAATGACCGGATGGCGGCCGATCGTCGGAATGCCAGAAGGAGATCCCGGACGCAGCCCGGCCCATTGATCGATCAGGGAATCGCGGGGCAAGGACGGCAGTATGCGTCTTGCGAATGAATCCAACTGTCGCCTCGCTTCGAGAGTCGTGGTCTTGTCGAAACCGGAAAATTCAACGGTGCTTCCAACCAGAATGTGACCATCGAGGCGCGGGATCAGGTATTGATCGTTCGACAGCACGATCGGTTTCAGAAGGCTTGGCTTTGCTTTATACAAAAGCATCTGGCCTTTGACCGGAAAAATTTCCGGTTGCGGCGGAAACGGCTCACTAAAGGTGTTTGACCAGGCGCCCGCCGCAATGACGATCTCGGCCGCGGAAAAGGTTTGCTGATTGGTCCTGACCCCTCGGATGCGACCGTTTTGTACCGAAAAGCCGGTAACCTCCGTGTCTTCGAACAGAGTGACTCCTTTATTTTTCAGATCAATCTGCAAGGCGGTCAGCAGTCGGGGATTCCTGATCTGTGCGACTTCGGGAAGCCATAACACAGGGCTTTCAATAACTTCGGCTCGAGGGATCAGATTGTCCACGTCGATCGGATCAATCCGGCATGCCGGGACCGCATTCTTTTCGCACCATGCCAGGACGCCTTGCTCGGGTTCCTCCAAAACAACCATTCCACAGGAAGTCCACTCGGGGTCGATTCCGGTGGATTCCTTCAAGTCCGATGCGAGACGCGGATAGATCGCATTGCTTTCCTTACACAAAAGCATGATTGATTCGGCCTGCCGCCAGGGGTATATTGGCGACAGGATGCCACCACCGGCCCAGGACGCTTCACGCCCGACTTTCTGTTTTTCGATCAGAGTGGTAGCATAGCCTGCCAGGATGAACTCGCGGGCGGTTAAAAGGCCCGCGATTCCGCCGCCGATCACGAGAATATCGGATACGCGGCTCATGCCCGCGGGGAGGCGATGGATTTTGCCGGAGAAACCTTGTGTGTTGCAGGATGGATCATCCGCGTGATCTGGCCGGTACCGGGTGTGGAAACTTAAAACCTGTTGTGGATTGGCTACAAAGTTAAAGCGCCGTCGAAAATAATTGACTGTTTTATTGATTTAAATCGAGAAATCGAATAGTCTCTTACACAAAGCATTGTTGTAATTTAATTTGTTTGCTAGTATTAGCGGCGTGTATGGTTTTAAGTGTTGTGTATCTACGACAAATGAAGGTCGACAACGATGATTTTGGGCACACTGTTATTATCAATGGGGAGGATTAAATGAACAAGAGTAACAAACAACAGTCGCTGGTATCCCGCCTGACGGCTGCAGTTGCCGGTGGTTCCATCGCGGCGGCATTGGCGATTTTTGCGCCGCAGGCGGTCGCCGCCGATCCGGTGGATATGGAATTGAAGATCAAGCAGATGGAGGAAACCCTCCGCCTGATGCGGCAGGAACTGGACGCGGTCCGTGCGGAGAAGGTTCAGCGCGTGGATGCGCTGGAAGAGCGCGTGACCATGGTTGAGTTGTCGGACGATTATGTGAGGAAGAACAATAGTACGATTTTCTTCAGGGGTGGTTTCCAGCATATGACCAATGGGACGAGGAGGAATGAGTCGTTTAGTGATTTTTATGCGAGTTCGACTCCTCCCGGT
>JBOICY010000500.1:0-2529 GCA_050740335.1 Methylococcales bacterium | reverse complement strand
CGATCCTCTCCAGCAACGGCAGCCTCGCAAGCGAAAGCCGCTACCTGTGGTGCGGTGAAACTCTGTGCCAGGGCCGCAGCGCCGCCGACGTGGTGACCCGCCGCTATTACCCGGAAGGCGAGCTCAGGCCCCACAGCAACACCTTGCTGGTCTACAGCCGCGATCATCTCGGTTCGGTGCGCGACGTGCTCGCAGCCCGGAACGGCGGCGGTACCCGGTTCTGCACCGACGCATTCGGCCGCCGCGTGGCGGCGCTTTCCCCGAACGGCTCGCTGCGCGAGGCGCCCGCGGCCCGGAACGGCGGCCGCATCGCCTCCTTCGACTACGCTCCCTACGGCAGCCCGATCCGGACCTCCGGACGGCTGTTGCCGGATTTCCGCTATGCCGGCATGTTCTACCTCCGGGAAGCCGGGCTGTACCTGACTCACTATCGCGCCTACGACCCAAACACAGGGCGCTGGCTTTCCCGAGACCCGATCGGGGAAGCGGGCGGGCTTAATTTGTACGGCTACGTCGCAGACAACCCGGCCAACTCCACCGATTCGTCCGGTCTGATCATCGACACCCTGGCCGACCTCGGCTTTATCTTGTATGATCTTTACCAGCTGGGTGCCGATGGTGCCTGCGAACGAGATGCGAACCTGACCGCGCTGGGATTGGATATTATCGGCGCCATTACGCCGGGGGCGACGGGATTGGGCGCGGCTTCACGGGTTGCAAAGGGAAGCACATTCATCGATGACGGCTTTTCTGGTGTTAGAGAACTTTCCGAGACTTTGAGAGCAGCAGGTGTTTCCCGTGCTGATCGTCTTCAAACGATTCAATCTTTCAGAGAAGGAACTATTCTTGCGCAAATGGCCACAGGCAATGAAAACTTTATTCGTTTTTTCGGAGGGGAGGCTCTTGAGCGTGGAAGATTTTTAACACCTACTTTTCCGTCTAGCGGTGGGGCCAGAAACGCATTGGCATTGCCACCTGGAAACTCAGCAACAAATCTTCGTGCATTCCAGTTAGCACCTGGAACCAGGTTCTTCCAAGGGACTGTCGCTCCGAACTTTGGCCAAACCGGTGGTGGAGTTCAGGTCTTTGTTCCAACCTTGGAAGGCTTGCGATGAGCCAGACTCCGAATGAGTTTCTTCAACACGCCGAACAAGTCCTTCATCAGATCGCAATGTATGAGAAGTCTGGCGCAACTGAGATTCCTTCGACGGACTTGCAATCAATGAGGAAAAAAGTTCAGTCGATGATCGATAGTGTCCGGATCAACAAGCTTCCAGAGAAAGATCGCCGATATCCTGAACTATCGCGTATCATCGTGGACCAGTGGCCGCTTGGTCACTCATTAGGTAATGCGATTTCAACATTGGAGCGTGAATATATGTCGCTGTGATAGATCTGGAATAGAAATAGAGTCAGTTCTAACACTCCAATATCACTCCCTGTTTTTTTGCTCGAATTGTTGCGCAGCTCGGCTTACAGTCATGTAATGTACGCCAAAATGGGCGCCAATCTCCGCCATCGTGTACGCCCCGGATAAATAGGCGCGGGTCGTCGCCTCATTCGACTCCGATAGCGTTGCCGATAGTCGTCCATCGACTAGGCAACGGACCGCCGATGGGCTTTCGACACTTCCCGTAGTGCTTCGGGTTTCTTATCCTGCTGGTACCGCTCGAGGAAAGACTCGTCACCCAACCAGAGTTGCTATCGGGTCTGATCCAGCCGGCTAGGCAGCCCTTTTCCTGCCATCACGAAGCGACAGTCAGCCTGAATCGCCTGTTCCGGTTGCCTGGCGAACCGGCTGAGCAACCCATCCGCATCCAGCCACCGGGGCACACTGGCCTCTCCAATCATCGAAAGGTAGCTGCTCCATGGCCAATCCTCCGGTTTTTGCACCAGACCGGCACGGAATGGATGCAACACCACCTATCGGGTCAGTTCCAGCAAATCGTTATCCTTCTGCACAAGGATCGCCGGGTAGCGACCTGGATAGAGAGGCCCGACCATCCCGAGGCGGCCGTTAAAGCGCTGCGTATCAAGACCATTCAACTGCCGCATCCCTCTCGATCAATTGCCGTCGACCGTTGCCACCAACCAATGATCATGGTTGGTCATCCGACCATACGCGTGGATGACCCGGTTGAAACGCTCAAAACCTTGCCAAGAACCGGCAGCCATTCCACACGATCCTCCTCTGTCCGGTAGATGTCCTCGCGCCGGTCTCCCCGCGACGTTACAGGAATATAGCGCGCCTGCAAATTCCAATCTGGGTGGTCTTGCCCTGCGTTGAGCATAACAGGGTGGTGTTGGAATGTTAGAATTGATCCCGTTTCTTCGTTTCCCCTGTGCCCCTGGACCCTGTTTCCCCTGAAGTATGGCCCGTCAAGCGAGTCGCCCGGCTAGGCCTGCCCTTTACCACAAGTTGATATGGAGCAATTCAGGTCTCCGCCGACAGCGCAAAGCCCAAACACATGAACTGGAATTCGGTGTAGCCTTGCCAAAGAAGTGGATGCCCCGGCGGCGGGTCGTGGT
>JBOICY010000499.1:0-2697 GCA_050740335.1 Methylococcales bacterium | reverse complement strand
TAGTAACTATACCTGGGTGTTTCCGATCATCCCGACTTGGGGTGATATCACCCTGAAAACGGATTTAGTAAACCCGTCTGGAGAAGTATTGTGGTCTCAAGAATTCGAAGGAGATGGCTTCACTTTCAGGACAATCCACCACTCTAAACACTCAGAAAGCCCCCATTGAATCCACCGAAGACAAGGCAATTTCCGAATTCGTCTGGTTCAAAATCAACGGTATCAATTCGTCTTCCGGCTGAACCTCCTATTTGAAATGAGGCAATGTAATGTAATTGGAAATGGTTGCCGGCCAAACCGCGCGATGGGCCGAACTTCCCCCGAAACTCGATAAATCCGAGGTACCGTGTTCGGCCGCTTAACGGTCATGATAGAATCCATATGATATCAAGTGACGATCACGAAATTACATCACGCTGTTCAATTTCCAATCAATTGCAGGACTTCCATTTTCCCACCCAAATTAGAACCTGAAACCGCCATGTCTACCAGGGAAACCCCGCTTGCGACAAACTTCATTCGCCAGATCATCGACCGGGACCTCAAGGAAAACAAGAATGCCGGTAAGGTCGCGACCCGATTTCCACCGGAACCCAATGGTTATCTGCATATCGGTCATGCCAAATCGATCTGTCTGAATTTCGGGATCGCCAAGGAATACGGAGGAACTTGCAACCTGCGCTTTGACGACACCAACCCCGAGAAGGAAAGTATCGAGTACATGGAGGCGATCGAGCGGGATGTAAAATGGCTGGGATTCGAATGGACCGAACTGCGCCATGCGTCAGACTATTTCGGGCAATTGTATGATTATGCGGTCGAGCTGATCAAAGCGGGCAAGGCCTATGTCGACAGCCTGTCGGCGGAGCAAATTCGGGAATATCGGGGTACGCTCATGGAACCGGGGCGCGCGAGTCCGGATCGCGACCGCGGCATCGAAGAAAATCTGGATCTGTTCGAGCGGATGAGACAGGGTGAATTCCCGGACGGCGCCTATGTACTTCGCGCAAAAATCGATATGAGTTCGCCCAACATCAACCTGCGCGACCCGCCCATTTACCGCATCCGCGATCGGCACCACCATCGCACCGGGGATCAGTGGAATCTTTACCCGCTGTACGATTATACCCATTGCATTTCCGACGCGCTCGAAGGCATCACGCACTCCGTGTGCACACTCGAATTCGAGGATCACCGTCCTTTATACGACTGGTTCCTCGACCAGATCAAGACCCCTTGTCATCCGCAACAGATCGAGTTCGCGAGACTTTCTCTGAAATACACGGTTATGAGCAAGCGAAAGCTGAATCTGCTGGTGATAGAAGGTCATGTTTCGGGCTGGGATGACCCGAGAATGCCGACCATCGCGGGACTAAGGCGGTCCGGCTTCACCCCGTCCGCGATCCGTAATTTTTGCGAACGTATCGGCATTACCAAGAAAGACGCCTGGATCGAGATGGGCGTGCTCGAAAGCGCAATACGGGAAGACCTGAACGACCATGCGCCGCGCGCGATGGCTGTCTTGCAACCGCTCAAAGTGGTGATCGAAAATTATCCCGATGCTGCGGTCGAATTCCTCGAGATCGCCAATCATCCTCAAAAACCCGAACTCGGCACGCGCAAAATTCCGTTCGCCAAAACGGTTCTGATCGAAAAAGATGATTTTGCCGAAATTCCGCCACACAAATTCAAACGTCTGGTAGCGGGTGGAGAAGTCCGGTTGCGCGGGGCTTACGTGATCCGATGTCACGATGTGATCAAAGACCCGGATGGAACGATTACAGAATTACGCTGTACCTACGACCCCGAAACCCTCGGGAAAAATCCGCGAGGACGCAAGGTAAAGGGAGTAATCCACTGGGTATCGCAAGTACATGCGGTTTCCGCGGAAATTCGATTGTACGACCGTCTGTTCACGATTCCCAACCCGGAATCCGTGCCCGATTTTCGTACCGCGCTGAATCCGGGCTCTCTCAAAATCCTGGACAACTGCCGAGTGGAACCTTCGCTCGCCTCGGCGAAACCGGGCGACCGCTTTCAGTTTGAAAGAACCGGTTATTTCTGTCTGGATACGCTGGACAGCCGCGATGGAAGACCGGTCTTCAATCGGACCGTTACTCTGCGGGACGCCTGGTCGAAAATCGAAGACGGACGAAAAACCGCTACATTGGTCGATTCGTGATGTTGTCTACGATTATCGCTGGTTGAGCTACCTTTGAGCGGTTTGGCCTGGGAGAGGCCCCAAAAAACCCCCGGAGGCTATCCGGGGTATTGGGAAAGGAGCCTGGCGATTCCCTACTTTCGCATGGAAACCTTCCATACTATCATCGGCACTAAGCGGTTTCACTTCCGAGGTCGGGATGGGGTCGGGTGGGACCCGCTCGCTATGGTCACCAGGCAAATCGGTGGGCGGCCGGGAGGCTCTCGACCTCCGCTACCGCTTCGATCGGCGGAATCAGGTTTCCGCCGGTCTCTTTGGAAAATTGTACACTCGCGCATGTCGCACACTCGGCGCAAACGGCTCGGGTGTTGTATGGTCAAGCCTCACGGGCAATTAGTACGGGTTAGCTGCACGCATTACTGCGCTTCCACACCCCGCCTATCCACCTCGTAGTCTTCGAGGGCCCTTCAGGGAACTCATGGTTCCAGTGAGATCTCATCTCGGGAGAGGCTTCCCGCTTAGATGCTTTCAGCGGT
>JBOICY010000498.1:0-6355 GCA_050740335.1 Methylococcales bacterium | reverse complement strand
TGGCTGTACCGCATCGCGATCAACACCGCCAAGAATCATCTGGTGGCTCGTGCCCGGCGTTCTGCCGAGAATGTGATTGACCTTCAGGATGCGGAACAATTCGAAGGTGGTGGTCGTCTAAAAGATTATGCGACTCCGGAGCATCTGTTATTAAGGGACGAAATTGCCGAAACGGTGATGCAGGCGATCGATGATTTACCGGACGAATTGAGGATTGCAATCAGCTTGCGTGAATTTGAAGGGATGAGCTACGAGGAAATTGCTCAAACGATGAATTGCCCGGTAGGTACCGTACGTTCGCGGATTTTCAGAGCCCGCGAAGCGATCGATAAAAAAATTATGTCCTTGGTGGATTAGCGGGGTTGGTTTAATGCAAGAGGAACTGGATATTAAAATATCAATGCTCCTGGATGACGAACTGGAGTCCCGGGAAGCGTTGGAAATGTTCACTCGGATTCGAAACGAATCCGCGTTGAGGGCCAAGTGGTTGCGTTACAATGCCGCCAGTTGCGCTTTCCGGGGGAGGTCGGCGAGTTTGCCGGATTCCGGTTTTTTCGACCGGGTCTCGAAAGCCCTGGATGGGGAAGTGCAGGTCGTGAGGCCGGGCGCTCTTGCCCGGAAAAAGCCACTGCGAATGACGTCGCTCGCGGTAGCGCTCGCGGTAGTCGGGGTGGTGGTCTGGTCGGGTATTTCTTCACTCAATAATCCGGGCAATCATTTCAACCCGGTCTCTTTGATATTTTCTACTCAAACCGAGGTTCGCGCCCCGCTTGTACCGGTCGAATCCAAACCCAGTGAAAATCCGGCCTTGCCGGGACGACTCAGCGATTACCTGATCACGCACAACGAAAGCACCTATACGACAGGCGCCCCGACCATGATGCCATTCGCGCGGGTAGTCAGCTTTTCCGACGGTCGTTGAATTTTCGGCAAGCGAAAGTTTATTGTTCTCATTGAATTTCCAGCAGACTCAATGATCCAGTTTCCGATGGGCTTCTTCTATCGACTTCTTTTCTTGATGCTGGGAGTGGTCCAGGCCTTCGATGTTTTCTCCAATGAGGAGTTGGGACAATCGGCGCGACAGTGGTTGATGGAACTGTCCGAAGCGGTGAAAAACCGCAATTATCAGGGAACCCTGGTTTACCTCAGAGATAAAAAGGCTGAAACGATGCGTGTTTTCCATGCGCAAACAGACGGTGTGGAAAAAGAACGGATTGTTGCGCTGAATTCTCCGATGCGCGAAGTCATACGCTCGGACCAGGAAGTCACTTGCTATCTTCCCGATACCCGCTTGATTTATGTCAGCCGGCAGAGCCGGCAGCGATCGTTCCTGGTGCGGTTGCCGGAAGACCTTGAAAGCGACTCGCCATTTTATGATTTCTTAGTGGACGGACGCGAATTTGTAATCCAGAAAGAATCGCAGGTAATCGAGCTCAAACCGAAAGACGAATTTCGCTTTGGCCGAAAGATCTGGATAGACCTCGAGACCCGATTGCCACTCAAATTCGAAATGATCGACGAAAAGGGAGAACTGGTCGAGCAAATGATGTTCACCGATTTGGAGGTTGTCGACCATCTGCCCGCCGAGGCCTTGACCTTGTCGGCCACCCTGAACACATCGGATTGGGAAGTCAGGGGCGGCGAATCCCTGCCGGATGTCAAGCAAAGCTGGACTTTCGACGGACTCCCGCAAGGATTCAAACAGGTATTTTACCGCCGCAGCATTATGCCGACCGACAAGCAGGCTGTTGATCATATTCTATTCAGCGACGGTTTTTCTTCGGTTTCGGTGTATGTGGATAAACCGGGCAATGACAATGTTGCCTCCTACCAGAAACAATGGGGCGCCATAAATTCCTACAGCCGACTGCTGGACGGATACCAGATTACGGTATTGGGTGCCGTTCCGGCCAAGACCGTTCAGGCAATCGGTGATGGTATCAATTATCTAAAAGAAACGGAAAAATAGCTTTTCAGGGATCCGATTCCGCAAATCGGTCGCGACAGTTCGGGATGTGGTGTATTCCGCGTGGTTGCCCCGTTCGTTTTTCCGACAAATTTGACTGCGCTACCCGGAAGCCATTAATCTGGCAGGTCATTTTCATTATTCCCGACATTCTGCTCTACCGCGATTCCGGTTTTCTCTGGGAGGAGTATTCATGTTTCACCGCAAACAACTGACCGTGTGGTATTTGGCCTTCCTGTGGTTCGCGTCCTGTCCGGTTCAGGCGCAGTTACCGGATTTTACTGATTTGGTCAAAAAGAACGGAGCTGCGGTGGTCAATATCAGCACGACGCAAAAAGCGGGCGCAACCGATCCGCGTTTCCCCGACGGCTTGCAGGTTCCTGAAGGCACGCCGTTTGACGACTTTCTGCGGCGTTTTTTCGGTGAACAGGGTCATGGATTTCAGCCCAGGCAATCGAAGTCTCTGGGGTCCGGGTTTATCATTTCCGAAGACGGCTACGTCTTAACCAATCATCATGTGGTCGCCGATGCGGATGAAATTATTGTTCGCCTTCAGGATCGGCGGGAACTGGTGGCTAAATTGATCGGTTCCGATGAACGCAGCGACATTGCTCTGCTCAAGATCGACGCGGATAACCTGCCGGTGGTCACAATAGGCTCGGAAAAAAATCTCGAGGTGGGCGAATGGGTTCTTGCGATCGGTTCGCCCTTCGGTTTTGAACATTCCGTAACGGCCGGCATTGTCAGTGCCAAGGGACGGAGCTTACCGAGTGACAGTTATGTGACCTTTATCCAGACCGATGTTGCGATCAATCCCGGAAATTCCGGCGGTCCTTTGTTCAACCTCGACGGAGAGGTGGTCGGCATCAATTCACAGATTTACAGCCGTACCGGCGGTTTTATGGGTTTGTCATTCGCCATACCGATGAGTATCGCGATGAATATCGTCGAACAACTCAAGACCCGCGGTTCGGTCGATCGCGGCTGGCTCGGGGTTCAGGTACAGGATGTAACCCGGGAATTGGCCGAATCGTTCGGTATGCAACGCCCGCACGGCGCTTTGGTCGCGCGGGTGTTACCGAATAGTCCGGCTGAAAAGGCCGGTTTCCTGGTCGGTGACGTAATAATCGATTTTAACGCGCAGGAAATCGAAACGTCGGCGAGTTTGCCTCCGATCGTGGGCATGACCCCGATCGGCGCGAGGGTGCCGGTGAATGTCGTGCGCCAGAAACATCCGCTAACGCTGACCGTAGAAATCGGAAAATTGTCACCCGAAGCCGAAACTCAGATGAAATCGGATCACCTGCCCGCGATCTCCGTTAAAAGACTCGGGATTAAGATTACCGCGGCGATTGAAGAGCCATCGGATCGGAAACCGGGATCGAATCCAGGTGTTTTGGTTCAGGACTTGGAAAAAGGACCGGCCATGGAAGCGGGAATCCAGGAAGGCGATGTAATTTTGCGAATCCAGAATGAAGAAATCACCTCGGTTGAACAATTTATGGAGATTATCAAGTCGCTACCCTCCGGCAAACCGCTCGCGGTATTGGTTCAACGCCAGGGAAGTCCGGTATTTTTGGCAATTAAAATTGACGATTGACCGTGGTCGAGCAAAATCGAATTCGAAACTTTTCCATTATTGCCCATATCGATCATGGCAAGTCGACATTGGCGGATCGATTTATTCAACTGTGTGGAGGTTTGAGCGAGCGGGAAATGGAGGAACAGGTCCTGGACTCGATGGATATCGAACGGGAACGAGGAATCACCATCAAGGCCCAGAGTGTTACGCTCGGCTACCACGCGAACGACGGACAGGTTTACCAATTGAATTTCATCGATACGCCGGGACACGTTGATTTTGCTTATGAGGTCTCCCGTTCATTGGCGGCTTGTGAAGGAGCGCTGCTGGTGGTGGATGCGGCTCAAGGGGTCGAAGCGCAAAGCGTCGCGAATTGCTACACCGCAATTGATCAGGGACTCGAAGTCATTCCGGTCCTGAACAAAATCGATCTGCCCGCGGCCGATCCGGATCGGGTTCGGGCCGAGATCGAGAATATTATCGGCATTCCGGCGGATGAGGCACTGGAAATCAGCGCGAAAACAGGGCTCGGCGTGGAATCGGTTCTGGAACAGCTGGTGAAGAAAATCCCTGCGCCCGAAGGAGATCGACAAAGTCCGCTCAAGGCGCTGATTGTCGATTCCTGGTTCGACAGTTATCTGGGTGTGGTCTCCCTGGTTCGGGTGGTTGACGGGTCCTTGAAAAGAAAACAGCGGATCACGATCTTTTCGACCGGAAGATCCTTCCTGGTAGAGAAAGTCGGTGTTTTTACGCCCAAACAGGTCGAAATCGACCAATTGGAGACCGGGCAGGTCGGATTCGTCGTTGCAGGCATCAAGGATATTTTCGGCGCGCCAGTCGGCGATACCATCACCTTAACCGACAATCCCGCAAAAAAGGCCCTTCCGGGGTTCCGAACCATCCAACCCAAGGTCTTCGCCGGTTTGTATCCGATCAGTTCGGATGATTATGAAGATCTCCGGGAATCCTTGAGCAAGCTGCGTCTGAACGATGCCGCGTTACAATACGAACCGGAGACCTCCCAAGCTCTGGGTTTCGGCTTTCGTTGCGGCTTTCTGGGCATGTTGCATATGGAAATCGTTCAGGAACGCCTGGAACGCGAATATGATATGGAGTTGATCAGCACCGCGCCCACCGTGGTGTTCGAGGTTTTGAAACACAATGGGAAAGTGATCAGAATCGATAATCCATCCAAGCTGCCGGATGCGGGTGAAATCAAGGAGATCAGGGAACCGATTATCGAAGCCAACATTCTGGTTCCCCAGGAATATCTGGGTGCGGTGATCGGTCTTTGCGTGGAAAAACGCGGCGCCCAGGTCAACATGCAATTTACCGGCACCCAGGTCTTGCTGGTCTATGAATTACCGTTGAGCGAAGTGGTTCTGGATTTCTTCGATCGCTTGAAATCCGCGAGCCGCGGGTACGCTTCATTCGATTATTCCCTGAAACGCTTCGAGCCGGCTGTGCTGGTCAAACTGGATGTATTGATCAACGGCGAACGGGTCGATGCGCTGTCGTTGATTGTGCATAAGGACTTGAGCCAGATTCGCGGGCGTGAACTGGTCGAAAAAATGAAGGCGCTGATTCCGAGGCAGATGTACGAGGTTGCGATTCAGGCGGCGATCGGTTCAAAGATCATCGCGCGTTCCACGGTAAAAGCGCTGCGGAAGAATGTAACCGCCAAATGTTATGGCGGGGACATTACCCGTAAAAGAAAACTGCTGGAAAAGCAGAAGGCCGGGAAAAAACGCATGAAACAGGTCGGAAAGATCGAGATTCCCCAGGATGCCTTTCTAGCGGTGTTACAGGTCAATAAGGAATCCTGATTGTTTAAATTTTAATAGCCTTCCGTCTCGGGTCCGGAAAGCTATTTGCAACTATTGTCGGTACACATCAACAAAAAACAACCTTATGGATTATGACTTTTCTTTCTTTCTGGTCGCCGCTTCTTTGCTGACCGGGCTGGTATGGGGCGGCTACGCGCTCTATTCGAAATTAAACGGGTTCGACGCAGGACAAGCCACGCTGCGACCGGAGCCGGTGCTGGTTGAATATGCTCGTTCCTTTTTCCCGATTCTATTCATCGTCCTGATATTGAGATCATTTTTAGTCGAACCCTTTCGGATTCCTTCCGCTTCGATGATGCCTACCCTGCTGATCGGCGATTTCATCCTGGTCAACAAGTTCGCGTACGGAGTCCGACTGCCGGTGCTCAATGACAAGATTCTGGAGGTCGGGGAGCCCGAGCGGGGCGACATTATTGTATTCAGATTTCCGAGGGATCCGAGCGTGGATTATATCAAACGGGTCATCGGATTGCCGGGCGACCGGATCTCCTATTACGGTAAGCAGGTGTTTTTGAACGGGAAGCCGGTCAAGACAACCGCGCTTGGCGGTTATCAAGGAGTCGGTCAAGGGAAGGATATGACCGGTTCGCTGCAGTTGGTCGAGGAGCTTCCCGGCGCCGAACACAGCATATTGGTGATGCAGGGACCCTCCGGACGCGAAGGGGACTTTTACATTCCGGAAGGCCACTATTTCGTGATGGGAGATAATCGCGACAACAGCAATGACAGTCGCTACTGGGGTACCGTTCCCGAAGCGAACCTGGTCGGCAGAGCTTTCATGATCTGGATGAACTGGGACTGGGAGAATTCCGGGGTTGGTTTCAACCGTCTTGGCACAATTCTGAAATGATCTATTCTCTAGTAGGCAGTCAACATGAATAGGATGGGTCCGTCATTCCGGCAGGGATTGCCGGAATCCAGTGCCCAAGGACGAAAACCGAGTCGATCACATCCTTGTGT
>JBOICY010000497.1:0-27912 GCA_050740335.1 Methylococcales bacterium | reverse complement strand
AACCTGCGTGACGAGCGTTACCTACCGTTCGAGGGATCGGGCGTCGTCAGTGAGTGGCAGTTGGAGCTGCCGTCCGACGTACGCCAGTTTAACTACGATACCATCTCGGACGTCATCCTTCATCTTCGGTATACCGCCCGGGAAGGCGGCGGCTTGCTCCGCAACGGCGCGGTCGCCAACCTCAAGACCCGCATCGAAGAAGTCCAGGCCACCGGGTCGTTGCGATTGTTCTCCATACGGCACGAGTTTCCGACCGAGTGGGCGAAGTTTAAGAGCGTCAAGCTTGAAGGTGCAACTAAGGTTGCTGCACTGACCCTCAACTTTCGGGAAGAACACTACCCATTCTGGAGCAAGGCCAGGCTCGAAGCCGTGAAGCGAGTGGATTTGTTTGCCAAACCCAACAAGGATACCAAACCCACTATTACGGTTTCCAACAAACTCACCGATGAACCGGTTGGGACGAGGAAGGAAGACAGCATGGTAAAAGACACCTCTTTCGGCGCCCTTGGCGTGGGCAAGCTAACCAACATTCCGCTCCCGGCGCCAACCTGAGCGCTAACCCTCTACTTCAACGACAACTCGATGGAAGACCTCTGGCTGGCGTTAACGTGGGGCAAAGGAGATTAAGCCCAAGTGAATGTAAGCGTGAAATAAAGCTGGGTATGCGAACGCGGAGAAAGCCAGAAGCACACCAATCACGACAACTACAGCTACAGCGAAGAAGGAGTAGGCCGGATGAGCATAGGTGAGGCATATCACAATGTTACTGCGTTGACGCATCAGGCGCGTGTTGATGAGCTGGCGTCTCGGGGGAGGATTCAGGCCGATCTCGTTAAGCGCGTCAGGCCCTCCCGGCGATGCGCGTTATGCGGCAGTGTGGGTGCAGCGTCCAGGTCCCGCCTGGATAGCCGTCCACAATTTGGATGCAAACCAGTACCAGGCGCGCTTCAATGAACTGACGGGCCAGGGCTTCGCTCCCATCCTGGTAACAGCCACAGGCGGGTATAACGACGCGACCTTCGCCGCGGTATTCGAAGCCGGCGTGACTTCCCCGTGGTATGCGCGTCATCAGTTGTGGTGGGATCCATCCGCCGGAATCAACTCGGTAAAGTTCGAAAACCAGCGGGCCTTTGATCAGGGCTATATCCCACGCTGTCTTGCAGTCTATGGCACGCCTAGTGATGCTTTGTTTGCCGGCGTATGGGTCAAGAACGACAAGCCAGTTCCCTGGGATGGTGGTGGGCAGATCCGGCCACCCATCAGCACTTCTTCGACGCAGCGGTCGAAGCTGGCACGCATTTGTCCTACGTGGCGGTTGCGCCAAGCCAATGAATACTGTCCGTCTTCCGCGATGAGCCTATCGGGGAATGGTGGGCTAGAGATGGCTTGAAGGCCAACGATTACCAGGCGGAGTTCAATAGACGAACGGCGCAAGGGTTGAAACCTCTCGTGGTCCAGGCTGGTGGTACTGGTGGAAACAGCCGTTATGCGTCGCTGCTTGTGCGGGATGAAGCTCTGGTGGCCAGACATTGGTCGGTGACCGGAGAACCGTTCGCCAGTTACACCGAGATGGATGCAATGGTCCAAGGATTCATGGTGGCCCATGCCATTCGTGCCATGAGTATCGCAGTCGCCCGCAACGGCGTACTGGTAGCCAGGCGCGGCTACACCTGGGCGGAACCGGGATATCCGGTCACCCAGCCCGACGCGCTTTTTCGGGTCGCCAGTGTATCGAAAATCTTCACCTGTGCGCCATTGATCGCTTAATTCAAACCGGGGCGCTGGCTGTCACAACACAGGCCTTCGGCTTCCTCGGAATTACAGCGAAATTGCTTCCAAGCCAGACTCCCGATCCTGATATCGATCAGGTCACAGTGAATGAGCTTGCGATGCGACGGAGCGGACTGCAACATGATTTCGGTGCCGGCTTTCGCACGATCGCAATCCGGATCGGTCGTCCAACGGTGATGCCAACCCGAGACGATCTGGTCCGCTACATCCAAAGCGCGTACAATTGTCTTTGCCGACTGTGCGCTCCTGCTGTTCGCACCATAGGTCGTCCAGATTACCACCGGAAAAGGCACAAAGGCTGAACCCGCTTCCCGTGCAGGCTGTGCGAAATTTTTATTGAACACGGGTCGATACACTTCGCGCAGGTAGCTGTTGGCGGCAGTCCGGTCGCTGATGCCGGCCAGCCGAAGGTCCTTGGGCAACCGGACTCTGGTGGGTAGCGAAGGCTCGCTCCGAGCGGCTTCGAGTTTCCGGAGAATACGCCGCGGTCATCTCGATGCCGAGCCCTTTCAAGGCTCTCCCGAATTGGGTAAGATGGACTTTATCCACCCGGCATCCGGCGTGTGCCAATAATGGCTGCCCCGACCCGTAGCGCGCTGAACAGGCCATGTGCTTCCATCACATCCCGCCGCACCCCGGAAAACTTCTCGAGGCGCCCTTCCTCCTCTAGCCAAAGCGATTCCCGTGATTGTGAACATTTCAATAGCAGCTTAGAATAGTTTTTTTATAATGAAATATACTGGCCCGGCTGACGATAGGAGGGTCTTACCTGTTTATGTCCAGAAAAACCTTATACGATAAGTTGTGGGATGACCACATTGTTCATCAGAATCCCGATGGTTCTTCGCTGATTTATATCGATCGCCATCTGGTCCACGAAGTCACCTCCCCTCAGGCCTTCGAGGGTTTGAGGATCGCCGGGAGAAAACCCTGGCGGGTTTCGGCCAGTTTGGCCGTGGCGGACCACAATGTACCGACCAAGCATCGTGACCAGGGCGTGGCCGATCCGGTGTCGCGTTTGCAGATCGAGACCCTGGACCAGAATTGCGCGGAGTTTGGAATCACCGAATTCGCTCTTAACGACCCGCGTCAGGGCATCGTTCATGTCATCGGGCCGGAACAGGGAGCCACACTGCCCGGTATGACGGTGGTTTGCGGCGACTCGCATACTTCCACGCACGGTGCGTTCGGGGCCTTGGCGTTTGGCATCGGAACCTCCGAAGTCGAGCATGTCCTCGCGACCCAATGCCTGACCCAGAAGAAATCGAAGAATATGCGGGTCAGCGTCGAAGGTCCGGTCGGCGCCGGAATCAGCGCCAAGGATATCGTGTTAGCCATCATCGGCCGGATCGGCACCGCGGGTGGTACCGGATACGCGATCGAATTCGCGGGGGAAGCAATCCAGGCGCTCTCGATGGAAGGCCGCATGACCGTTTGTAATATGGCGATCGAAGCCGGCGCGCGCTCGGGACTCGTCGCGGTCGATCAAACCACCATCGATTACATCCGGGGCCGGCCTTTCGCGCCCGGCGACGAGGACTGGTCCGCGGCCGTTCAGGCTTGGAGACAACTGTGCAGCGATCCGGATGCGAAATTCGACGCGGTGGTCCAAATTGACGCTTCGACGATCTTGCCGCAGGTGACTTGGGGGACCTCGCCCGAGATGGTCGTTCCAATAACCGGATCCATTCCCGATCCCGAACGGGAGCAGAATCCGGTCAGACGTGAGGGTATGAAAAGGGCCCTTCGCTACATGGATTTAACGCCGGGCACTCCGGTGACCGAAATCCAATTGGACCGGGTGTTTATCGGCTCCTGCACCAATTCCAGGATCGAGGATCTCAGAGAGGCGGCCGCGATCGTCCAGGGTCGCCGGATCGCGGGCAACATCCGCGAGGCTATCGTGGTACCGGGCTCCGGTCTGGTCAAACGACAGGCGGAATTGGAAAAATTGGATCGTGTATTTATTGCCGCCGGATTCGAGTGGCGGGATCCGGGTTGTTCCATGTGTCTCGCCATGAATGCCGACCGTCTCGAGCCGGGCGAACGTTGCGCCTCGACTTCGAATCGAAATTTCGAAGGACGTCAAGGCTATGGTGGGCGAACCCATCTCGTGAGTCCCGCGATGGCGGCGGCGGCGGCGGTAACGGGACGTTTTACCGACGCCCGTACCTTTTTATCGTGATCCATCTGTTATTTCGAAGCCACGATGGAAGCATTCCAGCATATCCACTCGAAAGTCATTCCAATGGACCGGGCGAACGTCGATACCGACGCGATCATGCCCAAGCAATTTCTCAAATCGATCCGGCGAACCGGGTTTGGACGCTATCTGTTTGACGAGTGGCGTTATCTGGACCGGGGTGAACCCGACATGGACTGTGCTCGGCGGCTCAATCCGGAATTCGAATTGAACTGGCCCGGCTATGATGATGCGAAAATATTACTGGTGCGCGAAAACTTCGGCTGCGGGTCTTCGAGAGAGCATGCGCCCTGGGCGCTTCAGGATTATGGCTTCAGGGTCCTGATCGGCCCGAGTTTCGCGGATATTTTTTACAACAACTGCTTCAAAAACGGCTTGCTTCCGGTCATTCTCAAACCCGAACAAGTCGACCGGCTGTTTCAGGAGGCCACCGGTCCGGATTATCGGCTCACGGTCGATCTTGGCCAACAGACGGTGACCACGCCGGACCGAAGCTTGTTGCGGTTTGAGATCGATGAATCGAGAAAAGTTCGCCTGTTACATGGCTTGGACGATATTGACCTGACTTTGCAGTACGCGGATGAAATCCGCAAGTACGAATTGAAAAGAGTCGAGAAGGCGCCATGGTTGTTCCGAGCGTTGCAGGACCAAGCCTCCGAACATCGAAAGACCGCTACGGACGGCGCCGGTTCGTGAAGATAATCCCGGACGCGTTTCATTCAAACAATGAGCTATAAAATTGGGGTATTCCCGGGAGACGGAATCGGTCCGGAGATCGTCCGGGAAGCAACCAACGTTTTGGACTGTCTGGCCTCGATCACGGCTATCCGGCTCGAATTGGAACCCGGATTGATCGGCGGAGCCGCATACGACCAATGCGGCGAACCATTACCCGCGCAAAGCCTCGATCTGGCGAAGTCGGCGGATGCGATTTTGCTAGGCGCGGTAGGCGGGCCGCGGTGGGAATCCCTGGACTACGCCTTGCGCCCGGAACGGGGCTTGCTGGGATTGAGGACGGAACTCGACTTGTTTTCCAATCTGCGCCCGGCAGTACTGCACCCTCAGTTGATCGATGCGTCCTCACTAAAACCCGAGGTGGTCGAGGGTTTGGACATCATGATCGTCCGCGAATTGACCGGCGGAATTTATTTCGGCCAGCCAAGAGGAATTCGTGTGCTGGAAAATGGCGAACGCGAGGGTTTCAATACCCTGGTTTATCGGGAGTCGCAAATCCGGAGGATCGCGCACTCCGCATTCCAGATCGCGATGAAACGCAATAGACGGGTCTGCTCGGTGGATAAAGCCAACGTGCTGGAATCGACGGAGTTATGGCGCGAAGTGGTGACCAGTACGGCATCGGAATATCCCGAAATCGCATTGAGCCATATGTATGTCGACAACGCCGCGATGCAACTGGTCAGAGCACCCAGACAATTCGACGTGATCGTGACAAGCAATATGTTCGGTGACATACTGTCTGACTGCGCGGCGATGTTGACCGGTTCGATCGGCATGCTGCCTTCGGCTTCGCTCGACGCGACCGGGAAAGGCATGTATGAACCGATTCATGGATCGGCGCCGGATATCGCCGGACGGGGGCGCGCCAATCCGCTCGCGACCATATTATCGGTCGCGATGCTGTTGCGTTACACGCTGGGAGATTTGGAGGGGTCCGACCTGATCGAGCGCGCGGTACGGGCAGCCCTTGATAGCGGCGTGCGCACACCGGATATCCATTCACCCGGAATGCTCGAGGTCGGTACGGCACAAATGGGTGATGCGGTGGTCAGGGCGATGCGGAACTTGGCGGATAGCCCCGGATAAATCAATAATTTTTTCTAAAACTGGAAATTAAACTGTGAGTCTCGATGAGTAGAACATTCAATGTAGCGGTAGTGGGTGCGACCGGAGCGGTCGGTGAGACCATGTTGTCGATCCTGGAGCAACGCAATTTTCCGGTCGGTGAGGTTCACGCCCTGGCCAGCAGCCGTTCCAAGGGGAAAAGAATTGAGTTCATGGGCAATCCCTTAAAGGTGGAAGATCTGGCCGAATTCGATTTTTCAAGAGTCCATCTCGGGCTGTTTTCCGCGGGCGCCGGAATTTCCAGGGAATATGCGCCGCGCGCTGCGGAATCCGGCTGTGTGGTCGTCGACAATACTTCGCAATTCAGATATGAGAAGGACATTCCTCTGGTGGTCCCGGAAGTCAATCCCGATGTTCTTGAAGGTTATGCGAGCCGCGGCATCATCGCCAATCCGAATTGTTCGACTATCCAGATGGTGGTCGCGTTAAAGCCGATTTATGACGCGGTAGGAATCGAAAGGATCAATGTCTGCACCTATCAGGCGGTTTCGGGCGCCGGAAGATCCGCGATCGACGAACTGGCCCAGCAGACCCGGGATATTTTCAACACCCGCGAGATCAAGAGCAAGGTTTTCCCGAAACAGATCGCCTTCAATGTGTTACCGCATATCGATGTGTTTCTCGAGAACGGATACACCAAAGAAGAAATGAAAATGGTCTGGGAAACCCGTAAGATTCTCGGGGACGATTCGATCCAGGTCAATCCGACGGCGGTGCGGGTACCGGTCTTTTACGGTCATTCCGAAGCGGTGCATATCGAGACCCGGGATAAGATCACCGCTGAACAGGCGCGCGATCTGTTAAGCCGGGCGCCGGGTGTGAACGTGGTGGATGAGCGGAAACCTGGCGGCTATCCGACCGCAGTCACGGAATCCGCGGGTGAAGACGCGGTATTCGTCGGACGGATTCGAGAGGATATTTCTCACCCGAGGGGTTTGAATCTATGGGTTGTCAGTGACAACGTGCGGAAAGGCGCCGCCTTGAATAGTGTACAAATCGCCGAACATCTGGTAAAAAAATTCATCTAGGCTAATCTTATGGGAGATTAACAACGAACCTATCGCGTGTGACGCGATGCGGTGCTGAAAACGTGCAGGAGAGCGAAGTGCGTAATTTTTCCAAGACTCTGACTCTAATGGGATTGCTGGCTCCGGTTGGCGCAAACGCCTTGGGGGTCGGTGAAATCAAGCTTCATTCTGCTTTGAACCAGGTGCTCGAAGCGGAAATCCCATTAATTACTTCCAGTGCGGAATCAAGCTCCGACATTCGCGTCAGCCTGGCATCGCCAACCGCCTTTGTAAATGCCGGTATCGAACGCCCCTACTATCTCTCCCGATTGCGTTTTACACCCGTAGTTAAAAATGGCCGGATTGTAGTCAAGATTTCCTCGAAAGACGTTATCCGCGAGCCTTTTCTGAATTTCCTCATCGAGGTGAACTGGCCAACTGGTCGAATGCTTCGGGAATTTACCGTTCTGCTCGATCCGCCGGCCACCTTCAACGATTCTACGATTACGGCTACCCGCGCCCCGACTGTACAGTCGAGCACCGTCACCAAGCCACATTATCCGATTGATCAACCAGCGAATTATGGTTTTCGCTCGAGGCCGCCCGCGGCCGCGAAAAGTAAAGCCGCAAAGAAACATCAGCCCGGAGATTTCATAACCTCGAAGCGGAACGATTCATTATGGGCCTTGACCAACCGGGTAGACACCGAACCACCGGTTTCGAAGGAGCAATTGATGGTGGCTTTGTACGAAGCGAACCCGCACGCATTCTTTAAAGAGAATATGAACGCCCTGAAAGCCGGTCAGCGGCTGAAAGTGCCCTCGCGCGAAGTCATTCTGAAAACCAGCCGGCCAGAGGCGCTTGCGGAACTCGAACGGCAGAACGATCAGTGGAGCGGTAAAGCCGCTTCGGTTGCCGGGAAAAATCCGCCTGAAACGGTAGCGAAAATTAAAGAGGTTGCAGCGAAGCTCGCGTCCGATGAGCCGGAAAGCAAATTGAAACTGGTTTCTCCAGCATTGGGGGAAACGGTTGCGAAGTCATCATCCGATACAACCCGAAGCGCTCCTCCGGCCGGCAAAACCGACCTGGCGGTTGAAATGGTGGAAACGATCCGCCAGGAAAACGACGAACTGCGCAGTCGTCTGAAAGAGATCGAAGCACAACTGGCCCGCATGCAGCTCATGCTGACCTTGAAAGATAAGCAACTCGGTGCATTGCAGTCTCAACCGGCTGCGAGCGCAAATCCCACGGGAAAAATCATCGATTTGGAAGCGGATAAAGCGAGTACGGAAAGCCCGAAACCTGAAACCGAACTGGCTGGATCAGCCGAAAACACTGTCGCTTCGGTCGAGGCAACTCCGAAGACCCAAGTACCCTTCACCGTAATTTCCGAACAGGAACCGGGGACGCCAACCGATCCGACGCAGTCCGGCAAAGTGGTAGATCAACCCGTTGCCACAAATCAGCAACCCAAACCTGTATCCACGGATCAGAATCCGGTCAACAATGAACATCCTGTCGATGAAGCCGTTTCAGAAGTGCAGCCGGCGCTGGCGCTTCAACCCGCGCTAACCGAAACCGCTCCGAAACCGGTTGAATCCAGGCCGGTTCAGACTGTTCCCGCGGAGCCTTCCGAATCCGCTGTCGTCAACCCCGCGCGGGACGATGATTTTGTGAACGAACTGCTATCGGAGCCGTACTATTTGGCCGCGGGAGGCGTTGCGCTTGTGCTGCTCGGCTTGCTTGGATTGGCGCTCGCGCGCCGTCGCAGCCGCATCATCATGGCGGAAACCGAGAGTATTCTTTCCTCACCGCATGGAGACCGGGAAACCGTTACCGAAAATACCGGTTTGAAGAACATTCAGCCCGTCCAGAATAACGCGGCTGGCGTGGTCGAAAGTTCTTTCTTGAGTGAATTCACCCCGAGCGATTTCGATGCGCTCGAGACCGATCACGATGATGTCGATCCAGTTTCCGAGGCCGATGTTTACCTGGCTTATGGCCGCTATCAACAGGCCGAGGATCTGATTCGCAGTGCGATCGAGCACTATCCCGAACGGGACGAATGCAAGTTGAAATTACTGGAAATCCATTTTGCCACCGAAGACCGGGACGCCTTTGAAACATACGCGAGGGAGCTTGAAGCATTCAAGAAAGGCAAACCGGAATTCTGGGCTAAAGTCGCGGAGATGGGACGCGAGATTTGCCCGAACAGCGCCTTGTTCGGAGCGGGTGTAAGGGTCGAACAATCAAAAAGCCGGGATGCTTTCGGAAGCCCGGATTTCAATCAGCTAAACTCTGACACTTTCGATCTGAGTGACACCGGATTTCGGACCGGCGAGAGCGATTTCGAAGGTGATGACCTGGGCTTCGAAGTGACAGACAACTTCGATGAAAGTGACGAGTATGCGGATTTCGGATCCGATTCGGGCCCGGACAACGTGAGGGGATCGATCGCTTTCAGCGAAGAAAGTACCGATGACGGCAACTCGATTGAATTCGATCGCTTCCATAAAGGCGCCGGTCTGGATATCGGCCGTGGATGGGACCATTCCGGTACCCTGCCCGCGAACGAGTTGGACGTGGACCATGAAACGATTGAATTCGTCAATATGGATCTTGGTGATTCGAGCAGTACGCTGTACCGGACAGCGTCTGACGAAGCCTCTGAGTTGTCCGATTTGACGGATGGGGATGAAATCGAGACCAAACTCGATTTGGCCAAGGCTTATGTTGATTTGGATGATCAAGAATCGGCGCGCGGCATTCTGTCACAAATTCTGATCGAAGGAAATGATGAACAGAAAAACGAGGCCAGGGCGCTGGTGGACGTACTGGAAAACAAAGCCTGAATAACTCCGGGCGCTGGAACTGCCTGCGCCGCTGATGCCGGGGGACCGCGAAATAGCCTCTTCCTCCGGTTTCCATCGCGTCAATTTATTTCTGGGCTACCAGGAAGATGGAAGCTTCTTGTTGATGATCAGTTGCTTGCCTTCGAGGGTAATGTAGTTTCCCTTGATCAGTTCCTTGAAAATCTTGCTGACCATTTCCCGGGAGGCGCCGATCATGTTGGCTAGATCCTGCTGCGTTGGCCGATTGCTGATGATTTTCTTGTCGCCGGCCTCCTCCGCCATATTCTGAAGTTCGATAACCAACCGGCCGTAGACGTCGGAAAGGGCTAAAGTCCGGACCTTGTCGGTCAACGTCCGGACCTTGCTTACCAGACCCTTGATAATACCGAAGGGAGCATTCGGATTGTTGTTGAGCCAGGCTTTAAACTCAGCCTTCGAGATAATTCCGCAGGTGGCCTTTTCGCAGGTTATGACCGAAGCGGATCTGGGGGCGTCGTCGAGCAAGGCCAGTTCTCCGAAATATTTTCCGGGGCCATCAACGCCGAGCGTCAGCTCTTTGCCATGTTCATCACTCACATATACGCGCACAGTCCCGGATAATATGAAATGGAACGACGCGGTATCATCCCCTTCGTTTATTACGATTGCATTTTTCGGGTAGGTCTTGATCATCGCATGCGACGCAAGAGACCGGAGTACGTCGTCCGGCAACTGTGAGAATATCGGAATCTTACCTAAAGCTTCGTATATGGTCGTATCCACGGGATGTCTTCTCTGCTGTTATCCGCCCCGATTTCGAGCGGGTTAGATTCAAAGGTCTACTCATCTTTCTGGCTAAATTATGCCCGATCTCGCCGGACGTGAATAGTTCACAAAATACGAAGGGACTTTTTCACAGCAAGGATTCTATCGTCACCAGTAGTATTTCCGCACACAAACCAGCCGGTTCTCATTCCACGAATACGCGTGGTACGGAGCCGGCAACCGAGCGTATCGATTTCTCCGATTATTTCCGGGCTTCGCCGGTTGACACGGGTAAATTATGAAATTCTTGCTTATTTTATTTCTTTATAGTTTGGCGATCGGTGTACTCAATAAATTTGGTGTGACACGGCCCTTGATCGCGCTATTTTTCTGTTGCGTGGCTTCGATGTCCTTGATCGCAGTCGTCTTGACGTCCGTTAGTTAAGCCTCGGATGCAAACCCGGACGAAATAAGACCGTGCGCGGGAGGCACTTGCGTTGTTATTTCAGTTGGGCTTAAATAAGGCGATCCTTTGCCCGGCGACCGGATGGCCGGCCGGCGGTACCCCTACGACGGGTGTGCTACGCATCGCGAGAACCTGGATGTCCGAGAAGCCCCTGAAGAAATGGTTCCACGGATCTCAAAAATTGTTCCGGCTGATCAACCTGCACCCAATGTCCTGCATCCTGAATCATTTCGATACGCGCGCTTGGACAAATACGAGTGATGGCCCCGGTATGTTCCGTCAACATCGTTCGGGAACGCGAGCCGCCGATAAATAATGCGTCTCCCGGATACGGAGGGAGAGTTTCAGGTCGCGGAAAATCCAATAAATCCGGCATTGCCCGCTGGATGATCTCCAGATCGATGCGCCAGCGATAGCGGCCATTTTCGGGAACCAGATTCTGCAACAGGAACTCGCGAAGGCCGGATTCGGGGATGAATCTGGACAACCAATCGCCGGCCTGGCCGCGGGATCGAATTTCGGCCAGCGGCAGTGCGCGCATCGCGGACAAAATGGGATCAAAATTATGATCGTAGCGTACCGGCGCGATATCGACCGCTACCAGTCGATCCACGCGCGCGGCTTCGGTCAGCGCGAGCCACATCGCCGCCTTGCCGCCCATGCTATGGCCGATTACCGTGGCGGAATCGATCCGCCGGGAATCCAGCAAGCGGACCAGATCGGCGGCTAAATGCGGATAATCCATGTCCGGACTGTGTCCGGAAGCGCCGTGATTGCGCAAGTCCGGAACCAGGACCCGGTGATGTTCCGCCAGCTTGCGCGCGATGCCGGTCCAGTTCCTGCCCGAGCCGAACACGCCGTGCAGGATCAGCAGCGCCGGACCTTCCGCACCGAAGGACTGAAAAGCCAAGTCTATCGCTTTCAATTCATCTCTTTTTGATAACCAGATCGGTAATCGATCCTTCGATCATTTCGGCCGCGAAACCCAGGGTTTCCGAGAGGGTCGGATGGGGATGGATCGAGAGACCGATGTCCTGGGCATCGGCACCCATCTCCAACGCGAGAACCGCTTCGGCGATCAACTCGCCCGCATTGGTCCCGACCATCCCCGCGCCGAGCAAACGGCCGGTCTTCTTATCGCAGATTATCTTGGTCACGCCTTCGTTACGGCCGATACTCAGGGAGCGCCCGCTCGCGGACCAGGGAAACGCCGCCTTTTCGAATTCGATCCCTTTTTCCCTGGCTTCCCGCTCGCTGATTCCCATCCAGGCAACCTCGGGATCGGTATAGGCCACCGAGGGAATGGTCAATGCCTGAAAGGCCGAGGGCAAGCCCGCGATCACTTCCGCGGCCACCTTGCCTTCATGGGTCGCCTTGTGCGCGAGCATCGGGTTACCGACAATATCCCCGATCGCATAAATATGTTTCACATTGCTTCGCTGCCGGTTATCCACCGGAATGAAGCCCGCCTCATCGACCTTGACCCCGGCGGCGGCCGCGCCGATCAGATGGCCGTTGGGCCGTCTTCCGACCGCGACCAGCACCCGGTCGAACGTTTCGGACTCCGGAACCCCCTGGCCTTCGAAGGCAACCTTGAGCCCGTTCTTCAATGCCTTGATTTCGGTCACCCGCGTATTCAGATAAATATTTTCGTATTGCTTCTTGATGCGCTGGTACAAGGGTTTGACCAGGTCCTGGTCACAACCCGGAATGACCTGTTCCATGAGTTCGACGATGGTAATGCGAGAACCCAGCGCGTGGTAGACCGTCGCCATTTCCAGACCGATAATGCCCCCGCCGACGACCAGGAGTCGCTTCGGGATTTCTTCCAGATTCAATGCGTCGGTGGAATCCATCACGCGCGGATCGTGATTCGGAAAAGACGGAATTTTGGCGGCCCGGGAACCGGCCGCGATGATCGCATGGTCGAACGAAATCCGCTGCGGGCCCTCGGCTCCTTCGACCTCCAGGACATGCTCGGAGACGAATTTCCCGAGTCCGGTCACAACCTTCACCTTGCGTTGGCGAACCAGACCCGAGAGGCCCTTGATCAAGGTTCCGGTGACCTGCTCCTTCCACTGGACAATCTTTTCGATAGCGAGTTTCGGCGGCCCGAATTCGACTCCATATTTGGAGGCCTCTTCACTTTCCTGAATCACCCTGGCCACGTGCAGCAGCGCCTTCGAGGGGATACAGCCAACGTTCAGGCAGACGCCGCCCAGCACCGGATAGCGCTCGATGAGCGTTACTTGTTTGCCGAGATCGGCGGCCCGGAAGGCTGCCGTATAGCCGCCGGGGCCTCCACCGAGAACTAATACCTCGGTATGCAAATCGGATTGATACTTTTCCATCCACTCACTCTTCAATCGTTCAAAACAAATAAAATGGTCGTTTAAAGCAGCAGGCGCCGAAGATCCCCCAGGACCTCGGCCAGAAACACTATAAAGCGAGCCGCCGCCGCGCCATCAATCACACGGTGGTCATAAGACAGCGAGAGCGGCAGAATCAAGCGCGGAACGAAATCGGGGTCGCGGAAAACCGGGCGGATCTCGGACCTCGAAACGCCCAGGATCGCGACTTCGGGTTGGTTGATGATCGGCGTAAATGCGCTGCCCCCGATGCCGCCGAGACTCGAGATGCTGAAACTGCCGCCCTGCATTTCATCGGGTTTGAGTTTTTTGTCCCTGGCCCGGGCGCTCAATTCAGCCAATTCGCGCGCGAGTTCGGCCGATCCTTTCCGGTCGACATTTCGAACCACGGGGACGACCAGTCCTCCGAGCGTATCCACGGCGACCCCGATATGGTAGTACTTTTTCAGGATCAGCGCCTCGCCACCCGCTCCGAGCGAAGCATTGAAATCGGGGAATCGCCGCAGCGAGGCGACCACCGCTTTCATCAGAAAGGGTAATAAAGTCAGGCGGATTCCCTGTGATTCCAGTTCTGGCTTGAGGCTTTTGCGAAATGCCTCGATTTCGGTGATATCCGCGTCGCCATGCTGGGTGACATGCGGAATGCCGAGCCAGCACCGGTGCAGATGGGCCGCCGACAATTTCCTGATCCGGGACCGGCTGCGTGATTCGATTTCACCGAAGCGGGAAAAGTCGATATCCGGTTGCGCCGCCAGACGATCAAAATCCAGCAGATCACCCTGCGGTTTTTGAAAGGCGGCTTTAACAAACTGTTTAACATCGTCATGCAGGATACGACCCTTACGTCCACTTCCATGAACCCGTAGCAGGTCGATACCCAATTCATGTGCGAAACGCCGGACCGAGGGGCCTGCATGGGCGGTCTGTCGATGCTGGAATGGCGATTCGAGTACGGGTGGCGGACCAGAAGGTTCGGGGAGTTCCTCCGCCTCATCGGGAGGACCCAATGAACCTATTTCTTGTTCCTCTGTCTCACTTTCGGGCCTCGCTGATTCATCCGCCGACAGGGGTTCGGACCACGATTCAGCCGTTTCCGAGACGGTCAGGCTCAAGATTTCCGTGCCCTCGCTGACCCGGTCGCCAAGCTTGACGAAGACGCTGCCGACGATCCCGGCAAACGGCGAAGGAACCTCCATCGTAGCCTTGTCGCTCTCTAGGGTGATCAGCGACTGTTCGGCTTGGATCGCATCGCCGACCCGAACCAGGATCTCGATTACTTCCACATTTTTAATGTCACCGATATCCGGCACCAGGACTTTTTGTTCCATTCGAAAATAAAACCCTGGCTGCTTCTACAGGGAGACCGGATCCGGCTTTTCGGGATCGATATGATAGAGTGAAATGGCCTGACTGACTTTGTCGACGTTCACGACTCCGTCCCCCGCGAGTGCTTTCAGCGCCGCGAGCGCGATATGATACCGATCCACCTCGAAATACTTGCGAAGTTCCCTGCGGCAGTCGCTGCGCCCGTATCCGTCGGTACCGAGCACCGCATAGCGCCTCGGTACGAAGGCCCGGATCTGGTCCGCCACGAGCTTCTGATAATCGGATGCCGCAATTACGGGTCCCGTGGTATTCCCCAGACATTGCTCCACAGTGCTGATTTTGGGTTTTCGGTCGGGATGGAGCCGATTCCAGCGTTCCTTGCGCTCGCCATCGTGGCGCAGTTCGTTGAAACTGGTCACGCTCCAGATGTCCGCATTCAGCCCGAAGTCCTTCTTCAACAATTCGGCCGCCTCGATCACTTCCCTGAGAATCGCTCCGCTTCCGAGCAGCTGGAGATCGGCCTTGCCCTTGCTTTTCCGAATCCGGTACAGGCCCTTGAGAATCCCCTCCGCGGATTTCGGCGGCAATTCCGGATGCGGATAGCTTTCGTTCGTGACCGTCACGTAATAAAAGATCCGCTCGCCTTCCTGGACCATGCGCCGGAGGCCATCTTGAATGATTACCGCCAGCTCGTATCCGAAAGCCGGGTCGTAGCAGATACAGCTCGGAACCGTGGCGGCCAGCAACAGACTGTGTCCGTCCTGATGCTGCAGGCCCTCGCCGGCCAGCGTGGTCCGCCCGGAAGTCCCTCCGATCAGAAATCCGCGCGCCTGCATATCCCCGGCGGCCCAGATTAGATCGCCGACCCGCTGAAATCCGAACATCGAATAAAAGATGTAGAACGGGATCATCTGGATGTTGTGGTTGCTGTAGGAGGTCCCGGCCGCCATCCAGGAGCACAGCGCTCCGGCTTCGGTGATCCCCTCCTCGAGTACCTGGCCCCGCTTGTCCTCGCGGTAATACATGATTTGTCCGGAGTCCACCGGTTCGTAAAGCTGCCCCACCGACGAGTAGATCCCGTACTGCCGGAACAGCCCCTCCATGCCGAAGGTGCGTGCTTCGTCGGGAATGATCGGAACGATGTACTTGCCGATTTTCTGGTCCCGCAGCAGGGTGCTCAGGATCCGCACATAAACCATCGTCGTGGAAATCGCATGATCGCCGCTGCCCTTGGTGAGCGCATCGAACATTTCCAGCCCCGGAATCTGCAGCAGCGGTGCGTCCTGGCGCCTCGAAGGCAGATAGCCGCCCAGCGCCTCACGGCGTTCCAGAATATATTTCATTTCGGGGCTGTCCGCTTCCGGCTTGTAGAATGGCAGTTCTTCGAGCCTTTCATCCGGGATCGGAATGGTGAAGCGATCGCGAAAGGCGCGGATTTCGTCGAGCGCCATCTTTTTCTGCGAATGCGTGGTGTTCAGTCCCTCGCCCGCGGTTCCCATGCCATAACCCTTGACGGTCTTGGCCAGAATCACGGTTGGCTGACCGGCATGCTCGACCGCCGCTTTGTAGGCCGCGTAAACCTTGTGCGGATCATGGCCGCCGCGATTCAATCGCCAGATGTCCTCGTCCGACAGATTCGCGACCATCTCCAGCAGTTCCGGATACTTGCCGAAAAAATGCTGGCGCGTATAGGCGCCGTTCTTGGCCTTGTAATTCTGATATTCGCCGTCGACCACTTCTTCCATGCGCTTGCGCAGCAGTCCCTTGGTATCCCTGGCCAGCAAAGGATCCCAGTAGGAACCCCAGATCACCTTGATTACATTCCAGCCCGCGCCGCGGAACGCGGCTTCGAGTTCCTGGATGATTTTGCCGTCCCCGCGCACGGGGCCGTCGAGTCTCTGTAAATTGCAGTTCACGACAAAGATCAGATCGTCCAGCTTCTCGCGCCCCGCGAGGTTGATCGCGCCCATCGACTCGGGTTCATCCATTTCCCCATCGCCCATGAAGGCCCAGACCTTACGCCCCTCGGTATTCACGATCTGGCGGTCGTGCAGATATTTCATGAAGCGCGCCTGATAAATGGCCATGAGCGGTCCAAGACCCATCGAAACAGTCGGAAACTGCCAGAAACCCGGCATCAATCGCGGATGCGGATAGGACGAAAGACCGTTCCCGGCCACCTCCTGGCGAAAGTATTTCAGGTTCTCTTCGGTCAGGCGGCCTTCGATAAAAGCGCGCGCATAAATTCCGGGTGCAGAATGCCCCTGAAAGAAGACCAGATCACCGCCGTGATCCTTGTTCGCGGCATGGAAGAAATGGTTGAATCCGACATCATAGAGCGTGGCCGAGGACGCGAAACTCGCGATATGTCCCCCGTATTCGGTCGACTCGAGATTCGCCCTGACCACCATCGCCATCGCATTCCAGCGGATATACGAGCGCAGCCGGTGTTCGATCGCATGATCGCCAGGACTTTGCGCCTGTTGCTGGGGCGGAATGGTGTTGATATAGGCGGTATTCGCCGAATACGGAAGATTCGCGCCGGATCGGCGGGCCTGATCGACCAGCCGTTCGATCAGGTAATGGGCGCGCTCGAGCCCGTCGGCCTGAATCACCGTGATCAGAGCATCCAGCCATTCCTGGGTCTCCTCGGCATCCAGATCGTCGTCACTCGCGGCATGGTGAATAATGTCGTGTATCGCAGACATGGCTTCACATTCCGATAACCGCTTTGTTACCCATGCATTTCCGTTCGCTGCAAACCCGAGTCGCGGTCTCAATCAGACCGACAAACAAACCAAAAATGCTTATCCACCTGTTACGCTCATATGCCTGAAAATGACCGGTTTTGCTTGCAGGTCGAATTCATGCCGTTCGGGTTTGATCGCCATCGCGGCGACAATGGATTTCTTCACCGCACGCAAATCGCCTGGATGGCTGCGCAACACGCGTTTCAGATCGACCGAATGCTCATTCCCGAGGCAGAGCAGCAAACGGCCTTCAGCGGTCAGCCTGACGCGGTTGCAGGACGCGCAAAAGTTGTGGCTGTGCGGGGAAATAAAGCCGACCCGGGTTCCGGTTCCATTGATCCGGTAATAGCGCGAAGGGCCGCCGGTCGAGTCGGTTGTGGGGACCAGTTCGTAGACCTTTGCCAGATCGGCCTTAATCTGGTCGCTCGGATAATAAGCCTCGCCCCGGTCGTGCTCGTCGATCAAGCCGAGCGGCATCTCCTCGATAAAACTGATATCAAGATCGCGCGCGAGCGCAAAATCGACCAAATCGCAGACCTCGTCATGGTTCCGGTGCTTCAGCACGACCGCGTTGATCTTGATGCGACTGAATCCGGCTTCGCGCGCCGCTTCGATGCCGCGCAGCACCTTGTTCAAGTCGCCGACACGCGTCATTTCGGTAAATTTATCGGGCTTCAAGGTATCCAGGCTGATATTGAGCCGTTTCACACCGGCTTTCTTCAGATCCAGGGCGGTCGTTTCGAGCTTCGAACCATTCGTGGTCATCACCAGTTCGCTCAATCCTTCCAAACACCCGAGCCTTCCGAGCAGATCGACAGCCCCCCTGCGGACCAGCGGTTCACCTCCGGTAATCCGGATTTTCTTCACGCCAAGTTCGACAAAGGCTTGAGCCAGCGTGTGAATTTCTTCGAGCGTGAGGATCTGGGCGCGCGGCAGAAAGGTCATTTCTTCGCTCATGCAATAAACACAGCGGAAATCACAGCGATCGGTGATCGAAATCCGTAAGTAATTCACCGTTCTGCCGAAACGATCGATCAAAATTTCCGGATGGGACTCATGCATAACCGAAAGCAACCGTAGCTAAGAACCTATGGATCAAGGATGGTGTTATTCTCTCATGTCTGAATAATGATTCGCAAAGCTAATCCCGGACTCTGAAATATCAGAACCCGGTGTCTATAATTTAGGACATGAAAAGCAGCGCGCCGTTCTCGTAGCGTAAATCATTCCAAGACCCGGGTGATTTCCGCATTCGAACGCGGATTTCTCAGGAATGCCCCCGGGGCTTGACTGTGAATCATGTAAAATAATTCCGTCCAATCTCCAGGAAACCTTCCGATGGCAAGACGAAACGATCACAGCCGCGAGGAAATCAAACAGATGGCGCTCGACGTGGCCGAAAAACTGGTCGCCGAAAACGGCACGAGTTTTCTGACCGCCCGCCGTATCGCTTCAGGAATCGGCTACACGGTCGGCAGTCTTTATCTGGTTTTCGACAATCTCGACGATCTGGCTTTGCAGGTTAACGCCCGTACACTGGACCGTCTTTCCTTGCAACTGGACCAAACCGCCTCGCAATATGAGCAACCGCGGCGCTGTATCGTGGAACTCGGACGCAGCTATATCCGCTTCGCCGCGGATCATCCGCACCTGTGGAACATGATATTTGAAATTCGCACTCCGGACGAATTGAAACTACCGGAGTGGTACCAAAAACGGATTTTGAAGCTGTTCCGGGGCGTCGAAGGCCAATTCGAAAAAATGCGTCCGGATCTTCCCGAAACACCGGTCAATACGGCCGCCCGGGCCTTATGGAGCGGAGTCCACGGCATCTGCATACTCGCCCGCACAGGAAAACTGGATGTGGTCGGAATCGAAAACGTCGAACGCGCGAGCGACCTTTTGTGCGAGAGTTTTATCGACGGGTGGATCGGATCGTCCGGGTAACACGCTCTGATTGAATCCATCCTCATCATCGCCGGAACGCAAAATCCATCCCTCAAGGTCTCGGATTAATATCCCGGCATGTCGATCGCAGTCGTGGAAAAAAATTCGAAGTCAACAATGGGATTCGATGTTCACTGACAATTCTCTGGAAACGAATGACCTCATTTTGTGAGAATCCGCCGCTACTCCGCAAATGCATCGGATGATGCCTCTACATTCAGCGCAAGCGCCTTCGTAGCCAAGTCGGTCACGGCCGGATAATCGGTCTTCCCGCTCCCCATCAACGGAATCGAATCCACCGGAACCACGAATTTTGGCAGATTGATCTCACCGATGCCCTTCGCATTCCGGAGAATCTCGTTCCGGCTCGCGTCCCGGACATCGGTGACCAATACCAGCTGCTCCCCTTTTTTCGGATCCGGAAGCGCGACCACCGCGTGTTGCCCGGATGGCCAGACTCTCGCGACCAGTTCTTCCGCGGCCGCGAGTGAAACCATTTCACCACCGATTTTGGCGAAGCGTTTGACCCGTCCGCGGATGGTTAAGAACCCGGCCGCGTCGATCTCGACGATGTCGCCGGTATCGTACCAGCCCGTGCCATAACACGAGGCGGGCGGCACGATCACGCCGGGCCTTTCGGCGAGCAGATAGCCGAGCATGACGTTCGGCCCCCGGACATGCAGGCGCGCGCCATTGAAAACGCCGGGGACCGGCTCGAGGCGGTACTCAATGCCCGGCAACAGGCGGCCAAC
Source organism: Methylococcales bacterium (assembly GCA_050740335.1). Classification (GTDB taxonomy): domain Bacteria; phylum Pseudomonadota; class Gammaproteobacteria; order Methylococcales; family UBA1147; genus UBA1147. The sequence goes on along the minus strand of JBOICY010000497.1, from coordinate 7,842 downwards.
CGCGCCGTAGAGATTATCCATCGGCGTATTGGCGGCCAGCACCGGGCTGGTTTCGGTGGCCCCGTAACCCTCGAAGATACGAATCCCGAATTTGGTCGACCAGATCTGCCGGGTTTCGTCCTTTAGTTTTTCGGCGCCAGCGAATACATAGCGCACGCTGTAAAAATCGTAGGGGTGCGCATGGCGCGCATAGCCGAATAGAAAGGTGTTGGTGCCGAACAGGATCGTGGCGTTGATTTCGTAGGATATCTCGGGAACGATCCGGTAATGCAAGGGCGAAGGATAGAGAAAAGTCTTCATCCCTGACAACAGAGGCAACAGGGTTCCCGCGGTCAAACCGAAGGAGTGGAACAGGGGCAATACATTCAAAATGATGTCGCTCGAACTGAAATCGACCCGCGCCGCGAGCTGTTCCCGGTTGGCCAGCAGACTGGCATGGGAAAGCACCACTCCCTTCGGAAGCCCCTCCGAACCCGAGGTGAACAGGACGACTGCGGGCGAATCCGGATTCCGACCCGCCTCTTCATGCCAGAATCGTGACATTTGAGAACGCAGGAATCCGTGTAAGCGCGCCGGAAGCGAGATATTCGAAGATAGCTCTTCGAGATACACCAGTTTGATTTCGCGGGCCAACTGCTCGGCTGCCGATTCCAGTCCGGCCGCTTTCAGAAACCTGCGCGAGGTGATCAGCGTCTTGATTTGCGCGGTTCCGCAGGCCGAGGCCATGCCTTGAAAACCGACGCTGTAATTGAGCATGGCCGGCACCCGTCCGCAGCATTGCAGTCCGAGCATGGCGGTCACCGTGGCAGCCGTATTCGGCAGCAGCACGCCGACAGTTTCGCCCGGATCGGTCAATCTGCCGAATTCACGGGCCATGCAGAAAGCACGGGTGATCAGGGCATTGTAACTTAAGGGCTTGCGATTGACATCCTCGAGTACCCGATGCCGCCCGCCATGCACCCCGCGCGCATCGAGCAGAGCCCGAAATACCGTCCTGCGGTAATTACTGGTTTCGAACATCATCTCGGTCATCTGATCCGCGAGCATCCGGCCCGCATGTTTACGGCGATCGCGTCCCGTGACCGTGTCCGGCGGATCGAGTCTGACCGCGGGCAGGACGGAAATCCGGATTTTCGGAAACCAGCGCACTCTGACCCGTCCGCGCATGCGCGAAAAAGGCGTATACTGCGCGCCATCGATTCGAATCGGCAGCACTGCGGCCTGCGATCTGACCGCGACCAATCCGGTCCCGTCATAAATTTTCATCAGCGAGCCGGTTACCGTGATCCGCCCTTCCGGAAAAATGACCGCCCTGCGGTTTTCTTTCAGATAGGCGATCAGTGCCTTGGACGACAGCGGATTGGTCGGGTCCATCGGAAATACCCGGCACAGTCGCAGAAACGGTCGGATCCAGAGTTTCCGGGCGATATGAGTATTAATCGCAAAGGTCACGCGATCAGGTAGAAACACCCAGATCAGCAGCGGATCGAGAAAGGAAATGTGATTCGCGACAATCAGCACCCGCTCGCCGGCTTTCTCATAATTTTCCAGACCGCACACTTCCACCTTGTAGAGCAGTGTCAATAACCGATGCAAAAACCGTTTCAGCATGCCCGTCTCCCGTTTTTTGAGTTAAATGATTTCATTGGGTCCGTCCTGATCTTCGACCCCACCCACAATACTATAGATCGCTCCACGCCTTTTAGAATACGTCGAATGGGAAATCGAAAGCCAAAGAAACTACAAATACAGTTAATCGCTTTTTATTAAACGGCGTTTATTCTGTGCTGGAAGCATGATGGAAGAAAATAGTTTCGGTGAATTCGTCATTTTACTTCATGGACTGGGTCGAAGCCGGTTCTCGATGAGCCGCATCGCGCGGAAACTCGACTCGGCGGGATATACCACGCTGAATTGCGGGTATCCGTCGACTCGAGGAACTATCGAGAAACTGGTCGATCGCTATGTCGCAAACGCGGTTTCCGATTGCGTGCGCCGTGGCGCGGTCAAAATCCATGTCGTCACCCATTCTCTGGGCGGTATCCTGATTCGCGCCTACTTGCAGAATCATGCGCTCCCGCAAGGCAGCCGCATTGTCATGCTCAGCCCGCCGAATCAGGGCAGTGAAGTCGTGGATCACCTGAAAAAATTCAGCTGCTTCGAATGGATCCTCGGACCCTCGGCGGCGCAGCTCGGCACCGGCCCCGCGAGCCTGCCCAACCGGCTCGAGCGGATTGACTGCGAGATCGGGGTGATCGCCGGCAATGTCAGTTCCGACCCCTGGTTTTCCCGGCTGATCCCCGGAAGTCACGATGGGAAGGTGTCCGTACAGCGCGCCAAACTCGACGAAATGACCGATTTCCTGATCGTCCCCCGCGGGCACACCTTCATCATGCAATCCGCGGCCACCATCGATCAAATACTCGCATTTCTGCAACACGGGCGTTTCCGGCGATGAAAACAGCCGTCATCGAGCCATGACCGGCATTATTTTGCTGCCCGGCGTCAAAGTTGCGCTCCATTGTTCAAATGAAGCGGTTTAAAATACTACTAATAAATAGCAAGTAGCTACAAAAGGCCGCCGCCAGTCATGCCAGAAAACCCGCAAACCATGCTGATCCGCTCGATCCTGATCGCGACCTTGTTATCGGTGTCATCCTGCGCCACTCAAAAACAGGCGATCGAAAAAACACCCGCCCCGACAGAAGAGCCCGCGGAATCCGAAATTTCGGAAGCGACCGCTCCGAACGCGCCGCCACAGACCCTGTTTAAAAACGGCGAGAAGTTGAGGCTGGTCAGGGTCATGGACGGAGGCGCTTGTAATTCCGAGGATCAGGGCGCCCGCGGGCTATTTCTGCTGTATGCGGAACCCAAAGATATCGAAAAGATTAAAAAGCAAAAAGGAACCAAAGTGTTCGAGCAATTCGAGCACGATATCGAGAGTTTGTCCTTGCAGGCTCTGCAGGAGTCCATCGGTGTCATCAATTTTGCCGACAATCCCTTCGCGCTGGATGTGGAAGACGCGCTGGGCCAGGTGGTCCAGCAATTAATCGCGCATTTCAAAAAAAATGCGGCCTCCCCGATCGAAAACTTCGAATCCAATTCCGGCCTGACCATCGATGTCGTCCCGTTTTCACCGTCGGTGGGTTTCCTCCTCGAAAACTGCAATGCGACATTGCATGACACTTCGGAGTCCCGATAGCGATTCCAAGCCAGGCCGAAGCATGCATGCGATGGTATTGACAGCGCCGCGGAAACCACTCGAATTGCGGGAACTGCCGCAACCGGAACCGGGTGAAGAACAGGTATTGATCCGGGTCCATGCCTGCGGCGTCTGCCGTACCGACCTGCATATCTTGGACGGGGATCTTCAAAATCCGCGTCTGCCCCTGATCCTGGGTCACGAAGTCGTCGGAAGCGTCGTAACAACCGGAGCCCGTGTCCAGGATTTCAAACCGGGCGAGCGGGTTGGCGTTCCGTGGCTCGGAGAGACTTGTGGAACTTGCCCATTCTGCGCTTCGGGACGCGAAAACCTGTGTGACCACGCGGTATTCACGGGCTATCAGATCGATGGCGGTTACGCCGAATATACGCTCGCCAATGCCCGCTATTGCTTCCGGATTCCGGATTGCTATACCGACACCGAGGCCGCCCCCCTGCTGTGTGCCGGATTGATCGGCTACCGCTCGCTGGCCATGGCCGGTCCGTGCAAGCGCCTCGGGCTCTACGGCTTCGGCGCGGCGGCCCACATCATCATTCAGATCGCGCGCTTCAGGAATATCGAAGTCTATGCCTTCACCCGCCCCGGCGATACCGAGGCGCAACAATTCGCACGCTCGCTCGGAGCCGTTTGGGCCGGTGATTCCGATCGCGATCCACCCGAAAAACTCGATGCCGCAATCCTGTTCGCCCCGGTGGGTGCCCTGGTTCCACTCGCGCTCCGCGCGACCCAAAAAGGCGGAACCGTGGTCTGCGCCGGAATTCATATGAGCGACATCCCGGCCTTCCCCTATGACATCTTGTGGGGGGAGCGCAGCCTGCGTTCGGTCGCCAATCTGTGCCGGCAGGACGGTGAAGATTTTTTCAAGATCGCGTCCGAGGTCCCAGTCAAAACCACCGTCACGCTCTATCCTCTGGAGTCCGCGAATGACGCGCTGTCCGATCTAAGGAATGGACGCGTCAAAGGCGCCGCGGTGCTCGTGAGGAGCTAAACTGGGATATGCGATCGCATGTACTGCCAACCCGTCAATCGTTCCGATGTTCGTTTGCGTTTTCGGGCCAATATCCACTCCCACGGTACTTTCATGGCAGACTCGCCGCCACCCGCTGAAAGAACCAGAACGCCGCGAGGGTGCCCATGGCGTACACCGGCACATAGGCCGCCGGTGCCGGCCAGTGCATCGGCAGGGCGCGCAAGGCCATCCGCGCCGCCAGTACCACACCCACGAACATCAGCTGGCCCGCTTCGATGCCTACGTTGAAGGAGAACAGCGCCAAGGGAATCTCGCCATCCGGAAGCCCCACCTCGGCGAGAGCGCCGGCAAAACCCAGGCCGTGCAACAAGCCAAAAACTCCTGCCATCAGCCACGGGAACCGTACCATGAGCGAAGTTTTGCGGGATCTGTGCGGCGCCAGTTGTACCGCGAGTACATAGATGCTGAAGGCGATGCCCGCTTCGATGGGTTGTTGTGGCACGTGCACGAAGCCCAGCACCGCGAGCGCCAGCGTCACACTGTGGCCTATCGTGAAGGCCGTCACCGTCCATAGCAGCCGCCGCCCGCCCTCTACGAGGAGCACCAGCCCCAGCACGAACAGCAGATGGTCGAAGCCGGTCAGAATATGCCCGACGCCGATGCGCCCGTAACTCGTCATCACGTCGAGCGCACCCTCGCGCTCGGGCACGAGGAAGCTCGGCTGGTCTGTGGTCAGTACATGGCGCACCGAGCGGCCGTCGGCCAGCACCAGCCGCAGCAGCACGTTTGCCTGGCTGGAGGCGATCCCTTCAATGCGGAGGGTCTGGCCGACCAGCCCGCCCGCGCAGTCGACATCCCAGATTTCGACGATGCCGGTGCCCTCGGTGGCAGTTCGATGCTTGCCGCGTTCGTGGCAGCTTTCCGGCAGAACCGGAAACAGGCCACTGTCGGAGACCCGGATGGCGGGCTGTTTCCAGCGCACCAAGGCGAGGCCGGGTCCGGTTTCGCGGACTTCGAGCAGCGAGGGCGCCAAGGCGTGCCCTAGGGCCGGTGCTGCCGCGAACAGGCTCAAGAAGCTCGCCAGCAACGCCGCCGGCCCTGCCGATTTGCACGCCGCGATAAAACCGTTCCGCATCATAAGTCGTGCCCCTCTCTGACTTTGCCCGCGACCTCGATCATGAATTCCCCGCGCAGTTGTTCCAGACGCAAGGCCAGCCATTCGTCAGCGAGCTTCTCCCGCACCTTGGCGCGGACCTCGCGGCGGGCTACATTCAGGCTGGGAACCCATCCCGGAATCCGTTCCTGGATGAACACCAGGTGCTGGCCGTAGCGCGAAGGGATCGGACCTTCCCAGGAGCCGGCGGGGAGTCCGGCCAGCTGTTCCACGAAGCGGTGTCCAAACCGGCGTTCGAGCTCCCGCTCGGTCAGATTGGGCAGGCCAGGCTCGACGAAGCCTGGATCGCCGTAATGCCCCGCCGCTTCAGGAGGCGCGCTGTCCTTGCGCAATTGTCCCAGCAGTCCGCGCGCGTCCTGGTCGATATGCTCCCGGTGCAGGCGGGTGTCTACCAAGACTTGGCTCAGGCGCACTTGGCCCGGCTTCCTGAACTGCTCCGGATGGTCGCGCAGATAAGCTGCCAATTGCGAGTCCGCCGGTTCGCGGATCAGGACGGCGGCCCGGATCAGGCGCTTGGTGCCGTCGATCAGAATCCGCCGCACTACCAGATCGCCATCGCCGAGACCGAGCAACACCGCTTCGTTAGCCCGTTCCTCGACCGATTTGGCCTCGTGCGGGTTTTCCGCCACGAAGGTGGCGATTTGCGCCAGCCGCCGCTCCACCACCGGTTCCTTGTTCAAGCCCAGTCGCAGCGCGTAGGCGTACAGCACCTCCTGATCCACCACGGTCTTGGTGATGATCCGCTGTTCTTCCGGCGACAGCGGACGCTGGTTGATCCGCTCGTACTCCTGGAGCGCCGTCTCCACGCGGGAGACGGGGATGAGCAGCCGGGGCGGGAGCGGCGGATCGCCCCACAGCGAAACCGCCGCGAACAAGCCGCCTCCCAGCGCCGCGCAGTGCAGCGCCGGGGAGCGGAGCCAACCTCCGGTTAGGGCGTGTACCAGATGGGTGAAGTCCATGCCCGTTCCTGAATGACCGGCTGCACGATGGGAGTGGTGTTCTCGTTGCTGCAACACATCGCCGCGTCCGCTTGCTTCTGCGCGGGCAGCTTCGCGAGCTTCGACGCACAGCTGGAGTCGAGCGGATTAAGCCGGTAGTTCTCCTGGCAAATCAGCGTGCTGTAGCGGCAGACCGGATTTTCCAGGACCCTGACGTAGTAGAAGGCGGATTGCCTGGGATCGAAGCCCGGATCGTTCCAGACCGCGCAGAAAGAGCTATAACCGGTTCCGACGCGGTTGCACTGGCTGTCCACGGTAGCGTTGTTGTTGGGGTCGCCGGCCACGGTGAAGACTTTTTCCTGGGTCTGGCCGTTTTCGACCCAGCCCTTGATGATCTGGATCTGCTGCAGCGGCGTGCCGATGTAGTCGTCCATCCAGGCCGCGGCGATGAAGCTGGGGCCTTTGGCGCGCGGCGTTCCAGTGTACGGCGGCAAGTCTCCGCCCATCGGCACGCCTTCGGCGTAGCCCTTCGACACGAAGTTCGATTTGCAATCGCTCCGGGTGAAATTCCATCCGCCGAAGAAGCGCACGATGGGCCGGGTGCCGCTGGTGCCGTAGGTTTCCTTGCGCTTAAAGGCCTCGAAAATGGCGTCGCGCGAGTTTTCCTCGGCCCAGGCCACGGCGACGCCGCCGGAGCCGTTCTGGATCGTGGAGGGCGAGCGCACCGGAATTGCGTCCTCGACCCCCAGATGGCCGCCGAAGCGCTCGTCCTCGACGTTGAAGGATGGATTGCCGTTATGGGAGTCGGTCGCCGCGACCACGCCGAGCTTGAACGGATTCACGCCGAGTTGTTCCCCGAGCAACAGGCCGTCCTTGAGGATATTACGGACGTACATGCGCTCGTTGAACGCCGAGGGCGGCGGCGAGCCCGCCCCGCCGCCGCCAGCGGTTACGCCCGAGGCGGCGAGGATGCTGGGCGAATCGAGCAGCTCGAAGCTGCACTGTTCATCGAGGGTCTGCACGCCTTGCTGGAAGCGCGGATCCCAGCGGCATTCGCTGCTGCCCTTGTCCTGGTAGATTTCGACCAGCGGCTCGAAGAACTGCCGCTTTTCCGCGAACGGCCTGTCGGGCGGCGTAAAGAACATGGGCGGGATCGGACCCGTGCCGCCGGCCAGGTTGGAATTATGGGGAATGGTGAACACATCGCAGCCGTTGCCGGCGTCGAGGCACTCGGCGCGCAAACCGTCCCACAGCTTCTCGATGTCCGGGCCGCCCTTGACGAACTGCCGGGGAGGTATGGTATTGGGATCCGGGTTCGACTCCTGGGCCAGATCGATGGCGGTGATGGGGCGCAGCACCACCCGGTCGTTGCGGAAAATCACGTTGCGATGCCAGTTCTCGCCCAGTGGCGTCGAAGTCATTTCATAGGCGATAAAGCTCGTGAACGAGCATTCCGCGCTGCGATCATAGGCATCCTCGGCCGCCTGCTGCATTTCGTCCCACACGCGCTGCTCACCCTGGCTGCAGTCGGCCTGGC
>JBOICY010000496.1:0-2110 GCA_050740335.1 Methylococcales bacterium | reverse complement strand
CGATAATCCGGGAGATTACATCGTTGGGCAGGAGCCGATTCCAGGAATACAACGAGAGCCTGGTTCGCGGGGCCAGCAGGGGCAACAGAGCAAAGAGCGCAAGAGTCAGGAGTTCCGCGTGATCGACCGCCATGTTCATTGAATCCCGCGTTCGATCGCACGGCAAGTCCGGCAAAGTTCGATCGCCTTGTCAAGCGAGTAGGGCTCGGGCCTTGCTTCGGTCGCGGAGAAGAATAGCGCGATGGAGGCCTTGAAAAAATCCGCCATGCCCGGCTCGACCTGTCTGTAGCCGGGATGTTCAGTGAAAAAATCTTCGAGCCCATCGTAGAACAAGGGCCGACCGTAAACTTGATTGAAAGCGTTGTGAACAGTTGCCAGGGTCGCTTTCAATCGCTCGCGTTCATCGCTCCCGATCGCCGGTCGTTCAAGATCCCCCAGTGCTTCGTTAAAAATCCGGCCGCGCCGGGAGAAAGGAAGATATCCGAAATAATAAGCGAATAGTCCGACCGAAAGCACCAGCACTGCGGTCAGAATCAACAAACGGCTAACGGGACCTGTGGTATCGAAAAGGTCGGGCGGATCATCGGGGCGCATGTAGTTTCCGCCGTCCCCACTGAGCACGGAGAGTTCGCGAATCACCGACATGCTAAAATGCCAGGGCTGCACCACCGCCTCGGTCTTGCCGGACCCTTCGAACGACAACCTGAAACCGGGTATGGCGAGGGTTTCGACTTCGCGGGGGGCGTAGAAAGTCTGATAGTTCAGATCGATCGTATAGAGCGTTTTCCCTTTGGTTTGCGTCTGCTTGATCTCGGCGTCGCGCAGTTCCAGCCAGTAGTTGATCGGACCGACCGGCGGGACGGAATCGGGTTTCAGCGGCGAAGCGCTGTCTACTTCGATGTGGATTCGATGGTGAATCAAATCCCCGATTACAAAGCCGAATGGGCGGGGGGCCTGTAGTTCCGGGGAGAGCGAAGCGAAGGATTCCGCGCGGGCGGGCGTGGTTGCCAGAACGGCCAATGCGGCCAGGAGTAACAATCCAAGCCTTTTGGCTTTCGTCATTGTTGCAGAAAATATTCCGCCAGTCGCTCGGGATCCAGGCAGTCAACGACAAATAAGGGCCTGCGTCCGAAGCGCTGGAACAGGCGCCTGAGCAACTGCCGCCTCTCATTAAAAGTATGAGCGATGCGCTCCTTCAGGAGCGGTCGCAACCACAGCGTCCGGCGGCGTCCGGTTTCAGGATCGCGCAGGCGAACCAGTCCGCGTTCCGGAAGCGCCGCAAATTCTTGGCTGTCCCACAAAACCACCGGAATGACATCGTGCTTCGCGAGGGCGCCCAGGATTTTTTCGATCAGAGCAACCGGCAGATGAAAGTCCGAGACCAGAAACACCAGAGACCGCCGTGGCGGAAGGTGGTAATAGCATTCGGCAAGGCCGGAGGCATTGGTGGCTCGAGGTTGAAATGCCAGAAGCCTCCGGCTGATCGTCTCGCCTCTTCCCGGACCGTAGCCCGCCGGAATAGTCCAGTCCTCGCGCACCCGGCTGTCGCAGCCTATAAACGCAAAACGATCGCCGAATCGTTCGCTGGCGGCTGCCAGGGTGGAAACGAAAGAAGCAAGAGTTTCCAGTTTGAAGCGCGTTCCCGAGAATCCCATGGATGCGGAAAGATCCGCAATCACGACGACCGTAATCGCACTGCGTTGGGCGTAGCTTCTCACGCGCGCGATTTGAAAGGGATCAAAAGCCGACGCTTTGAGGTCGAGACGCCGCGGATCGGGATAATCCAGGAATCGGAGAACCCCGAGAAACCTCTGACCCAGTCCTCTTTCCAACCCAGGGTGGGCACCCGGCCGGGCATTGGAGGCGGGCCAGAACACCGTATAAAATACTTCCTCAAGACTCGGCGATCCGGCCGCTTTCTTGATGTTACCAGCTTCCATCAGGGCGCCGGGACGATCCGGAGGATGGCGGCGATGAGAGCGTTGACCATTTCCGGCTTTCGATATTGGTAAATCGGATTGAGAAACAGACGGTGCGCGGTGACGGGTTGGAATACCTGCTGGATATCTTCCGGCAGCACGACGTCCCGTTCCCGCAACCACGCCCGGAC
>JBOICY010000495.1:0-8226 GCA_050740335.1 Methylococcales bacterium | reverse complement strand
ATAGCGCGGGATCCATTTGGAGCTTCAGCCAAGCTCCATAATCGAAGGAAAATGTTCCGGTATCTTTAAACCTCGCATAGACCAGCCCGAGGATCGCCGCGAGCATGAGCAGGCTGGTCACCTGGGTAAACAGGAAAAATTTGATTGCCGCGTAAATACGGTTCTCATGTCCCCAGACGGCGATCAACAGGAACATCGGGATAATCATCATTTCCCAGAAGAAGAAGAACAGGAACAGGTCCAGAGCAAGGAAGACTCCGAGCACGCCGGCCAATGTCCAGAGCAGGTTGAAATGAAAGAAACCCACTCGCTCGGAAATCTCGGTCCAGGAACACGCGACCGCCATCACGCCCAGAAATACGGTCAGAGCGACCAAAAGCAGACTGAGTCCATCCAGCGCCAGATGAAAACTGATCCCGAAGCGTGAAATCCATGCCACCTTGAAATCCAGGATCCAGGAAGCATCCTGCCCGCCGGTCAGCGCCAAAGAAGGCTCCGAACCGATCCATATCGCGGCGATCAGGATCAGATCGAATGCGAGTGCGCCAAGGGAAATCCAGCCGGGCATTTTCGGCCCGCGGCGTTCCCCGTACCAAGCCAGCCCGCCGCCGAGCAACAAACTAAAAATCAGCCAGAACAGGATCATTGCGTTCCTCCAAGGCCGATCACGAGGACACCGCCGATGATCATGCCGGCCGCATACCAGCGCAGCCGGCCGGTCTGTGTCCAGGCCATGCCCTGATAGCAGACGCGGGAAAATGCAGCGACTCCGGTATACAGGCTGTCGACGATATCGTCCCGGTTGACAGCCGCGAGCCATTCGATCGGTCTGACGAATAGAAAATTATAAAGGGCATCCATACCCCAGCCGCAGTACCAAAACTGTTGCAAGTTCCGACCCATCGAAGTTGCGAGAATTGTTTCCGGCTTGAAGGTCCGCCGCAGAAAGAACAGATAGGCGACTACGAGGCCCACCAGCGGTACCCCGGTGGTGATCGCCTCGATCCAGTCGAAGCCTTGCGAATGAACAACTTCCCGCCCCTCATGGAAAACCGATTCGAGCGGCATCTGTACCAGTCCGCCGAGCAGAGCCAGTACGCACAAGATCAATAAGGGAATGCGCATTCTGCCGTCGAAGTGTTCCTCTACATCATGGATCTTCGGTCCGAAAAACGCGATGAAAATTAAACGGAAAGTATAAATCACCGTAACGAAAGCCCCGATTACCCCGGCGAACCAGAACCAGGGTCCATAATCTCCGCTATGGAACGCGGTCAGCAGAATTTCGTCCTTGCTGTAATGACCCGAAGTGAAGGGAAGCGCCGAAAGCGCGGCGCCGCCGATCAGGAAGCTCGCAAAGGTAACCGGTAGATTCCGGCCCAAGCCCCCCATCTTGAAAATATTGTGTTCGTGGTGAAAACAATGAATCACGCCGCCGGCCCCGAGAAACAGCAGGGCCTTGAAAAAGGCATGAGTCATCAGATGAAAAATCGCGGCCGACCAGGCTCCTACCCCCAAACCCAGAAACATGTAACCGATCTGGCTGATGGTCGAATAGGCCAGAATCCGCTTGATATCGGTTTGGACCAGTGCGGTAAAGCCCGAAATTAACAGCGTGATCGTTGCAATCACCGCGACCGCGAATTGAACATCGGGCGCGAGTTCAAACAGCACATGGGTCCGTGCGACGAGATAGACGCCGGCGGTGACCATTGTCGCGGCATGGATCAGGGCGCTGATCGGAGTCGGGCCGGCCATCGCATCGGGTAACCACACCTGCAGCGGAAACTGCGCTGATTTGCCGATCGCGCCTCCCAGCAAAAGAGCCGCGGCGATCGCGGGCAACGCGGACCCGACCGGCCACTCAGTAGCGGCTTTTTCCATCAAGGGCTGGATGTTCAGCGTTTCGAGATGCATGAACAGAAAAAACAGGCCCACCGCCATCGCGGTATCCCCGACCCGGGTCACCACGAAAGCCTTGCGCGCGGCATAGCCGAAATCGGCATTGGTATACCAGAAACCGATCAGAAGATAACTGCACAAACCGACCCCTTCCCATCCCAAATACAACAACACCAGGTTATCGCCGAGAACCAGGATCAGCATGGCGAAAATAAACAGATTCATGTAGGCGAAAAAGCGGCTGTATCCGGGGTCTTCCTCCATGAATCCCCCCGAGTAAAGATGGATCAGAAATCCGACGCCCGTGATCACGAACAACATGATCAGCGACAGATGATCCAGGTAGAGCGAAAACTGCGGTTTGAAGGGCCCGACATCCATCCAGGTCCAGAGAGTCTGGATATAAGCCGAGGTCGGAGAGCCGAGAAAATCAATCCCGATCATCGCGCTCAGCACAGCCGAACCGAAAACCGATCCGACTCCGATGACCTGCACGGTTTTGTTCGGCAGTTTACCTTCGGTCACCACCAGCGCCAGAAAACCCAGCAGCGGCAAGGTCGGAACCAGCCATAAAAATTGGAGCATGGATCAGCCTCTCATCTTACTCAATTCATCCGCGTCCAAGGTGTGGTGGCGCCGGTAAAGCTGCAACACCAGACCCAGTCCGACCCCGACCTCCGCCGCCGCGAGGGTCAAAATCAACAGATAAATCACCTGACCGTCCGCCTGCGCCCACCGCGCGCCGGCAACCACGAAGGCCAAGGCCGAGGCATTCAGCATCACTTCGAGCGACATCAGAATAAAAATCATATTACGCCGGACCAGAACGCCGATCGTTCCCAGGCTGAACAGGATCGCGGCGAGAATCAGGCCGTGTTCGAGCGGGATCGAAATCATCTGTCCTGGACCCTTTTCTTGGTATCCGGACGGCCCAGATGGTAGGCGCCGACAAGACCCGCGAGCAGCAGCATGGATGCGATCTCCACGGCCAGCAGGTAAGGCCCGAACAGTAAAATTCCGACTTCTTTGGCACCGACCACGGTAGCGCCGCTCATCGATGCATCGCTCCCCATGACCCAAACCAACTCGATAAACAGGATCGCCGAAAGAATGCCGGGGGCCACCCACATCGAGGGTTGCAGCCAGGATTTTTCGCGGTCCACCGTAGTATGTCCAAGATTCAGCATCATGATTACGAATACGAACAGCACCATGATCGCGCCCGCGTATACGATCACCTCGAGCAACGCGGCAAAAGGGGCTCCCAACAGGTAGAACAGCATGGCGACCGCGAGTAACGAAACGATCAGAAACAAAAGCGCGTGAACCGCATTCAACCGCGTAATCACCATCACCGTCGACAGGACAGCGATGAACGCGGATAAATAGAAAAACAATAGCTCCATGGCTAAAGCCCTAGGGTATCAAACTCTTGACGTCGATCGGCGGGTCTTCATTTTCCGCTTCACCTTTATCTTTTCCGGCGACACTCTTGCCCGCGACCCGATAAAAATTGTATTCGTGATATTTCCCGGGTCCGTCGATCAACAGTTGTTCCTTTTCGTACACCATGTTCTGCCGGTCGTATTCGCACATTTCGAAGTCTGGCGTGAGCTGAATCGCATAGGTCGGACAGGCTTCCTCGCAGAAACCGCACATGATGCAACGCGAAAAATTGATGCGGAAAAATTCCGGATACCAGCGGCCCGATTCGTCCTCGGTTTTCTGCAACGCGATACAATCCACGGGACACGCGACCGCGCAAAGATTGCAGGCCACGCACCGTTCTTCACCATCGGGGTCGCGGGTCAGTACGATCCTGCCACGGTAGCGTGGAAACAACGCGGGTTGTTGGTCCGGATACTCTACGGTGTCCGCCTTGGTGAAGGTATGCGTTAAAACCAGCCACATTCCGACCAGCTGACTGAACATCACGGAAAGGATTCTCACGCACTGACTCCTTCAACAGCAAACCGCCGGGCGAAGGGTCCGGATTGCGATTCACACAGCAACATGGTTCAAGCTCCGAGCCATAAAGCAATCCCACCGGTTACGACCAGATTCACCAGTGCGACCGGTAACATGACCTTCCAGCCGAAGGCCATCAACTGGTCGTAGCGAGGCCTCGGCAAGGCCGCACGAAGCAGGATGAACAGGCAGATGAAAACAAAAGTTTTGAGCATGAACCAGACCAGGGGAGGCAAAATCGCAGGGCCGAGCCAACCGCCGAAAAACAGCACCACGACCAGAATTGAACTCAACAGGACACTCAGGTATTCCCCGACAAAAAACATTCCGAACTTCATCCCGGAATATTCGGTATGAAAGCCCGCGACGATCTCGTGTTCGGCTTCGGGTAAATCGAAAGGGGTCCGATGGGTTTCGGCGACCACGGCGACCATGAATACCAGAAACCCCAAAATCTGACTGAAACAAAACCAGTGATCGCGCTGCGCTTCGACGATCTCGCGCAGACTGAAGGAACCCGACAGCATCACGACTCCCATCAGCGAGATTCCCATGAAAACTTCGTAACTGACCGACTGCGACGCGGCCCGGAGACTTCCCATCAGCGCGTATTTGTTGTGCGATGCGTATCCGCCCAGAACCGCGCTGTATACCGACAGGGAGGTGAAGGCCAATACGAACAGCAAACCGATGTTCAGGTCGATCACGCCGACATCGGGCGCGAAGGGGATCACCGCGAAACTCATGAGCGAGGTGATCATAATCACCGCCGGCGCAAGAATGAATACCGGTTTGTCCGAGAACGGCGGGACCCAGTCTTCCTTCATGAAGATCTTGATCATATCGGCAACCACCTGCAAGAGACCCATAGGACCCACGCGGTTCGGTCCGAGCCGGTCCTGCCAGATTCCGAGCAGTCGCCGTTCCAGCCAGGTCAGATAGGCTCCGACCAGGATGACTCCAAACAGAATTCCGACAATATTGAGCGGAGATCCGACGCCTTCATTCATTTACCGTACCTGCGAATCATCATTCTTCAAGCGCCTCCTTCCTGATCGGAATCCGTTTCAACCAGTCGACTCCTTCGCTCCCGGGTAGACCAAACGCAACGGCCGCAACCCCGATCGGTACTCCGGCATCGCTTCTGGCCTCCGCGACCGTACTATGCCCGTCGAACTGGAGTTCGAGAGAATCTCCGGGTTTAGCCTGCAAGCCTGCAAGATCCTCGGGATTCAGCAGCACACAAAAGCCGTTGACCCGTTCCGCGACCGCAGGAGAGCTGGAACTTAAGGGCTCGCTGCCAAAGATGTAGTGTTGCGGTACGACCAGCCAGGCCCCGTCGGCGGCTTCCGTAGATTCCGGGATAGCGGCGAACCAGTCGAGAGTTCCCGAGGATGCGAGCAATTTGACTCCGGGATCACCGCCTTGCAGAGGTCCTCCGACCCCGGCCTGAAACTTGATGATCGATTGGTTGGAATTCCAGGCCGGCGCCCAGGCATTCGACATCAAAGACGGTGGGAGATGAATCCCAGCCCCTTCCATCGAAAAAGACAAAGCCGACTCGGGATCGACAGGTTGTTTCGGTTCGCTGACTGCTTTGTTTGCGAGCATCGCGGTGCGTCCGCTATAGCGATGCGACTGGCGCGGGATCTTCATTCCCGAAATTCTGAACCCGGCCCCGGGCGCCGCGCTTACAACACCTTTCAGTACGGGAATCGCGGCCGCGTATGCCGAAATGATCGCGTCGGTATGTTCCCAGTCCCCGGCACCCGCATCGCGCAGCCATTGCCAACTGTCGCGTATTTCGGCGCTCGGCGGCAGGACCGAAAAGAATCGTTGGGCGCGTCCCTCGTTATTGATATAGGTACCCTCGGTCTCGGCAAAGCTAGCGGCTGGCAAGACCAGATCGGCCTTTTCGGCCACGGGGTGCCGGATATGATCGATCAGCACCACCTGTTTGGCCCGATTCAGCAAGCGATCGACCAATCTCTTACCGGAATAGCGATACAGATCGTTTTCCATGATCAGGACAGTCTCCGCGGCGCCGGATTCCAGGGCTTTTTCCGCCTCCTCAAGGCTATGGCCGGAGATTAAAGCCAGCCCCATCGAATTGCAATCCGGAACCACCAGGGAAAGCGCTTTTCCAGCGGATTCGAGCGCTTTCGCGACATTCGCCGCGGCTTCGATGACCGTTTTATCCAAGCATCCGGTACCGGAAATCACCAGCGGGCGTTCCGCGCTGCGCAAGGCATCCGCGATCACGCGGGCCTTTTCACTGAGCGAGTCGGATGAGTCTCGAACCGCGGGCGCCGCGGGATTCAGATTCCGGGCAACCACAAAGCCCAGGCGGGCGATGTCATCCGGCGTTCCGCGAAACACATCGGTCGCAATCTCGTCAAGCCTTGTCGAAGCACAGCTCGCGATAAACAACGGACTGCGTAAATCCTGCGCAAACTCCCGCACAGCGGCATCCTGCCAAGCCGGAATACCGGCCTTTGCGGCTGCCTCGAATCCGGCGTTGCGGACCGCCTGCCTTAGCGATAGCGCAAGCCTCGGCGCGGTATTGCTCAGATCCTCTCCGAGGACCAGGATCGCATCGGCCTGCTCGATCTGAGTCAATGTCGGATTCAACGCATCACTCTGTTGCAACACCCCTAACACCGTCCGCATCAGCTCGTTTCCGGCCTCTGTCCAGCCGCTGTAAAAACGCTCGACGCCCACCAACTCACGCAGCGCGTAATTCGCTTCGAGCGATGCCCGCGGAGAACCGATGCCAATGGTCTTTCCCGCGGGTTCAATCATCCGGTTCAATTGTTCGAGAGCAGCATCCGGGCTGATTGCTTGCCCGCCGCGAGCCGCGGGATGCTTGATTCTCAGGTCACTGTTGACAAAGCCGTAACCGAAGCGCCCGCGGTCACACAGAAAATACCGGTTGATCTCCCCGTGGTAGCGATTCGCGATGCCGCGCAGTTCGCCATAGCGTTCGCCCGGGGTCGTATTGCAGCCCAGCGAACAATGCACACAAATCGAGGGCGCGGTCTGCAAATCCCATTTACGGGTGTAACGTTTGCTGTAGGGCTTGTCCGTGAAAACTCCGGTCGGACAGACTTCGACCAGGTTGCCACTGAATTCGTTTTCCAGGACCCCGTCTTCGCTGCGGCCAAAATACACGTGGTGATGCGCCCCGAAAACTCCGAGATCCTTGCCGCCCGCATAATCCTGATAATACCGGACGCACCGATAACACGCGATGCAGCGGTTCATTTCATGATTGATGAAAGGACCGAGGTATTGATTTCGGTGAGTACGCTTTTTACCGCGAAACTTCCGCACGGTGTGGCCGGCCATCACGGTCATGTCCTGGAGATGGCATTGCCCGCCTTCCTCGCAGACCGGACAATCGTGCGGATGGTTGGTCATGAGCAATTCGATGATATCCGCCCGGAACTGTTTTGCCGCATTATCGTGCAGCGATATCCTGAGCCCTGCGCTGACCGGGGTCATGCAGCCGACCACCAAGCGTCCTCTTTGATCCTCCGAACCGGCATATTGAGTCACCACGCACTGGCGGCACGCACCGACCGAACCCATCGCCGGATGCCAGCAAAAATAAGGCAGATCCAATCCGAGCGCGAGGCAGGCCTGCAGCAGGTTCTGCCCTCCGTCGACCTCGTGGATGGTGCCGTCAATTTCAATATTGGGCATTTATCCGGCCTCCGCGAAAACAGGATGCTTGATATATTTCTCGAAATCATCCCGAAAATATTTCAGCGCGCTTTGCAGTGGATCCATAGCCCCTGGAGCGAGTGCGCAAAAAGTATTCCCGGGCCCCATCATCCGGATCTGGCGATGCAACAAATCGAGGTCGCCCGGCTGCCCTTTACCCTGTATCAGATCCTCGAGAATGGTGACTACCCAGGGCAGCCCGTCCCGGCAGGGTGTACACCAGCCACACGATTCACGCGAGAAAAAGCGCTCAACATTCAGCATGAATTCAACCGGACAGGTTTTATCGTCCAGAATGATCATGGTCCCGGTCCCCATGCGGCTGCCGTGTTGAGCGATCGCCTCGAATTCCATGGGGACATCCAGATGCTCGGGCAGCATGAAGCCGGTCGATGCTCCGCCCGGCAGAAAGCCTCGGAGCCGATAGCCATCCTGCATGCCACCCGCATGTTCTTCGAGGATCTCGCGGATCGGTGTGCCCATCGGCAATTCCCAGATACCGGGCTTTTTGACCCGCCCGCTCGCGCCGAACAGCTTGGTGCCCTTGTCCTTGCCGAGCCCGAGCCCCGTATACCACTCCACTCCGTAGTACAGGATATGGGGCAGATTACAAACCGTCTCGACATTGTT
>JBOICY010000494.1:0-6424 GCA_050740335.1 Methylococcales bacterium | reverse complement strand
TCCATTGCGTGAGCCGCTGCGGTGAAGCCGAAGAAAGCCAGGATGAACAGCAGATGCCGCACGCTTTTCAAGAGTAGAATTGCAAATGCCTTAGTGTGAAGCATGATCACTCCCGCTGAGGAATATTAATCAATCAACAACCCGCTACCGGGCGACGCAACGGGGTCCCTTGCGGCGGTTTTTCCGTCGATTTATAGGTCCGTAACTTTCCAGCCTGGCCTTAACCAACACCTGAACAATTCATCGACCGGAGGAATCCAAGCGAAAATCCGGGGCTATTATCCGTATCTTTATTACTGGATATTGTGAAACGCCTTACGGACTTCTGAAAAAGCCAGAATGGAATCTACCAGCGAATTGAATTATGGAAACTCGGTCGCCATTTAGCCGTACCTTGTCAATAGCACGAGTTTACTACTCGCGCCCTCTCACAAAATTTTTCTTTCGGTGCGAGGCGATCTATTTTCTAATGAAGACCGCGAGGCTTGGCTCATCTTGCTCGGCCACGTTTGCCGACCCTTCGACTCGCGATGGAGCAACGATCCGGCAATGATCGAACCGGCGCCTGCAGCGGTCTGGTTGGAAACAAACTGGCTTTCAGGGCAGATCGCTTCACGACGACCAAGGGCACGGGGAAAAACTGCTCGAAATTCTTTTGCTCGGAGTGGGCCACCCGAAACAAGAGGATTCCGCGCCACCCTACCCGCGCCAGTACGCCAAACGTGCGACGCTGGGGCCAAAAAATGCCCGAAAATGGCAAGAGGGTGCTTCATCCGAAATCCGGTCGCGGATTTTGGGACAAAACAACCCCTTTCTCCAAAACCGGAAAAGCCTTAGAATGCTCCGCTGATTTAACCATGAGGAACCGAACATGCGCCTGAAAACGATCTTGTCATCCTGCCTCATCTTTTTTCCCCTGCTGTGTTATGCCGGAGAGCAACCTATGCCCAGCCACCCGAAAGTGAAACTCGACACATCACTCGGTGATGTCGTTATCGAACTCGACCCCGAGAAAGTTCCGATTACCAGCCGGAATTTTCTCGACTATGTCAACACCGGATTTTATAACGGCACGATTTTTCACCGGGTCATTCCGGGTTTCATGGCTCAGGGAGGCGGCTTCGATACTGGATTCAATCAAAAAGCAACTCGCAACCCGATCAAGAACGAGGCCGATAACGGCTTGAAAAATGTCCGCGCATCGGTTGCGATGGCCAGAACCTCGATTCCGGACTCGGCAACCTCGTAGTTTTTCATCAGCTTCGTGGACAACGGCTTTCTCGACCAGACGTCCGCAACGCCCCAGGGCTGGGGCTATGCTGTCTTCGGCCGCGTCGTCAGCGGAATGGAAGTCGTCGACCAGATGGCGAAAGCTCCGACCGGCTCGCGCAACGGTTATCAGGATGTTCCCTCGACCGATATCGTGATCGAAAACGCATCCGTGATTCAGGAATAGAGCGGCGTCGGAACCTTGCCTCAGGAAACGCTGTTCATATCCGATCTCCACCTCCGGCCGACACGGCCCGCGATCACGCGGCAGCTCCTGGATTTTCTTGCGGTCCGGGCGCGCCGGGCCGAAGCCTTGTATATTCTGGGAGACCTGTTCGATACCTGGGTCGGAGACGATGATCCCTCTCCTCCCGGGAGGAAAGTCCAAGCCGCCCTTAAAAGCCTAAGGGATTCCGGAACCGCGATCTATTTCCAGCACGGCAACCGGGATTTTCTGATCGGTAAACGCTTTCTCGAAGAAAGCGGGCTCAGGCTACTCGAAGACTACAGCGTGATCGATTTGTACGGATCGAGAACCCTGCTCATGCATGGAGACCTGCTCTGCAGCGACGATCTGCCCTATCTGGAATTCCGCAAGAAGGCCCGCAGTCCCGAATGGCAAAACGCAGTGCTCTCGAAACCGCTGTGGCTCAGACTGGCCTACGCCCGCTGGTATCGCTTGCGAAGCTATTTTCATAAACGCAACAAAAGCGAGGAAATCATGGACGCCAATCCGCAAACGGTCGAAGCGGTCATGCAAAACTATCAGGTCTCTCGCCTGATCCACGGCCATACGCACCGACCCGCGGAACATCGAATCGAAATCAACGGCACCGTCGCGCGGCGTATCGTGCTCGCACGATGGGAAGGGGGCGGCAGTGTGCTGGTTGTCAACGAACAGGGATATCGGATTGAATCGGTGGCCGGCGTTCAGAGGCCTGCTCGCCCCAGCTAGCCTTGGCAGCCGGGGTTATAGGGTTTTTCGGCACCGACACGCCGGCGTCGCTTTTCCGCCGGGTGTTTTTCGATCCGAAAGCGAATGGAATCAGAACAGACCGGAAATCGAGCGGACCAGTCCGTCAGTCAGGCTCGGTGCCGCATCCTGGTATTCCAGATTGGCCTGGTTCGCGGTACTCACGACCCGCGTACGATACTTTTTATGGCTGCTGACTTCAGACGAAGTCTGGCGCCGTGAGCCGCCGATTCCCTGCTTGGCATCCTGCTGGCTGTCCTGTCTGACAATCACGCCTTCCTTGCTCCGCTCGGCGATTTCGATATCGGTGACGACCATATAGGTGACGTCTTTTACCGCGGCATCGGCGATGGTTTCAACAGCACCGCCAACCACAGCGCCGGCCAGACCGCCGATGCCGGCTCCGGGCCAGCCGCCGATGCCCCCACCGATCGCGGCTCCGGTCGCCGCACCCGCGAGGGAACCGCCATAACCGGAATGCAGGGCCGATTCCGCCGCGGTCGGGCTGGCTTTCTCGACACTCAATACATTGGCCCGTAGCCAGTAATAGGCGGCATCCGGATCGTTTGTAATGGAATAGCCTTTCGATTCAAGTGCGCGACGGATCGGCATCAGAATATCGAAGTTATCCTTGTCCGAGGTATTCCGTACATCCAGAAAGATGGTCCTATTGCCCGGCCCGACCGGATCCAGAAAGACCGTATCGCTCATCTTCGTTTGTACGTCCAGGTCTTTTTTTGCGATGGAAGTATGCACTGCCGCGCAACCACCCAATAAAGCGGTGATTGCGATCAAGCCAGCAATACCAAGCCAAGTTGTTCGATAGCGCATCATTCAGTTTCTCCGGAAATATGTCCTGAAAGTTTTACAATTTAATACCGCCAAGGATAGCGATAATAGGGATAGTAATAAGGATAACCCCGATAACCAGTGAACAAAAAACGAAAAGGATCCGCAAAGTAATAGCCTCCTCGCCCATATGTTCCCGCTTCGGACTTTGCTGACGCAAGCCGCTTGGTCGCATCCTCGATCGAGGCGTTCAGTGTTTTCTCATCCGCCACGCTGAAAGGCTTTCCCAGAACCTGTGCATTGAGGCTCCGCTGCAATTCAGCATTCTGATCGAAGGCCAGCCCAGAGGTACTCAAGATCAGGCAGCCTAGCAGAACGCCCCAGCTTGACACCTTGCATTGTAAATAGCTCATCGTTGAACTCCTATCGCTCGTCTACGAATCGTTCGTGGTGCATTCGCCGAATGCTCCGATACGATGTATTGAGGGCATCCACACGATGCAAGTTCCCGATCATACAAAGCGAGTCAGCCGACCGCAAGCTTCGTATCGTCGAGCGCTTCACTTCGCATCAGCCGCAAATCTCCAACAAGTCAGTAAGGCCAATAATAGCCGTAATACCGGTAGTAATAACTGCAGTCACGATAATCGGTCCAGGAATAACCACGCAGATCCGCGCACGTATATCCTCTGCGCCAATATCTGCTCGGTTCGGAACGGGGGAGCGTAGCCTGCTTGGTCGCCTCCGTGATGTAAGCATTCAGTTTTGCGTCGTCCGCCACACTGAAGGACTTATCCAGGACCTCTGCATTGAGACGCTTCTGCAATTCGCTGATTTGGTCCGCCAGTACGCCCGGTGAACCTGTAATCAGACAGACTAGCGCAATAAAACACCTGATCGATATATAGTGTAATCCGCTCATCTTTCAACTCCTATCGTTTGACAAATCCGCGCAAACAAGCCGGGTTCAGATCAGCCGAAACCGGCTCAACCTGCCGCAATCTTTGTTTCGTCGGGACGTCCTCTTTTCATCAACCAGTCCAGCAGCACGGCGTAAGCCGACACCGCACGCGATCCGGGATAACAGATCGATGCGGGGAGTCCCTGCTGGCTCGCATCGCGCAGCTTGGTATCGATCGGAATGACCGAATCCCAAAGCTGCGCGGGATGGTCTTCGCGCAGTGCTTTCAGGGTCTGCAGCGAGGCCGAGGTCCTTCGATCGAACAGGGCCGGGACGATCGTATAGTCGAGTTCTCGGTTCCGGGAATTGTAATGAATAAATGAATAGGAATTTTAACGCACGTTTTTAAAAGAATGTAAGACGAAATGCAAGTCTTTTGTACGAGAGGCGCTTACCGCAAGACGGATATTGGGACCGGAAGTGGATCGTGATGCCTATTTTGTGCGTGTTCGGTGGTACGCTATAGCCGCAAACAGGAATTCAGGATCAACAAGACACAAAGTCGGCTATACCGGTCCGATCAGGCAATCGGACCGGCGATTGAAAACGGACGTCCTTCGTCTTACTGCCACTCACGGTCTGATCAAAGTCAAATTCCGGTAGCGGTTCCAAATCTTCCGATTCATTGAGAACCGTTTGGTCGAAATCCGCTTCGACCCAGTCCGGTGGTGCGCGGGCAGGCGCGATTCGAGGCGGTGTGGGCGGTTCACCGAGAGGCAGATCAGGATACGCTGAACGGGATCGGTCTCGGGGCAAGGAACGCAACAATCTTCAGTTTGCCACCGCTATCTACGACAAACCAGCGGCAGGATTTCGTAAATTCGGGCGATCAGCATCGCCCAAAGGGATGCGGCAGCGGAGGGCTTCCCGGATTCGGTTCCCGGCAGGTCTTCAGTCGCCAGCGGCACGGATTCGGTTTTCGGGACTTCAGCATTCAGGGGCAAACCGGGGTAGGCCGTTACCGCTTGGCGTAGCGGTGCATTGCGGACCCCATCCTTGGGGTCCGTCCTTGCAGGACCAGCGTACCGCTGTCCTATTTCGCTCCCGGCGAAATAGTCGGAGCCAGAACGCCGGGCAATAGCGATGCCGATGCTTGCGCGGTGGCGGTATCAGCACTGCAAGCTGATCCAAAAACTCCACGGGCGTGAGATCGAGAACGGTTTGCCCATCGGGCCTGGGTTTAGGGAGACGGTAAAGCAGCTGATCCGTCTCGATCTGCCCTGCAGCCTTTCGCTGGCGAAAACGGGCCGGGCACAGTAGCGCAGCAAGCGCTCCAACCCGGCACGGTCCCGAGCGGCGACCGGGCAACATCGGCGTTCAAGGAAAAGCCGCCTTCATGTTCCTGCCCGCGCGCATCGCGTCCGCGGCTTCCGACACAAGCAACCCGCGCCGCTTGAACAGACCAAGCAGCCGTTCCCGGACCTCCGCCTGCACCTTGGCAATGGCTTCATTGTTGAGTGTGGCTTCGTCAAACCGCACAGCTTCACCTTCGGAGCTAAACAGACTGCCTCGATGATGCAGCAGTGGAAGGGCAGATGTTTCCATTCAGCGCCGAACCGAAGCGAGGCAAACAAAGGTGATCGCTCCCAGCCGACTAAGGTCCGGTGCATCCGGACAACAGGAGTGAAGCGCCTTCTCCACACTATTCAAAAAAATCTGTAAGACGCGATTGAGCCGATCGGCATCACGGCTGAGGAAATACCGCAAACGTTTGGGAAATGCCAACACCCATTGGCGCACCGGGACCTGTGGGAAGACCTCATCAACCAAGTGCGCAGCCGTTTCTGCCCCATACGCCGTGTATTGCAGGACGGACAAATTCCGCGTCCCTTACAGGAGAATGCGATGAGGAAATCGTAACCGCAGCCGGTGCACCGTGCCCGAGCAAAGCTGCCTGCGCCAGGATTCCGCACTCCAGATACTTGTGAAAATCCTGCTCGATGTACGCGGCAACCGGGGAACCTTCCTCATCCTGGTTCCGGCAACCGGCCAGCCAGGTTTCGAGAGGCAGCCTTGCACCACCTGATATACCGTGCTCCGCTCGGGTTGGCGGCGGCGATAAACTGCCGGTTGAGCGATCGTTTTCGCTTCGCGTTCCGCGCAACAAACAGAAACCATAATCCGATTCGGGAATAGACAGCTTGATTCCCCTGATTACGGCCCAGCTCCGCGTTTCTTTACAGACTGTACCGGTTTATGTGACACTTGCCCCATTCCGGGCGAGAACTTTCGCCAATCCGGCGCGCAGTGACCGTTGGCCTAACGAGTCACTCCAGCGGACGGCTTCGCCGCCGCTGACTTTCTCCGTTATGCCCTCCGGTTGGAAAGGAAATCAGGCTTGGTCGATGACATGCAGGCTCTCGCAATCCCGAACGCCGAAACGCAATCTTCAGGCGTGGTTGACAGTTGGCGTCTTCGGTCTTCTTGCACAC
>JBOICY010000493.1:0-3295 GCA_050740335.1 Methylococcales bacterium | reverse complement strand
ATCGAGAGACCTCCTCTCATCTTCAATACAGCACGAAAGGCTTGCACCTTTCTTCATGACACACTGGCCTGTATGAAGCGTAGCGGAATACGGGAGATTCGGCCTCGCGAACATCCCGGATTCCATTGCATTGCATCCAGGCTAAGCTTGCTGCGGCACGTGTGCCCAGCGTAGCGGAGAGATGTCGGTTGATCAATTCAACCGTTGGTTCGGTTCGATTCAGGCCAGCCGGTCCTTAGTGGAGATTGGACGGCACAAATTCGAACCAGCCGTTCCAAGTCAAGATCCAAAAATCAGGCCCAACTCGATGCCAGCTCTCTGATTTACTATGATTCGATTTGAGGGAGCACCTCGATAATGACGGTACGATTGCGTTGCCGGTTCAGATCGGAATTGTTTGGAAAAGGAGGTTGTTCCTCATCTCCAAATGATGCAAGCCACTCGTGATGGTTTCCAATCTTCATCAGGGCAATCGTACTTGCCGCCCGATAGAGCGCCAATTGCCAGTTGGCACTCCAGCGGCCTCTCTTCTGGGTAGGAAGGGCATCGGTAAATCCGATTACGCGAATCTTTACTGGTGTTTCGGCACTATTGATGACGTCCGCAAGCATTCGAAGCAACGCTTCGCCATTCGCATGAGGTTCGGACGAGCCTATTGGAAATAATCCTTCAAGCGGTATTACCCTCACGAACCCATTTTTATGTTCTATGTGAAGCCCCTCCGTTGCCTTGAGTCTGGCGGATAAATTCTCGAAGGGTTTTGGGATCGCCGGAGGTTTCGTGATCGCGTTATTTATTGGTTTGGCTGAAATTCCCGATTCCTGGGAGATGCCTGCGGGAAGGCTACCTCGTTTTGCCTCATGATTGGAAGTGACAGATTTTTCAACAGACAACGGGACCGGCGGTGAATTTTGTCCCTCTCGTTGGCTTCCATCATAGGATTGAGTAACAACAGGAAGCTCGGATCGCCTTGGCGCATCCATTTGTCTGGTGTCAACGGTCATTATGCCGGCAAAAAAAGCTACGAACGCGATACCGATCGCCGCGGACACCGTAGGTAGATGTGGAAATCGCCGCGACGGAGTTTGTTTCGTGGCGTCCAGAAGAGCGTTCACTGTCGCATCGTCAGGGTATTCCTGAGCCGCAAGACACCATTCTGCTTTAGCTTCCTCCCGACGACCGGACTTCCAAAGCAGTTTTCCGAGCAGAACACGCACAGCCAACCAAGATGGATCTGTCGCCAGGGCCGCGTACACTTCGCGAATCGCGGCCGCATCATCACCACGGTCAACTGAAGCCAAGGCGGCGTTGTAATGGAACACGGCGAGATCGCGCAGCCGGTGGATCGGCGCAAGATCGGTTCCGCAATTCTCGCAGACCAAACGGTCGACGGGGATGTCCGTAATCGGGCATACCGGACAATCGATCGTTTCATGCGGAAACGACTCTCGTTCCAAAACCTTGGTGTTCATTCGTCAGCCCTCCTATTTTATGGTTTTGTTCTAAACGCTAAGCCGAACATACTCCAGTGCTTGGTTCCGGGTCACCGTCGTATCGTGGCGATCGACATCAACTGAATCGCAGTAGTCGCCAGGGAAATGCACATCAGGAAAATCAGCACGAACGCCGGCCAATCAAAATACCAAGGCACCAGGGCGAAAATAGAAGCTCCGAACATTGCGGCAAACAACCTTTTCCCGGCAGAATTACCAGACTGGGGTGTGATGACGGCAAGGACACTCATTAGACCCACCCAAGCCGTGAGAGTGTTCCCATTGGGTTCGAGTACATTCGACGCCCAGAAGAATTGCGCGCCATCCAAGGCCATTTGGGGTTCCCACGCTTTGAAGCTAATCCAGAACAATATCAAGATCCCGATTTCGATTGGAAATCTAAGCAAGGCCCTCCGCAAATTGATACCGTTCAATGGATAGATATTGAAGGTTCGTCTATTGATCTCCGCGGGGTCTCCCGCATAGTCGCGCTTAACCCTTGCCAGTTCAGAAGCAATCCTGGGACTAAGCACATAAAGCCGCGCCGCCGTCAGGATAGACGGAAATACCAGGATTCTGGAAGCCGCCGCCAGCACGAGCAAAACGAACAAATAGGCATAGGTGATAAGGAATGGCGATTTCGAACGCAACCAATCGAACAAACCGATGTAAAACCTATCTTCTCGGAGCCTCATCAAACCCTGTCTAGCTGCCTGATGGGTCGACGTCCGTTCCCATTTTCCAGAAGTATCGAACCAGCCCTCCAGCGCCGGCTCGGTAAGCGTCTTATTGTAGAATGCCTCAAGTTTCTCCGGGTCTTTCAGTTCGAGCTCCTGGGTGCGTATCACCCCGCTCGCGCCGTAATCGCCGCCGAGGGGGATCAAGTCGCGGTAATAGGAACGCGCGGCGCTCTGATCGTCGAGTTTCTCCAGTGTGGCCGCCAGTAGCAACATGGCTGCCGGCCGCGCCTCCGTCGGCAATGACGGTAAGTTTCTTTGCATTTCAGCAGTCGCTGCTTTCAGCTTCTCCCGGCACGCTACGTCCGACGACGGATGAGAGATGTTCAGGGTTGATAGAATTTCGGTCACTTGTTCATTTGACGGTTTACCGGTCGATAGGAGAATTTCGGGACAAGCGAGTGGCAGGTCGGTGGGGCGTAAATATTGTGTTGGTTCGGGAGTGACTGGAGAGGTTTCACTTGGTGCGGGTTTGGTTACTGTTTCCGTTGGGATATCGGGAGTACTGGTAGTGTTCCAAGCGGGTTTAATAATAGCTAACAATAATATTCCGAAAAAAAACCACAAAAAGGGCTCCAGAATTTTCTTCGGCGCCTCGAAATGGCCATCGACAAGTAACCACCTTCCGAAGCCAACACTTGCGACAAGAATGGCAAACTCAAAAAATACGAAGCCAAATGCACCAATTATCATTATATAAGATGAAACTGTTTGTTTGTATTCATCCAATAATTGTATAAATAATATCAATGTAATCAACCACCCTGTAGCTTTATAGACCAATATTAATAGGATTATTAATGATGATACAATTATTACAATTACGATAGGTTTGCCGATAACGCCTAAGGAAAAAAATCCCCAACCACTCCCCTCATGGACACTTTTGGCCCAATGATGATAATCCTTGAGCCAGCCGTAGGTATACTCTTCTATAGGAAAAGTGCCTAAACTAATCGTAAGTATCACGGCCATGATAAACATACACATCAGCGCACGAACCGGAGACAAGCCTTCTCTAGTTTCGACCAGCTTACTTCGTTTGAGAACTTCCTTCAGAGTATG
>JBOICY010000492.1:0-9371 GCA_050740335.1 Methylococcales bacterium | reverse complement strand
TACCGGAAGGGCGAGGGGGTTGAAAAGAGTCCCAATCAAGCGGTGAATTGGTATCGGAATGCCGCGCAGCAGGGCAATCGCCTGGCTCAGTATAATCTGGGATGGATGCTTGATATCGGCGACGGGCTCGAGCGGAATCTGGATGAGGCCGTTTCGTGGTATGCCAAGGCCGCACGGCTGGGCGACCAATATGCGCCATTCAATATCGGCGCCTTGTATTTCAGCGGCCGCGATGTACCCCGGGATCCGGAAAAAGCACTGTTCTGGTTTGAAGTCGCGGTGGCGAACGGCAACGAAAAGGCAGGAAAATGGCGTGATAAAATCGCCGAGCACCTGTCGCCCGAACAACTGGAAAGGGTCCGGGAGCGGTTCAAAATCTGGCAAGCCGGAACATCCGGCGTGAAACGGAAATAACCGCTGAGTGCTGGATCGGAGTCATCAAAGCCGCTTAACCGGCCCGCAAATCAAGCTTCTTCTTTCCGGTATTCAACCACGACGCTGGTATAAATACCGCCGCGTACATTGAAATCGGCGGAGATTTTCATGGTTTTCGGCGAGCATGCGGCGACCAGATCGTCCAGGATCTGATTGGTGACCGCTTCGTGAAATGCGCCCTGGTCGCGATAGGACCACATATACAGTTTAATCGATTTCAACTCGATGCATAATTGATCCGGAATGTATTCGATCAAAATGGTCGCGAAATCCGGCTGTCCCGTGATCGGACAAAGACAGGTAAACTCGGGAATTTTCATCTGGATCGTATAATCGCGTCCCGGTCTGGGATTTGCGAATGTTTCCAGTTTGGTTGAGGGTTGGCTCGGCATGGCTGCTTCGAATCTTGAAAAATTTGCGATGGCAATCGTGCCTCATCTGATTAATAATACTGGGCTTTAAACACCGCTCCATCGGCCCATTGACCAGAACTCCGAGTGCGTCTGACCACGATCAAGCTTTCCGGTTTCAAGTCATTTGTAGATCCGGTGTCGATACCGGTCCACGGCAACCTGGTCGGAATTGTCGGGCCGAACGGATGCGGAAAATCCAATATTATAGACGCGGTCCGCTGGGTGATGGGAGAAAGTTCCGCCAAACACCTGCGCGGCGACACCATGGCCGATGTGATCTTTAACGGATCGTCCACCCGCAAACCGGTCGGGATGGCTTCGGTCGAATTGATTTTCGACAACAGCGCCTCGGATCGCGGCGGCCCCTACGCGGCCTACCATAGCATCGCGATCAAACGTCAGGTTTCGAGGGACGGCCAATCGGTTTATCTGCTGAACGGGACCAGATGCCGCAGAAAGGATATCACCGATATCTTTCTTGGAACCGGTCTGGGTACGCGCAGCTACGCCATTATCGAACAGGGAACCATCTCGCGCCTGGTCGAGGCGAAACCCGAGGATCTCAGAATCCTGATAGAGGAAGCGGCCGGGATCTCCAAATACAAGGACCGTCGTCACGATACCGAAATCCGGATCCGCCACACCCGTGAAAATTTGGATCGTTTGAACGATCTGCGCGAGGAAGTCGAACAGCAAATCCGGCACTTGAAACAGCAGGCCAAAAAAGCGGAGACTTTCAAGAGCCTGAAAGCCCAGGAACGCCAACTGCGGCGGGAGTTGCTCGCGATCCGCTGGCATGCCTATCGGGACCAGATTACGCATAACGAGGAACGCATCGTTCTGGCGAAGCAGGAATTGGACGGTGTATTAGCCAGACAGACATCTTCCGAACAAAGTATTACTCAATCGAGACAAGAAGAGATTCGATTGCAGCAGTCCTTGAACGCAATCCAGGCCGACCTCTATGCGACCGGAGCGGACATCATTCGGATCGAGCAATCGATCAAGCTCGCCAACAGGACCCGGGACGACATCGAGGCCGAGTTGAATCGTTTGAGTTCCGACCGGCAGCGTGCAACTAGCGAGCTGGATGACGACAAGCGCCAACTCGCGCGGATCAAAGGGGAGATTATTGTTTCGACTGAATCGTTGAGCCAGGCGCGGCGACTCCAAAAAACAACCTCCGATCTGAAAAGGTGCGCCAGCCGGATCGGCACCGAACAACGGCGCAAGTTAGATTCGATTCGCGGCGAACTGGCTTCGGCAAGGGAACGCATGAACATCGAAAGCTCTCGAATCGATCAGTTCATCGCCCAGAATCGCCAGTATTCGGATCGAAAGGAACGTCTCGGCGTTGAAAAAATCGAACTCGATCAACACGATCTGAGCGGGGAGATCGCCGAGCTTTTCAGCAAAATTACCGGGCTCGAAACCGAACACGAATCGGTGCGCGAGGAGCTTGCCGTTCTCAAGGAACGCTCGGAAACGCACAAGCAGAAAGGGCGGGATTTGAACCAGGCGCTGAACGAAATCCGCTCGAAACGACAGGCCTGCGAAGGCAAGATCGCGTCGCTCGAACGGCTTCAACAACATGCGATGGGTAAGGACCGCAGCGTCTTGAATGCCTGGCTCGCGGAAAGGCGGCTCAAAGACTCAAAACGACTCGCACAGGATATCGAGGTCGAAGACGGATGGGAAACGGCTGTCGAGCTGGCGTTGGGTTCGCATCTTGAGGCGGTCTGCGTCGACGATGCGGATGCCCTCGTGGAAGAACTCGCGGCGCTCGTCGAGGAAACGCTCGCGGTGATCGAAACAGGGCAGGGGGCTTCAATAGAATCCAGGGCGGGTCTCTCCAGCCTTGCCGAAAAAGTCCATTCTTCGTGCAAGGTCAGGACCTTGCTGGCCGGGATTTATTGCGCGAAAGACTTGAACCAGGCGCGCTCGATCGCGACCAGTCTCGAAGCCGGGGAATCGGTGATCACCGCCGACGGTATCTGGATTGGTAACGGTTGGGTTTATTTGGATCGGACCAGCGGTCAGAAAACCGGAATCCTGGCGCGGGAGAAAGAGCTGCGTGCGTTGAACGAAAATCTGACGGCGCTGGAACTGGAGTCTCGGGTGGCCGAACAAGCGTTGGATGATTTGGAACGGGAACTTTCGACGATTGAAAGTCTTTTCGAGGAACGGCAGATCCGGGAGAGGAGGATTACTTCCGGATTATCCGACCACAAAACCAGCCTTAGCGGGAAACAGGCGCGCCACGAGCATATATCCCGGCGCATCGCGCAAATCGAGGAAGAGGTTTCGGAGATTCACGAGGCCCTCGAACGACACGAAAATCTGATCGCCGAAGCGCGGGAACAACAAAGTGCGGCCGAAATCGCAATCGCGAGCTTGTCTTCGAAAAGCGCCGCGCTTTCCGAATTGAACCAGACCTCGCAGAAATTCATGGGCGACATCGATCAGCTTGCGACGGATGCGCGTGACGAAGTGCACCGGCTCGAGGCAAAACTGCAAAATCTCCAGTCATCCGAACAATTGACCGGTCGCCATCTGCAACGCCTGGAAAACCAGCATCATCAGGAAATCCAGCGCGCGGAACAATTGAATCGGAAACTGGCCGGGATCATCGCGCCGATTCAAGGCAATATCGATGAACGCGAGCGGCTGATCGAGAAACGCAAACAGCAGGAGGAAAGTCTGAAGCTTGCGAGAAGCCGACTCGCGGAATGCGAGCAAGCTTCAGCGTGGCTCACGGAACAACAGGCCAGGAACCAGATGAAGGTCGAACAAAAGCGCGAAACTCTCGAGAGAGTGCGGCTCGATGGCCAGGAAAGCCGGGTCCGGAGCCAGTCGGTTCTCGAACAACTCGACGAGATGAGTGTCGAGCGGGACGCCATTCCGGGGCTCCTTCCGGAAAATCCGGATGAAGCCTCGTGGATGGAAAATATCGATCAGGTCGCCGAGAAAATAGCCCGGCTCGGCTCGATCAATCTGGCCGCAATCGAGGAATTCGAGGAACAATCGAAACGACTGGAATACCTGAACGAACAAAATGCGGATCTGACCGAATCCTTGCAAACGCTCGAACAGGCGATCAAAAAAATAGATCAGGAGACAAAAAACCGATTTAAGACCACTTTCGATCAGATCAATGCGGGCCTGCAAAACAATTTCCCCAAGCTGTTCGGCGGGGGCGAGGCCGTTTTGGAACTGACCGAAGACGATCTGCTCGAAAGCGGCGTCAATGTGATCGCACGCCCGCCCGGAAAGCGGAACTCGTCAATCCACTTGCTGTCCGGGGGCGAAAAAGCATTGACCGCAGTCGCCTTGGTATTTTCGATTTTTGAACTGAATCCCGCTCCTTTCTGTATGCTCGATGAAGTCGACGCGCCGCTCGACGACGCCAATATCGGACGCTTTTCCCGCCTGATCGAGGAAATGGCGGAACGGGTACAATTTATTTTTATCACCCATAATAAGGTTACGATGGAGATTGCACGGCATCTGGCCGGGGTGACCATGAACGAACCTGGTGTTTCCCGCATGGTTGCAGTCGATATCGACGAAGCGATTGAATTGGCGGGGTAGGTTAATGAATATCGAGAATCTTCGCTGGATACTGGCTGTTTGCGGGGTCCTCCTGGTTGGCGGAATTTATATTCGGGAGCGTAGCCGGCGCAAACGGATGGACGACGAGGAACTTGACTCCCGGGCCGATTCCAATTTGCCCGCCGATGCTTTTTCTCTAAAAGCGGATGGAAATCCATCCGACGAGGATCTCTATCTTCCATCCATGCGCGCCCATCCCTTCGACCCCTTGCTCATGAAACCCGCTGTCTCGATAACAGAGCCTCAAATCGAAGCCACGGCTATTGCGGAGCGGGAAACCCCGGAAACCGATCCCTTCGGGATCGTTCAGATCAAGGTGACCGCCCATGAAGGGATGTGTTTTTCCGGGGCTTTGCTGTTCGATGCGCTGAGCAAGGTTGGTCTCGAATACGGTTCCATGAACATCTTTCATAAGCAACAAGGCAACAATCAGCTCCCGTTGTTCAGCGTGCTCAACCTGGTTGAACCCGGAACATTTCCGCTCGACGATCCCGGTCATTTCGAATCCCCGGGCGTGGTTTTTTTCCTGCAAGTCGCGGTCTCGGATCAGCCTCTTCTTGCTTTTGATGAAATGCTTCGTACCGCGCACATACTCGCCGCGCGGATCGGAGGCGAAATCCGCGACACGGAAAACCGACTGTTGACGGTGGAAAAAACCGAATCGATCCGGGAATCGCTGATGCCGGTTGCGAGTTGATCCGTGTTATAGATCGCCGGGCAAGCCCGTGACTCACAAGCCCCTCGAAGAATCGGCGCGCCGGATCGAACAGCTCCGGAACGAGATCGATCTGCACAATTCCCGCTATTATCAGTTCGATGATCCGATCATCAGTGATGCCGAATATGACCGCCTGCTCCGGGAATTGCAGGGCCTGGAGCGCCAATATCCCGAGTTGAAAACGGCCGATTCGCCGACCGGGAGAGTCGGCTCGGAACCGCTGAAAGCCTTTGCTCCGGTCAACCATGAAGTTCCCATGCTGTCCCTCGACAATGCGCTTTCAGACGAGGAATTGCGGGCTTTCGACAAGCGAGTTCGTGAGCGGCTGGAAGTGGAAGACATCGAATATGTCGCCGAACCGAAGCTCGACGGTCTGGCCGTGAGCGTGCTTTACGAACGCGGAATTCTGGCCCGGGCCGCGACGCGTGGCGACGGCCATGTGGGTGAAAACGTCACCGCGAACGTGCGCACGATCCGGTCCCTGCCTTTGCAAATCCATGACAAACGCATCCCGGAACGTTTCGAAGTTCGCGGCGAAGTGTTCATGCCCAAACGAGGCTTTCTTGCACTGAACGAGCGCTGCCGCGAAAAAGGCGAGAAAGAATTCGCCAATCCTCGCAATGCCGCGGCCGGGGGTCTCAGACAACTGGATTCAAGAATTACCGCCATGCGGCCCTTAGCCTTTTATTGTTATGGTCACGGTTATTTCCCGGAACACAGGATGCCACAATCGCAGCAGCAACTACTCGAAATGCTCGCGTCCTGGGGGCTTCCGGTTTGTCCTGAAGTCGAAGTGGTCCAGGGCCTCCAGGGTTGCATTGCGAACTTTCTACGATTACAGGACAAAAGGGATCAACTCGATTACGCGATCGACGGGGTTGTGTACAAGGTGTCCGGTTTCGAATTCCAGGAACGCCTGGGTTATGTGGCTAGGGCGCCACGCTGGGCGATTGCACGGAAATTTCCGGCGGAAGAGGCCTTGACTGTTGTTGAGGCGATCTCAGTTCAGGTCGGCCGTACCGGTACATTGACGCCGGTCGCTCGCTTGCGGGCGGTCGAGGTCGGCGGTGTAACGGTGACCAATGCGACATTGCACAACGCGGACGAAGTCCGGCGCAAGGATGTTCGCGCCGGCGATACGGTCGTGGTGCGCAGGGCAGGGGACGTGATCCCCGAAGTGGTCCGGGTGATCCCGGAACGCCGTCCGCCGGACAGCCAGGCCTTCGAGATGCCCGCGAAATGCCCGGTTTGTCAAGCCGATGTCGATGAAATTTCAGGGGAAATCGCGGTGCGTTGCAGCGGGGGGCTCGCGTGCCCGGCTCAACACAAAGAAACCATCAAACATTTTGCATCGCGTAAAGCCATGGACATCGAGGGGCTCGGCGACAAACTCGTGGGCCAGTTGATCGATCGTCAGTTGGTCCGTACCGTGGCCGATCTGTATGCGCTGGACGTCGACGTTCTCGCCGGTTTGGATCGGATGGCTAAGAAATCCGCGCGGAATCTAGTCGAGGCGCTGGAAAAAAGCAAGGAAACCACGCTGGCTCGCTTGATCTATGCCTTGGGCATCCGGGATGTCGGCGAAGTGACCGCGCAGAGCCTGGCCGAGCATCTCGGGAGCCTCGAAGCGATCACGAATGCGGATGAAGAAAAACTCATGGAGATTCCGGACATCGGTCCGGTCGTCGCCCGGCATGTCCGGCTTTTTTTTGAGCAATCATCGAATCGAAAAGTCACGGAAGACCTTTTGGCCGCCGGAGTCCGCTGCCAGAATCCGGAAATAAAGCACGCAGAAATTCCTCAACCGCTTCGGGGACAGAGTTTCGTACTCACGGGAACTTTGACGTCGATGACGCGTGAGGACGCCGCCCGGAAAATACAGGCTGCGGGCGCCAAACTGAACAGCAGTCTGTCGAAAAAGACCGATTATCTGGTGATCGGAAGCAATCCGGGCTCGAAAGTCGAAAAGGCGCTATCCCTGGGCGTCAAGACGATCGATGAAAAGGAATTTCTCGCGCTCATCGAATCTTGAATGAACCATACCTATCCGGTTGACGCCCGATATAACTACGGCTAGTGGCGAGACTGTCGTCGAGGACACTACCGGTGGTGCGGATCGAGACCTCTTGGGTGCTAACCGGATAGGCATGATATTATCAGAAGTAAACCAGCTTATTTTTGTTGGGATATGCGACTGAAATGTGCTCGGTTTGGCGTAAGTTTTAGCCCGATTGCCTGTTTTTGTGTATCGATACGTTCATCGGCGGCGGTTGGTCAGCCGTTTGCTGGAACGACTGGTTGAGCGTGCATTACCTGACACTTCGAGTAAACAAACTCAGGATCAAGGTCGATTCCTGAATCCCACTCCACCGTATCAAATGCCACGCGTACTCGTTTAAAGGCATCGTCTTCTTTGAGCCTTTTGAAAATACCAAATTCCAAAAAGGGTTTCATGTCTAATGTGCCCCGTTCACCATTATCAAATTCGAGCACAAGCACATAATTTTCGTTAGGGAGCACTTTTTTTACTGATGGATACATACTAAATTCTATTGAAGAGGCTGAATTTTGAAGGGGGCTTCTCCATTCATGACTAATTCCCAATCTGCCATTAATTCATCCTGATGAAGTTCAGCCCATGCTACAACAAGCTTTGTTTGTTTTCTCGGTAAATTACCTTGAATCACTTCGCAAGTACGGATATCCACCGTCGCTTTGTATTCTCCGTAATATACGTGAAAATGCGGCGGTGGGTGTTCATTCGGCGCAAAATACATCTGTATAATAATACCATAGAACATTGAGATTGTTGGCATAGTTAATTCCCAATTTTAAATTACATAGCTTTATTTTTTTGATCTTACGTATTAATTGGAGCATTCCGGCCTGCCGCGATGGAACCAGATCACCACCAGCGCGACCCCGCTGAATAGGGCGCCAGCGATGAAGGTCAACGGTGCGCCGAAGCGATCCCATAACAGCCCGGCCAGGACGCTGGCCACAAGCATGGCGATCCCGCCGGCCAGATTAAAAAAGCCAAAGGCGGTACCTCGCAAGTCCGCTGGCGCGGCGTCTGCTACCATGGTCGCGAGAAGACCCTGGGTGATGCCCATGTGCAAGCCCCACAGCATAATACCCACCCACACCCAGAACGAATGACCGCTGCAGGCCAGTGCACTATCCGCGCCGATCAGGACTACAAGCCCCATCGCGAGCAAGCTGGTGTGGCTCAGGTGATCCGAGAGCTTGCCGAAGGGATAAGCCGTAGCCGCATAAACGGCGTTCATGCCGATCAGCACCAGCGGCGCGAATGGGAACGGAAGGCCGCCTTGCTGGGCGCGCAGAATCAGGAAGGCCTCGCTGAAGCGGGCGAGCGTGAACAGGGAGCCTATGACCACCACCCACCAGTATTTCCGCGACAATCGGCCCAGGTGTTCGCGCCGAAACGGATTGACGGGCCGTTCCCTTGTTCGTTTCCGCGCTTCCTGCACGCCGAAACACAGCAGCGCCACGGCGAGAAATCCGGGTATCACGGCTGCCCGGAACACGGCGCGGAAATCGTTGTTCCAGATAAGCATCAAGCCCATCGCAAAGAGAGGTCCTAAAAAAGCTCCCACCGTGTCGAGCGACTGCCGTAATCCGAAGGCGGTGCCGCGCAACTCGGGAGGGACCAGATCCGCGACGAGCGCGTCCCTGGGTGCGCCGCGAATACCCTTGCCGACACGGTCCAAGAGGCGCGCTGCGAGCACAAGCCCCGGACTTGCCGCGAGCACGAACAGCGGTTTGGAGAGCGCTCCGAGGCCATAACCAAACAGCACGAGAGGCTTGCGTTTGCCCCAGTAATCCGACAAGCCGCCCGAGAACACCTTCACAATCAGTGCAGTGGCTTCTGCCGTCCCCTCGATCAAACCGACCGCGAAGGCGCTCGCTCCGAGTGAGGTAACCAGGAAAACCGGAAGCAGGCTATGAATCATCTCGGACGAGATGTCCATCAGCAGGCTGACGAAGCCGAGGGTCCAGACGGCCGGCGGGATACCAACGTTAGCGGGCCGCGAAATCATGGATTTATGACGTTGATTCATCGCGGAGTCCCGATCGTTAGGGATGGATAGGCTGATCCATTCGTACCCCGTAGGCAGTATTCATTACGAGATAAGTTCTACTTTTTCGATGCCTCTCAGGAAGGCAAGACC
>JBOICY010000491.1:0-2498 GCA_050740335.1 Methylococcales bacterium | reverse complement strand
CCTTTGAACTGAGCCGGGATTATCGCTCCCGGCAGAACTCGGTTTGGGGCATCCAAGCCCGCAATCGGGAACAGAATTTCGCGTTCAACGTACTGCTCGACCCCGATATTGATATCGTCACGATCGTCGGCACGGCCGGCACCGGAAAAACCTTACTGTCCCTGGCCGCGGGACTCATCCAGACCATGGAAAACAAAATCTACCGCGAAATCATCATGACTCGCGAAACGATTCCGGTCGGGGAAGATATCGGTTTCCTGCCCGGAACCGAGGAGGAGAAAATGACTCCCTGGATGGGCGCATTACTGGATAATCTGGAACTGCTCGGTGACAATCAGGACGCCAACGACTGGGAACGCGGCGCCACCAGCAATTTGTTACGGAACCGTATCAAGATCAGATCGTTAAACTTCATGCGCGGGCGGACATTCTTGAACCGCTTTATCATCCTGGACGAGGCCCAGAACCTTACTCCGAAACAAATTAAAACCCTGATCACCCGGGCCGGACCCGGCACCAAGATCGTCTGCATCGGCAACGTCGCACAGATCGATACCCCATACCTGACCGGAACCACCTGCGGCCTCACCTATGCGGTCGACCGGTTCAAAACCTGGCAACACGGCGCGCACATCACCCTGAAACGCGGGGAAAGGTCACGGCTCTCGGATTATGCGGTGAGTGTGTTGTGAGGTTCGGCGAAGCCTTTTCGATGGAGACGTTGGCGGGACGAAAAAACGAAACGAGTTCCGCCGGTCGGAGATCCGGCATTGGCCTTCGAAGCCGGATGGTTGGTCGCGGCGGAATGGGCTGATGCTAAAATCGCCGCGGTCGGCCTTTCCAGATCGCAAACACCGCCCGGAATACCACGAGCACCCGTAACAGGTTTGACACGTGTAAGGGATTGGAGCTTTTTTTGCCCAGCGCACAAGCCTTGATTTATACATCGAGAAACATGAGAATAACGTCTCGCTAGACACGGGTTAGAGTGAGGCATATGAGCCAGACAAACTTCGAGTCGCTTTACCACGCATTAAGCAGCCTTCCTAGAGCCAGGGGTGTGGTTCTTGCTCACGTTATCTCCCTGCCCGAACCCTTGCGCGGAATGATCACCCAACTTATGCGTAGATGCAGACGAGATGCCATTGCTCTCAGTGAGTTGGCCGATGAACTCCTGCTCAGCCAAAGCGAGGCGAATTTGCTGGCCGCGAAGCTGACTGACAAGGGTTTTCTGCAGGAAACCACCGCGGATACGGGGGCCATCCTTTACCAGGTGAGATACGGATACAAGCAGGGTACCGACTGGCCTCTGGCGGTCCGGCAAGCACTTCTCGATGTGAATGCCATACAACTCATCGAGGTCAAATCGGACCTCGGTGCAGGTACCCGCGGCGCCAACCTCGGCCCGGATGCGCTCAAGGTGGCAGCCTTTCAATGCAACCGCCAGTACTTCGCGGATTATCCCGCGATCGAGATCCGCAGCACTCTTAGCCCCCGCAAATCAAGCGGGTCTAGACACGCCAACAACATCGAAAAGCTATTCGAACTGTTCGAGCGTGTCGGCTCTACGGTAGCGCATTCCATTAAGGAGGGGCGGTTTCCTATCCTGATCGCGGGCGATCACAGCACCGCGGCAGCGACTATGGCTGGGATTAAATTGGCTCTTCCAGATTCACGGCTGGGCGTCGTTTGGATCGATGCTCATGCCGATATTCACTCGCCGTACACTACGCCATCGGGCAATCTGCACGGCATGCCAGTCGCGGCTGCGCTGGGTGAAGACAACCTCGCCGCGCAGATTAACCATCCGCAGGATGAAACGATAAAGTACTGGGAAGCCATCAAGAATCTCGGCTGTATTGCTCCGAAATTTCAATATGGGGACCTGGTATACGTAGCCGTGCGAGATACCGAAGCGGCAGAGGATCTTCTGATCGACAGGCATCGGATCCGGAACTTTACTACCGCGGAGGTGCGAAACAAAGGGGTTGGTAAGGTCGCGCGCGAGGCCTTGGGTTTGCTTGCTCATTGCGATCGCATCTATATTTCCTTCGATGTGGACAGCATGGATTCTTCCGTGTCTGAAGGAACAGGAACCCCCGTTGCCGGAGGACTTACCGAATTAGAGGCGGGGGATCTGATCTTATCGCTCCTGCAGGAGCCTAAGGTTTGTTGCTTTGAAATTTGCGAAGTCAATCCGACTCTCGACGAGCGTAACCGGATGGCAGAGAATGCTTTCGATATTCTAGCACGGGTAACCGATCGAGTATCGGCTGATTACACGTGACATTCCCCGGGGGGCTCGTTAAGTCGCAACAGTGGTACAAAATACCGGCCGGTGGACCTCAAATATCCAATAGCTTGGGCTAGTGCCTGGAGAAACTCGGGATGGACGAGATTAAGAGTGAATGCCTAAGAAGGTTGCCCATGTTCCGGGGGCTGGAAGCAGAATGCCTCGCGGACCTTGCTGGTTGCCTGGAGAGCACGCACTTCGAGAA
>JBOICY010000490.1:0-9564 GCA_050740335.1 Methylococcales bacterium | reverse complement strand
CGACTTTGCGGTACACCAATGGTCTTCGCGAGACGATATTGGCTAATCCCCATGGGCTTTAAAAATTCTTCCAATAAAATGTTGCCTGGTGTGGCTAACGGAACTTCTCTCATCAAATTTTCCTCATTGATAATCGACGATTTCGACATCAAACGCATGACCGCTTTCAAAGCGGAAGCAAAGCCGAAATTGATCATTGATACGGATGCTCCATTGGCCAGCACGATCACCGTGTAAAGACTCTAATCGATTACCGGGGGACAAAAGCAAAAATTCCAGGCATTGTTAGTTCGGTATAGTTATTAACGCTCATGTAGTTGAAATATCACATATAAATAATAGAAAGCTATATTCATTTAATAATGCCAAATTCCAATCCAGCCGCCGCATGAATTTGCTGTAATTTACGCAGCGCCACAGCCGCAATATTTCTCCATTTAGCAACACGCTTGCCGTTAAATAAGGCTTCGGTAGCCTTGCATTTGAATGATCTTAATCATAGCGGCAAATACTAGCGTGTTACACCTACCCGAAAAATTCGACGTATAGAATCTATGGAGGAAACCAGCCGGGGATACCGGGATTGCAAGCGGTATTAGGGGGCTGGCTTCAAGCCTTGCCCGGATAGAAGGGTGGATAAGCGAAGCGTCGTCCCCCAACAGATCTTCATAACCAAAGTCAATCCATCGGTTTTAGCACCGCCTCAACCGCGTCATAAAAAATCGCAACGATCCGATCGATATCATCCGTCGTCACAATCAACGGTGGCAGAAAACGAACTACGCTTCCTTTGCGGCCACCCAATTCGAGAATCAAACCGCGCTCGAGACATTCCTTCTGAATCCGCCGAGCCAGTTCCGGATAAGTGGGATAAGCACCGAGTCGATCCGGAGCGCTCCGCGCATCCTCCACCTCGACGCCGATCATCAAGCCACGACCCCGAATGTCGCCCAGACTCGGAAAGTTCGCCTTGATATGACGCAGATGCTCCATCAAGCGCTCGCCCATTTTCCCCGCATACTCGTCCAATCCCTGTTCCTTCACGAACCGCAGGGTCGCGGTTCCGGCGGCCATGGCCAGTTGGTTACCTCGAAACGTCCCGGCATGGGCGCCGGGTTGCCACTGATCCAGGCTCTCGTGGTAGACCACCACGCTCAGTGGCAATCCGCCTCCTATCGCTTTCGAAAGCACCAGCACATCCGGCAGAATGCCGGCATGTTCGAAGGCGTACAGGCGTCCCGTGCGACCCACGCCGGTTTGCACTTCGTCGACGATCAAGGGAATGTCGCGTTCACGGGTGATGCGCCGGATTTCCTTCAACCACCCGTCGGGAGCAGGAATGACGCCGCCTTCCCCTTGCACGGCTTCCAGGATCATCGCGGCAGGTGGGGTTATGCCACTGTTGGTGTCGTCCAACAGCCGTTCGATATAAGCGATGGAAGCCTGCCAGGTCGCCTCGCCGCCGAGATTGAAAGGACAGCGGTAGGCATAGGGAAACGGCAGAAAATGCACCTCGGCCATCAGCCCCGCCACCGCCAGCTTTGGTCCGGTCTCGCCGGTCAGTCCCAGGGCGCCATGCGTCATGCCATGATAGGCCCCGTGAAAGGCGAGAATAGAACGCCGGCCGGTGGCGGTCTTGACCAGCTTGAGCGCGGCTTCGATGGCATCGGCCCCGGAAGGTCCGCAAAACTGGATGCGGGCCGACGCCGTGAACTCCCGCGGCAGACTGTCGAAGAGTTGCTCGACGAAAGCGTCCTTGATCGGCGTGGTCAGATCCAGAGTTTGCCAGGGTACGCCATCGGCCACCGCGCACTGCACCGCCTCGACCACGACCGGATGGTAATGCCCCAAGGCCAAGGATCCGGCTCCCGCCAGGCAATCGATATAACGCCGGCCGTCGGTATCCTCGACGAAGATACCCTCTGCCCGCCGGATGGCGATGGGCAGCTTGCGCGGATAAGTGCGGGCATTGGATTCGAACCCTGTCTGCCGATCCAGGTAATACGCGTTGCCCAGGGCTTCACTCTGCCTTGTCCGTAACGACCGGTCTATCGGAAGTCTTGCATCACTGGTCTCATGGGAAGGATATTCGGCTTTCAACTCCGCGACTTCTTGTCTCATGTTGACATCTCCGCATCAGCATTAGGCCATTCATCACCCGTGAAACGTCCGGGCACCGTTTCCCGTCTCCATACCGGAACGGGCATCTCCGTGAGTCTTCCCTCTTCCAATTTGAGGCAACGATCGGCCACATGAAAATAGCCGTCGTCATGAGTAATCACGACGACGGTTTTCCCCTTGGCCTTCAGTGAAGGAAGGATTTCTGTGTAAAAGATTTTTTTGAATACCGGATCCTGATCCGCGGCCCATTCGTCGAACACATAAAAGGGGCGATCTTCGAGATAAGCGACCAACAAGGCCAGCCGCTTGCGTTGGCCTTGAGAAAGATTGACCGTGGAAAATCGGCCGTTTTCAACGCGCACCTTGTGATCGAGCTTAAGTTGCACCAGATAAGCGCGTGCTTCGGCATCCAGTTCCGGATTGTTAAATCCCAATAGACTCTCGAATAGATAAAAATCGGAAAATACCGCGGCAAAATGCTGGCGGTACTGCTCGCGGTTGGCATCGTTCACCGTGCGGCCGCCTAAACGAATCGTTCCTTTTTCCGGCGCATACAGGCCTACCAGCAACAGAGCGAGCGTAGTCTTGCCGCTGCCGTTGCCACCCACCAGGAGCACCGTTTCGCCCGGCCACAGGATCAAGTCGACAGGCCCCAGGGTAAACGGCAGATCTTCCCCCTCGCGACGATAGCGATGGGTGATCCCGGCCAATTCCAAGGTTCCCGAAAAAAGCAAGGGACCTAGCCGCCGTGCGGATTGATGCGAGGAGGCGGTCAACGTTTCCTCCAACGCATGGATCCTGTCGAGAGCCACCCGGGCACGGCTCAAAACAGGCAGCGTATCGACCAGACCGGCCAAGGGCGCCATCAAATACACCAGCGCCTGCACGAAACCGGTTAGCACCGGGTTTGGAACGATCGATTGAGCCGGTAATCCGAACACGATCACGCCGACCGTGATAAAGAGCAGGCTATTGGCGATATTTCCAGCCAGAATGTAGCGGCCCTGGCCCGCGATCGAATAATCCCGGCAGGCCAT
This sequence comes from Methylococcales bacterium, assembly GCA_050740335.1. Lineage (GTDB taxonomy): Bacteria > Pseudomonadota > Gammaproteobacteria > Methylococcales > UBA1147 > UBA1147. The sequence goes on along the minus strand of JBOICY010000490.1, from coordinate 6,406 downwards.
CGCGGATGCCTCCAAGCCTTCGGAAAAGAAAGCTTCGCGGCGGGCCCGGTTGAGTTTAAGATCCTTGATTCCTTCGGTTAAGCCGCGAAAATGGGTGAAAACCTCATCCTGGCTTTGCCGCGCCGAGCGCAAGGCACTGTGCGCTTTCGACTTGACCAGCAGAAATATCGCAACGCCAAAAATAATCGTAACCGCGACCAACAGCAAAAGAGTCCATGATAAAAAGCCCATGTAAACCAAACAACCGAGCACGATGGCCGCGCTGACGCAGAGCCAGGGGAGTGCCTGCATGGCGGCAGCCAGTGTCGCTACATCCTCGGTCAAGACAGCCAGCAACCGGGGCGCTCCAAGAGTTTGCAGACAGGGTAGCGGGGCCGCGAGAATTTTTCGGCTAAGGTCTATCCGCAGCTCGTAGATGATCTGTTGGGCCAAACGGGTAACCACCAGGGCCGCGGCGATCCTGGACAAAATCACCACCAACACCACCGCGGTAAACAGCAAAGACCAATAACTTGGCCGGTCTTGGAGGGTCACGGCAGCATAGATCAGCGCGATAAGCCCGGCGCTGCCCAGTCCGCCAATAAGGCCGAACAGCACCGAAAGGCCAATCGGAGCCATTGACTTCGATAAAAATAAAGGCAGTGACGTCACGAGTGATTCTGGCGGCATTTGAATGTGCGGTTCATTTCGATTCCGAAGGGTTGTTCACCGATCATAATAAACAGACTCCCTGTAGACGCCTGATCGAGATCCTTGAAAAACGAACGAATAAGAACGTCCGACACAGCGGTATAATCGGCAATACCGGCAATATCGGAAAAATCAATTGAAGGTGAAGTGATATCATCGGTTCAATGTCTTAGTCCAACTATCCAAGGCGCAAATTGCCATGAGAAAAGCCCCAGAATTCGAAGTGCTTGCGTGATGCCGGGGGTCCATCTCTTTAACCATCGGATACAGAATACGCGCTGTGGGAAGGCGATCTGGCGCCCAATATTCGTATAAACAAAAAATAATATCCAGACCATCGCTATCTCCTAAACCCAGCAATTTTCCGAAATAGAGACCTAGCACCGGACGCCAATCGGGCTGCCAACGATAAATACAGAAAGATTAAGACGTGCTTGACACCAAACATTAAAAAGGAAAAACCGCTAATCTCCAGAGCTTTTTCTATACCTGCCGCCAATTCCTGCGTCTCGGAATCAGTAATATTTAAGGGTGGCAGTAGCCGGCAAAAATATTGTAGGACATGTCCTCGGGAAAGACATAAGCCCGAGATAAGCAATTCGGAAACGGTTTTACCAAACAGCGAAAGTGGAAATTTCTCCATATCGAGTACCAACTGCAGGTGCAATCCTTCCCCTCTTATATCCTTTAACAGTGAAGACCGCTCAACGGGGATACAATCGCTTACAGGTAGCATGATGGTGTTTTCCCAGAAAAACATAGGGGGGTCTGAATAGTTCAGATTCCCAATATTCCTGACCCGTTCCTCCATATTCAACGCATTCGCATTTGTCAGACCATTTAATGCGATATGTGCCCCCAATTGATTCAGAAACAAATTCTTATAGCGAATTACCAGCCCTTCATTAACTCTCTTGGCTCGCCGATATATTTCATTGGAAACCAGCGCAACGGAAATCGGAAATGTCGAATCGCTTAATCCATTGGAAAGAGTAACAATACCAGGCTCATACCGGCTGCAATTGAAAGATACAAATGGCCCCGTTCTGAACATACCATTCAGTATTTCGTCAATCCCCACAAAATAACCGCAATCCATTTCATTATCGAAAATGATATCCAACAGCGCGGGTGATACTTTGTCCAAATCCTCTCCCTGCATGGCTTCGAACCATATCAAGGCGACCTGTCGAGACTGCAATTCCTTTAATAAGGCGACTTCAGCGCTATTAGAAACAATATCCAAATATACAACATCCCAATATAAAGGCTCGAACGGCTTTCTAGTAAATTCATCCTCGGTGCCATTTAAGGATATCAACGTCTTGCCGGCATAATGGCCCTTGAAGATAAGAATTCTGCTTTTCTGCGAATTGGCAAGCATCGACAAAGTAAAAGCGATATCCACCGCACAGGCTCCACTGACTGCAGGAAAGGCATGCTGCGGACCAGCCAAATCGCATAACTGGTCAGTAAGTTCCTGCCAATAGTTTCGAGTCGGGTCGTGAGTTTCCAGTACTTGGCTGACGATATCGTCCGGATTGTATCCTCGCAAATTGCTTCCGGCACCCCCGATGCAGTCGATCAATCTGATTTCTTCACTATATGAATCTTTATCGGTAATCTTCGTACCTTTAGCTCTTATGATATCCAGGTCAAGCATAGCGGCCTTATAAATAAACGGAGAAATTGGATTGATATAGAAGCGAAATGGCTCCAGTCGTACATCCGAATTATCCGAAATAGTCCGAAGCCTCAGAAGAATATCCGGCGTTATCGGCATCATATTAAGAATCCTGTCCCGTGCGATTGATGTAGCCAGGCTGTTGCCACCATAGGTAGACGAATGTAGAAAACAAGTAGCAGTTTTACACCATGGTTTGTAACAATCGTCAGCCACCGAAAAAGCTCCGAAGTGAATCTGATTATCGACCAGTATTTATCCCCAAATCACGATATCGGGCACAAGCTTCATAGCCTCCCAAATAACGTGATCGGATCCGTGAGAGGTATCAATAACCATTATTGTGTTCTTCTCTCTGCAAACATTTTGTATATCGTGCAGGTGATCGATTAAAATATTATCTATAAACGGACGACGACGGCACTACTCGGTGCTCTTAATTTGTCCAGATGTTTGAATAAATCGGATAACTGATCATAAAAATACACGCCCGGGACAAGTGCCTTGTTTGGTCCTTGGCACAAAGGGTCGAACAACGCGTTGTAATAGTGACCTTTGTCGTAAATGAGTATTGACCCATCGCTATCAGAGTGAGTAATCCGTGCATTATGCCTTGAAATTTTTATCGCACCATGTAGCGCCGCGACGTGTGAGTTGCAAAAAAAGTTTCATAGACTTTCTTAACGCCATTTCTTTTTGTCGCGTTGATATATTCACACAGCAAATATGCCGCCTGCGCTGACTCCGTGAAAAAAGGCTGGGACGCTAATAAGAAAGTTACTTTACCGGTTTGATTGCGTTGCCGAATCGTGTTTAGGGTTATGCCGGTCGCTGGCTTATATATTCCCATCCCAGATTTCGTAGTATATATATCAATGAGACTGCCGTCATAATTTAAACTAGCTTTTATTTCGTCAAGCATTATCAATACAAGTGCAGATAAACAACGTGAAATAATCGCTATAAATAAAGTATTAAATATACCTGGAAATTATACCAGCGATCTCAAGTCCACTACCAGGGCCAAACAGCACAGAAAACCTTATCGGAGATCTCGACTTCGATAAAAACACAGACATTGACATCACAAGCCAGCCTGGCAGAAGTCGAATGTGCTATTCAATTCGATTCCGAAGAGCTGTTCGCCGGACGAGGATTGAGATGAGGAAACGAAACATCCGGCTCCGGAAATTTCAAAAACTCGCATAAAGCTGACCAAGGATTACCTTTCGTTACGTCGATCACTAAGAGATCCTTACGATCACCGAAATACTCCAAAACATCTTTTCTATGGCGTATGTAACGATTTCTGTATATTTTAAAATCTATCGCGTCTACATTTTAAGGCCACTGCATAATCGAACCTAGGCTTCCGTAGTATTCTACAGTTGTTTTCGCCAAGTTCAGTGCACTTTCTAACCATGCGTCAGTCTGGCGTGTCGTCAGAATAAACAGGCTACCGGGAAAAGCCTCATCCAACTCCTTAACAAGTCCGCAAACGGGAAGATCCTACACGGCCGTATAGTCGGCAATACCACTAAAATGAATGGAAGGCGAAGAAATTTGGTCGTTTCGATGTTTTAGCCCGAGCGCCCATGGTGCAAAATGCCAAGATAACAATCCCAGCATACGAAGCGCTTCCGTGATGTTTGTAGTCCCAGTGGAATCCCAACCAATACAGAATACATGACGTGGGTAAGATTTAACGGGTCGGCTTACAAGATTAGCTAATACCCAGTTCAGTCTTTCATATAGCGCGTCACGTTCGGTAGAACTTATATTCTCCACCGTATTTAAAATCAGAACCAGTTTCCCATCGCGACTGCGTACCTCCACGGAACGCACCCATTCTGGAAGCTCACTCCAGCCTTGACAAATGAGCCCTACGGGGAAAACTACTGCAACTTCACGTTGTGGCGACGAATAGTTTATGATTCGACTAAGATCCCGCAAGATTATAGCGGTTTGGCGTGAGTTTAAAGCACAGGGTACCGATCGTTCTAAAATCATAATAGTCTCCAAAAAATCAGGGTTGGGATGACGTGATGGACGAGGGCATCAAAACAACTTTATGAATTGCCTTCCCAGCAAGAAAAGAGGTTGCCAAACCCTGGACCCACGCCCCATGCTGATCCCCGTAATACGGCGACAGAGGATGGCCCGACTGACCTCCCGGCATGTGAAAAAGGCCATCCTTTTCGTGACCGGGTGAAACCACCAACCGCTCGGTCGCCCCACCGCCTCGAGCCGCGCGTACGCAATAAGGACAACCCGGTAACGGCTGCTTGGGCATATCCAACAGGTAACTCAAAAAAGGAATTGCCCCCGATAATGGATGGGCAATGCGTTCACGGTCGGTTAGCCCCCAGCTAAGCACATCAAGCCGATCGACCTGGTAGACGTTCATCAGCCTGCGTGCTTCCCTGACAAGAATTTCTCGGACGAGAGAATCCGAATCGCCGTATTGTCTATCCGGCAAGAGTTCCGGAATACGGGCATCCAGAAGACGCTGCAAGGGGACGTCCGGGTAAATCCAACGATACTCGAATTGTGGATCCAATTCACGGCAGCGACTCAGAAAGGGAAACAGAACCTCTTCCAGAAGGGCCCGACGGAATTCCACAAGGAGCGCAAGTCCCAACGATTCCGGCTCTGCCCGCCCATCCCAAGCCTCAATGTAGCGCTTCAACTCTGCAATCTCCGCGGTTTCAGCATCCTTGTTCAAGGCCTTGATGGCCAATCCTTGGTAATGCCGGTAAGCCTCCGCCCAAGTATCCAATTGCAAGGCCAGCATATTCTTTTCCCTGATGCCTCGCATCTCGAGCAACCGTTCCTGAATGCGGAATGCGCGGTAACCCGGTGCGGCGTAATTTGCCGGCACTATGGGATAATCGACGCCAACCATTTTTTGATTGGCATTGACGATAAAGCCTTCCGGCGGATTCAATTGGCGCGGAACCTCACGGGGTTCCATATAGCCCCGCCAGCCACGAGTACCATCCGCCCAGGATTCGCTCACCGATCCATCCAAACCAAAACGCACCGGGATGCGCCCCGTGAGCGTCCAGCCGATATCTCCTTGAGCATCGGCCACCAAGGCATTGAGCACAGGGCCTCCGGCCTGATTGAATAAATCCAGGGCATCTTGCACGGTGGTCACCCGGTCTAAATTCATCAGCTTGAGGTCAGTGGCTTCCGCATCCAATGCGATCCAGCGGACAGCAAAGGGCTCGTTAAAAAGCGGCATGGATAATACCGGCCCCCACACCGTGCCCCGTATGGTCAGCGTTTTGTCCGCAGCGCCTTTGACCCGGATAACTTCCTCACGCACATCAAAAGGGCGCCACCCTTGTGCTGTTCTATATTGAGAAGGATCTTGCTGGTTGGTCTCCACCGCAACCAGATCGAGCACATCTATCCCGCTGCCGGTGAAGCCCCATGCAATGTGACCATTGCTTCCGCTGATTACCAAGGGAACCCCTGGCAGGGTAATCCCGGCCAGATGGACATCCCCGTAATGCAACTCGGCCCGATACCAGATATTCGGAACCCCAAGGTCCAAATGCATGTCATTGGCGAGTATCGCACGTCCATCGCGGGTCCGGTTCGGCTCGACTACCCACCCATTGGAACCATGAGGGGAGTCCGGTTCGTAACTCAGTGACCCATTCCCATTGCCTTCCTCAAGCAGGGCAATGAGTTCCTGTTCTGGAAGCGGAGGACTCGTAACCGAATCAGTTCCTCCCAATACCTTTTCCGTATAGAAATCGAGTCCGGGAGTCAGAAATTCAAACACGGGTTTCGGCAATGCTGCCTGCATGATTGTCACTGATCGCTCCCTCTCCCAATCTCCGCCGAGTGCCACATAACATACATCCCCAGTACCACCAGAATAGTGTCTTCTGGACGCCACGGTTCGGGCCGGTAACCGAGCATCAAGAATTCGAAAGGTAAAACAGTGAACTCCTCGATTGCGTGATTGACACCTTTGGCATAGAAACGAAGAGCCTTGGCCCTGATCAGCCGGTAGCC
>JBOICY010000489.1:0-9782 GCA_050740335.1 Methylococcales bacterium | reverse complement strand
TCATGGAGGCGGCCGGACAATCCGACGGTTGGTTGACCAAGGAAGGCCCGGATATCACCTTAGACGACGAACATAGCAGCAGAGTGACGCTCTACCTACTGGACCGCCTGCATCTGTTTTCCAGCCGCCGCGGCTGGTACCGACCCGAATTTGGCTGGGAGTTGCCTTGGCAACAGGAATACGCTGTAGCAAGTCAGAGTTCCTCTTGGGAGGCATGTCAGAACCATGTCGCTTCCGAATCGTCGCGGATCTTCGAGTCCTTACGGGCGAACCCTCAAACGGTAAGCAGCCCGTACTCTACTCTATACCAGAATGTGAACAACCACGTCGTTCCCGCCCATTTTCCGCTGGAGATACGGCTTATCGCGCGCCGCCTGGCGGTGGCGGCACTCCTGGAAACGGCGGAATGGTCTAAAGAATTGCCGAAATGGAATGTGGATAAATTCAAGTTACGACTGAATTGCAGCAGCAGAAAGAGTGAACTGAAGTATCCCAATGATGTTTTGAACTTTACGACAATGCTATGGTTTCCGTCTTATACGCCGAAACTGCTCGGGCTGCTCCTGAGGGAAGAATATGAATGGCTGAAACAGACGTTTCCAGCGGCGGATTACCCGCGGATCCATGCCTATATTGACCAAATGAGTCACGCGATATCCGCGTGAAAAACGCAAACGGCAGTACCGATTTTGCCGATACATTTTATTTGAACCGCCGCGTGGCAGCGCAAGAAACCGTTTACGGCCGTGTCCTGACGGAGTTGGGCCGTGGCGGAAAGGAAACGCACTGGATGTGGCTCATCTTTCCTCAGATTAGAGACCTCGGAAACAGCCCGACGTCAATACATTTCGCAATCTCCGGCGCCGAAGAAGCCCAAGTCTGTTTGTGGTACTCCGTTCTCGGATCAAGATTGCGGGAATATTCGACGCACAACGGAACCTTGCGGGCGGGGTAACATGCCCCGCTTGGCGCTGACAACACGTCGGCCTTGATAATATATACCCATTTTGGTATATTTAGATATGGCCCATTTTCCAAACACATCGCGAACCAAACCGCTGCATTGGGTAGGTTCCGCGAAAAAAGACTACCTTGACTTTCCTGTCGAGGTGCAAAGCGACATGGGTTATGCCCTCGGCCTGGCGCAAATCGGAGCCAAGCACCCAAAAGCCAAACCGTGGAAGGGCCAGGGGCCTGGCCTCTTCGAGATCGTCGAAGACCATCGCGGCGACACCTATCGGGCGGTTTACACCGTGCGCTTTGTCGACGTGGTTTATGTGTTGCACGCTTTTCAGAAAAAATCGAAGGCCGGAATCAAAACGCCGCAGTCCGACATCGACCTGATTTCCGAACGGCTAAAACGTGCCCAGGCTGATTACGAGAGCGCCCAAGGCGCAAGCAAAATTGGAGGACGACATGGATAAAAACGTTATAACCCACGGCACCGAAAACGTTTATGCCGATTTGGGGTTTCCGGACGCCGCCGAGCGCCAGACCAAAATGCGTCTGGCGTTCACCGTCAATGAGTTGCTCAAAAGCCGTAAGCTGAAGCAACGGGAAGCGGCAGAGTTGCTGGGTATTCCGCAACCCAAGGTGTCCGCGCTCAAAAATTACCGACTGGATAACTTTTCGGTCGAACGTCTGATGGAATTTTTGACCGCGCTGGACCAAGACGTCGAAATCCTGATCCGGCCACGGGCAAATAACGCCGTTGCCGGACATATCTCCGTGCTGTCCGTGCAATAAAGCCCCCCATGCAGGACGAGGTTTCAAAACCTCGTCCCGAACGTTTTGGGCAACGTCGGTTTTTCGGGCCATGCGAAATCCTGCGACCGGGGCAACATGGCTCCGACCGACTCTAAAGCCAATGCGGACTTGGGTTTACTTCAGGGCAAACCTTCGGTTTTTTAACTGCGATCGATAACGGTGGACTAATGTGGCAAATTTTGCCATCATCGCAAGCTCACCTTATTTTAATTTGAGGCCGCGCCCATGACAACCATGAACATTTCCCTTCCCGACACCCTGAAAGCATTCGTGGACACCCAAGTCCAGGATCGCGGCTACGGCACGGCAAGCGAATATGTCCGCGACCTGATCCGGAACGATCAAATCCGGCAGGGCGAACAGCGGCTCGCCGAATTGATGCTGGAAAGCTTGGAATCCGGTCCCGCCATGCCCGCCGATGCGGATTATTGGGACAACAAGCGCTCCGCTCTCGCGCGGAGGCATTCGGTCCGATGAAAGCGCTTCGCGTCCGTCGTCCGTCCCTGTGCCGACAGGGAAATCGACGCGCTGGCGGACTATATCGCACGCGACAGCCTCGATGCGGCGCTGCGCTTTATCGACGCCGTGGAAGAAACCTTTGCCCTGATTGGCGGACAGCCAGGGATCGGCTCGTTGCGCTACGCCCGCCTTCCGATGTTGGAGGGACTGCGCATGTTGCCGATAACCGGATTTGAAAACCATCTGGTGTTTTACGTCGAACGCTCTCATTACATCGACGTGCTGCGCGTCTTGCATGGCGCGCGTGACATCCCCTCGATCCTTGTAGAAGGCATCGGGCAAGATTAATCCTACTTTGCCGGCTTTTTCACGGCGACCCAATAGCCATAGTCGAAACTAATGCCCAGCGAGTTGCTTCGATAGCCTTCGGCATAGTGGTACGAAACCGCAGAGAGTCCATTTTGGCCTAGGAGCCTGTCCGAGAATAGCGATCGTCGCGAGGGCGAGCCCGATTGAGCCGGATTTTTCGATCGTTCGCGGCGAATAGTTGCTCTACTTAATAAGTATGATCGGGAAATCCGGCCAATCAGGCTCGTCCGCAGTAGATCAGTCTATTCTCGGACAGGCTCCCGGTTGTTAATCTGGCCGTCCGGGTAGAACCTGTAGCGGACGGCTCGACACGCGCTCCAGTCGCTGGAGTCCCACGAGCCATCCCGGACAACCTGGAGTTGCGCGGGAACTTATCCAGGTGCAAGATCATCCACGCCAACAATTCGTGGCAATCTTCGATCGCTTTGGGCGTAGTGCTTGCCAAGGTTCGATGCCTCAAAAAAAAATCGGCCAGGGGCTGCGCGCCTGGACCCCAAAAAAAGAAAAAAAGGAAACAGAACAAAGGGCAAAGGAAATCAGTCCTGGGCAAGACGGAAACCCTGGTAGTCGTTCCGGTAGCCGGGGTAGTTCCTGAAGCGGTAGGCGGAACGCGCGTTCCCGCCGTTGATGTTCAACGAGCCGCCCCGGACAACCCGGCGGCCCTCTGTACAGTCATTTTCCCATGCACTGCCATCACTAGGCGCACCATTATAGCTGTCATGCCAGCAATCCTGCACCCATTCCCAGACATTCCCGCTCAGATCGTACAGGCCGAAAGCGTTTTTCTGCTTTTCCCCGACCGGATGGGTTTGGTTGCCCGAATTGCCATCATACCAAGCCACCGCGTCCAAATTGTCAGAACCGCAGTAGGTCTGTGTCTTGCCCGCGCGGCACGCGTATTCCCATTCCGCCTCGCTCGGCAGCCGGTAATGCTGGCCGGTCTTTCGGTTCAGCTTGTCGATGAAATCCTGAACCTCGTTAAAACTGACATTCTCCACCGGGCAATCGCCGCCGCACTCGGAAAAACTCGATGGGTTGCTGCCCGTGATCGCCTGCCATTGCCTCTGGGTCACTTCGTATAACCCCAGTTTGAATGCCTTAACCGCAACCTGGTGCACAGGCTTCTCATCGTTATCGCCAGATTCCGAGCCCATCCTGAATTCCCCGGCCGGCAGGCTGACCATATCCGGGCAGTTCGGGCAAGCTTTGTCCGTCTCGCCGGGGCGCGAGGCGGTCTCGGTTTCGGACGGTTTTTTCAAGGCATCTATTTCGGCTAACAAGGCGTTTCGTTGTTGTACCGAGTTGGCGAACGCTTGGTCGATGGTTTGTCGCAATTGGTTTAGTTGTGCTTTAGCTGCTTTTAGATCCCTCGCAGACTGTGTGTCGGCGATTTGCCACAGGAACCAACCGAGCGCATAACCGAGCACGGCAAACAGCAAGCAGGCCAGCACCAGCTTGGCCAGCACCCGGCCACGGCGCGCGGTGAACAACGGCGGGAAGCGCGCGGGCCGCGCCGGTTTCTGGAGTGCTAGACTCGGCGGAGGGGCGTGGCCCAAGGCGCGGCTCAAGGCACGCACGGTTTCTTCCGCCGCTTGGGGCGAGAGCGCGAATTCTTCGGTGAGGATTTTGTAGGCTTGCCGCTGGTTCGCTTCGTCGCCGTCGCGCAGCAAGCGTTCGGCCACCCCGGACCGGCAGGCCGTCGCCAGCAAATGCCGCTCCCGTTCATCCCAAGCCGCCGCCAGATCCAGCAAGCGGGCGCGGTCGCGCAGTAGATTGGCGCCGTGGGTTTTCAGCAATTTGGAGAGTGGCTCGGAGAGGCTCATGCGGGCTCGGCGGCGGAACGGAACGCTCAGAATCCGCCCCGGACCTTCGACGGATCTACCGGACCGGGGCGGTGCTTCCTGGCGAGTTATTGGGCCGCGCCTCTCTGCGCAACCGGGAAAGGGACTCATGGACAGCCACGCGCCACACTTCCCGCGTCCTTGGACGCGGGAACTTATCCAGTTGCGGAATCATCCACGCTAATAATTCGTGGCAATCTTCGACGCGTGGTGCTGGCCAAGGTTAAACCTGATTAGCAAGATGCTTCAGCAAACCAAAAAACCGTCGTTCCGGCACGGATTGCCGGAACCCAGAGGCCAAGGATGGCGGCAACCCAAACACATCCCTGTGGACTGGGTACCGGGGCAGGCTCTGCCGGAATGACGACTTAGCTGAAGCATCTTGCTAATCAGGAACCTCTTAGGCTGAGCCCCTTGATGATTAAGACGTAATTCCACAATCGAACCCGTACGAGAAAACTGATATTTCTCGCGAAGCACTACAAATATTCGTGACAGCATCTCAAACCTCGAAATCCTCGTAGTCAGATGAGTTTTCCGCCAACGGGGCGGCGTGTTCCGACTGCAGCCATTGGGCGACTTCGATTGCCTTGGCCAGGGAAGCCACGGTGGTGGCCTCGAACAGAACCCGCAACGGCAATTCGACCCCGAAGGTGGCGCGCACCCGCGAGAGGATCTGGGTGGCCAGCAGGGAATGACCCCCGAGTTCGAAAAAGTCGTCTTCCACGCCTACGCACTCCAGCTTGAGCACCTCGGCCCAGATCGCGGCCAGGCCTGCCTCGATCGGCGTGCGCGGAGCCACGTGGCAGGTCTGCGGCAGATGGGTGAAATCGGGCGCCGGCAGGGCATTGCGATCGACTTTGCCGTTGGGTGTGCGCGGCAACTGTTCGAGGAACACCAAGGTCGAAGGGACCCTGTAGTCGGGCAAGGATTGCTTCAGGAAAGTCCGCACTTCCTCGGTGGAAATTCCAGGACTGCCGGCGGGTTTGTTCTCCCCGGAAAGCAGGGGCGATGAGGTAGCCACGGGCACGATGTAGGCCGCCAGACGCTGATCGCCCGCACCGCAGGCCCGGGCCGACACGACCGCCTCGCGCACCAGCGGGTGTTCTACAAGGCGTGCCTCGATTTCGCCCAACTCGATGCGGTGACCGCGTATCTTCACCTGGTGATCGATCCGACCTAGGAATTCGATCGCTCCATCCGAACGATAGCGGGCTCGATCGCCGCTGCGATAAAGCCGCTCTCCCGGTTTGGTGGCGAAGGGATCGGGAATGAAACCCGCCGCCGTCAGGTCCGGCCGCCCCAGGTAGCCTCTGCCGACACCCGCGCCGGCGATGTAAAGTTCGCCGGGAACGCCGGCCGGCACCGGCTGGAGGTAGCGGTTGAGGAGGTACAGGCGCAATCCCGTAATGGGCCGTCCGATGGGCACGATGCCGTCGCCCGCAGGTGCTTCGACTAGCCGGTGATAGGCCACATCGTCCGAGCACTCCGCCGGCCCATAGGCGTTGAGCAGCGCGACACCGGGGAAGGACGCCATCCAGCGACGAGCGACGGGGGCCGGCAGCGCCTCGCCGGTCGGCAACAGCCAGCGCAGCGCGGGCAAAGCCTGGCGGCCGTCCATCGCCTCGATCATACCTGCCATCATCGACGGCACCAGTTCCAGCACGGTGATCCCGCGCTGTTTTACGCTTCGAAGCAGTTGCAGCGGATCGTGAGAGATCCCATCGGGAAAGATTTCGACCCGCGCCCCGCACACCAGCGCAGTGAGAAACTGCCATACCGAAATGTCGAAACATTGGGAGGCGGTCTGGGCGATGGCATCCTGAGACATCAACCCCAGCACCTCGATTTTGCTCAGGATGTTGTTCATCAAGCCGCGCTGCTCGATCAACACGCCCTTGGGGTCGCCGGTGGAACCGGAGGTGTAAATCACATAAGCGAGATTCCCTCCCTGCACCGCGACCGGCGGATTGTAGCTCGGCCAGGACTGCGCCATGAGTTCGTCGATACAGATGACTGCCGGCGACGCTTGAGCCTCGGGCTGCCCGCCCGTGGCGATCCAATCCGACCGGTAAGCCGTCCGGGTCAGCACGATTCCGGGGCGGCTCAACTCGATGATCCGGCGCAGGCGCGATGCAGGGTAATTGGGATCCAGGGGAATATAGGCCCCGCCAGTCTTGAACACCCCCAGGATCATGGTGAGGAAATCGATCCCCCTTTCGTCCAGCAAGGCCACTACCGCGTCGGGACCGGCGCCGGCTGCCATCAGCCCATGGGCAACGCGGTTGGCGCGCGCGTTGAGTTCGGCGTAAGTGATGCTTTCCTCGCCGCACACCGCCGCTATGGCTTCCGGGGTTTGCGCCACCTGCGCTTCGAACCGGGCCTGGTAAGCGCCAGCCGGCGGGGTCTCGGTCGCAGCGGTGCTCCAATCCGAAAGAATTTGGTTTCGCTCCGCTTCCGACAGAACCCTAAGCTCGCCGAGGCGGGCTTCGGGATGGCGCACCAGGGCTTCCAATGATGCCTTGTAATGACCGAGTATGCGGGCCACGCCGGTCGAATCGAAAAGCGCGCGGTCATAGGTGATCTGAAGATGCAACTCATCGCCGGGAATCAGCACTACCGTCAGGGGATAGTTGGTATGGGTGCGGGTTTCGTAGCCTTGAATGTCGAGGGCCAGAGAATGACCTCTTAGCGATGGGTCCACCGGCACGTTCTCGAACACCACCAGGCTGTCAAACAGGGCTTGCCCACGGACTACCTCGCTCCATCGCTGGATTTCCGAAAGCTGTGCGTATTCGAACTGGTGCATCGCCAGATTCTGCGCCAACAAAGTCTTCAGCCATTCGAGGCAAGTCAGTTCGGGCTGAACCGAAACCCGTAAGGGCAGGCTATTGATAAAGAGCCCGACCACATCCTCGATGCCTTCGATCTCCGGCGGCCGCCCGGCTACAGTCACCCCGAACAGCACCTCGCGCCTGTCGAGGTAGTGCGCCATCAACAGTGCCCAGGCGGCCTGCAGGAAAGTGTTCGGGGTGATCTGGTGTCGCCCGGCCAGTGCCCGCAAGGTCTGGGTATCCGCTCGGGACAAAGACAAAATCTCATCCGCCACCTTGGGTTCCCCTTCGGCGACGGAAACCGGTGTATAGAGAGAAGACAGGTAGCTAGGGGTATTGAAGCCTTTAAGCGACTCGCGCCAATAGACTTCCGCGGCGCCGATGTCCTGCCGCTGCAGCCACTGAATGTATTCGCGGTAGGGAGTGATCTTTTTTTCAGGCAACGGTTGTCCCTGAAGCCAGGCCTCATAGTAGGCCAGAAAGTCCACCAGCAACAGGGAAAGGCACCAGGCATCGAGCAGAACGTGATGGTGGCTGCGGGCGAAGATCCAGCGTTCTTCGTCCAGCCGGATCAAACGGATCCGTAAGACCGGTGCTCGATCCAGGGGCAGGCCTGCAGCCAGTTCGTGTTGGAGTAAGGCGTGTAGTCTGAGTTCTTGATCCTCGGAAGATAATTCGCGCCAATCCAGCACCTCGAACGGCACGTCCGCCTTCTTGTAGACGATTTGGTGGGGTTTGCTGCGCAGATTCCAGACGAAAGCGGTGCGCAATACTGCATGGGTGTCGACAACCTGCTGCCAGGCGTTGCGGAATGCGTTCATGTCGAGATGCCCTTGGATCGCATAGCGATCCTGCATCAGATAGATCCCGGAATGGGGGCTCATCAAGGTGTGGAGTAGCAGGCCCTCTTGCATCGATCCCAGAGGATAAATGTCCTCCACGTTGCGCGGCTCCTTGACGATGCTGTCGAGTTCCGCCTGGTCCAGGATCGCCAGCGGAAAATCCGAGGGCGTGCAACCGCCCGCTTCCGGTAGCAGACAGTGCTCGATCAAACCTTCGAGCGCCGTGAGATAGCGCTGGCACAGGTCTTCGATGGTGGCCCGATGGTAGCCGCTCGCGGCTGTAGCGCCAAGCGACATGCAGGCAGCCGTCGAGAACGTGGCTCACGATCTCCCACTCGTGTAGGCGGGTATTCTCCGCTCCAAAACACGCACCGGCCGATTCGTCCGCGGGCTCGAACAACGATTCCTGTGGCAAGGCCTGATCCAATCGCCCCAGGTAGTTGAAGCTGATGGGTGCCGAAAGCGATACCGGATTCGGTCCGCTCAAGTATCGCTGCAGGCCGTAGCCGATGCCATGATCAGGAACGGCGCGCAATTGTTCTTTGACCGATTGCAGCAAAGCGCCCGGCCCCGTTTCAGCCTTTACGGCCAGGAG
This sequence comes from Methylococcales bacterium, assembly GCA_050740335.1. Lineage (GTDB taxonomy): Bacteria > Pseudomonadota > Gammaproteobacteria > Methylococcales > UBA1147 > UBA1147. Next base: position 1,075 of record JBOICY010000489.1, on the reverse strand, counting down.
TACCGGAAACAGGCTGGTAAACCAACCCACCGTGCGGGAAAGGTCCAACTCGGGGAACAGGTCCTCCCGGCCATGGCCTTCCAGATTGATCAGCACCGAGTCGTTCCGGCTCCAGCAGCAAATTACCTGCGCCAGGGCGGCGAGCAAACCGTCATCGTTGCGGGTTCGATAAACTGGCGGGACTTGCTGCAACAGGGCTTGGGTGTGTTGTTTGCCGAGGGAGAGGACGATTTCCCCGGTGCAGGACTCGATATTGGCTCCTTCGGGATTTTCGACGGGGAACGAAGATGCCGGAACAGACGCTAATTCGTTCCAATAGGTCTCGGCTGCGCGTTGCGTTCCGGCGTAGCGGCACAGCCGTTGCGACCATTGGCGGTAGGAGGTGGCTTGGGAGGAAGTGAGACGGCTTCGCCCGCGGCCAGTTGATGGTAGAGCGTATGCAGGTCCTCGATCAGAATGCGCCAGCTCACCCCATCCACCACCAGGTGGTGGATCACCATCAGGAGCCGTTGGGGGCGATGCGGCCCCAGCTCAACCCAAACCACCCGCATTAAGGGGCCGTCGCACACATCAAGGCTCGTCTGCCAACGCTCCGCGGCGAGTTCAAGGGCCTGATTCACGGCCTCATCCGTGACTGCGGACAAATCTTCCACGGCGAATACTGCGTGCCTTTCTTCAGCCGGGTTGAATTGGCGCCATTCCCCGTCCCGGCGACTGAAACGCATGCGCAAGGCGTCGTGGTGCTCCAGAAGCTTAGGTATGGCCGCTTGCAACAATGCGGGGTCGAGCCCTTGGCGGGCTTTCAGCAGCACCGCCTGATTCCAATGGTCGGGATTGCAAAGCTCAAGCTCGAAGAACCAGCGTTAAATCGGGGTCAGGGGAACTTCGCCTTGAATGGACCCTTGCTCTGCCTGTTGTGGCGATACCCGCTCGGCCGCCTCAGCCAACTCGGCGATCCGCGGATGCTCGAACACCTGCCGGGGCGCAAGCATCAGACCCGCCTGGCGAGCGCGGCTGACAATCTGGAGGCTGAGAATGGAATCCCCGCCAAGTTCGAAAAAGTTGTCATGGATAC
>JBOICY010000488.1:0-3847 GCA_050740335.1 Methylococcales bacterium | reverse complement strand
TTTAATTATCGTACACACTTCGCTTTAAAGTCAACGGGAGTGATTGCCAAAATTGCTCCGGCTTCAATGCGCCGCGTTAATGATTCGAGGCAAGCAGAATCTATCCGCCCGCGAGCTTCGCGGTATGGCCTTGTTTTTCCAGTTCCGCTTTGACAATCTCTCGCTGGTCCCCCTGAATTTCAATTACCCCTTGCTTGACAGAACCACCACATCCGCAGACTTTCTTCAGCCGTGTCGCCAAGCTTTCCAATTCGTCCTGCCCGAGTGCTAAACCGCTGACCGTCGTCACGCCTTTACCCTTGCGGCCTTTGGTTTCGCGGCGGATGCGGACGATGCCATCTCCTTCCGGAGTCAAAGGCTTCGTTTTAGCCTTGGGCTCTTTGATCCGCCCGGTTTCCGTGGAATATACCAGTCGTGAGTTGCCAGCCATAAATCAATCAAATCCGAACGAAACCCAACACTTCAACCTCAGCCTGCAATGGAACGCAAACGTTGGGTTTCGCTCCCGCTCAACCCAACCTGCGAGGAACTTATTTTTCACATTTAGAATTGCTGTATTGTCGAGGAAAAAATTGACAATTTTCGTTTGAATTAGTACCGTAGACTCAACAGGCTGACGCGCCGATAATTTTAACAAAGGATCTACCTGGGCACGGTGCCAAATGAGAAGCTACACGATAGTGCTGTGGGGGTCGGTGGGATTGTGGATCTGGACCGCGAGCGCGGTCGCGGGTCCGTGTGCGCCGTGGGTCTCCCTGGTGGTTTCCGTACAAGGGTTCGTCGAAGTCAAACGCTTGAAGGAGAGCGAATGGTCACGCGTCAAACTCCAGGATCAGTTTTGCGCGGGAGACAGCGTCCGCGCCGATCTTCACAGCCGCGCAGGCCTTTTGCTTCGAAATGAGACCCTGCTGCGCCTGGACCAAGGAACCACATTGATTTTGCCTGAACTCGTCGAAGGGGACTCGGCCTGGCTGGACTTGGTGCGGGGAGCCCTTCACTTCATCAGCAATATCCCTTACCGGCTCAAGGTCAAGACTCCGTTTGTGAATGCGGCAATCGAGGGGACGGAGTTCGCGGTTCGTGTTTCGGACACCGATACCAGGGTTTGGGTGGTCGAAGGCCAGGTGCTGGTGGACAATGCGCAAGGCAGTATCCGTCTGGGCCCCGGCAATGCCGCGGTCGCCGAAGCTGGCAAGGCGCCGGTACCCTATTTGAAAATAACCCCGCGCGACGCGGTGCAATGGGCGCTCTACTATCCGCCAATCATCGATTACCGACCCGGAACCGCGGGCGGTCCTGAGCGGCAGCGCGCAGTCAGCTTATACCGTACCGGCCAGATATCGGCGGCGATCCAGGTTTTGAATACCATTCCGGATGGTGCGCGTGACACGAGCTTTTTTACGCAGCGCGCCGCGATCTTGCTGAGCGTTGGCGAAGTCGAATCCGCCCGTAACGATATCGAACAAGCGCTGGCCTTGACGCCGAACAGCGGCACACCGGTCGCGTTGCGGTCGATCATCGAGTTGACCCGGAATAACAAGGAAGAAGCTCTTTCCCTGGCGGAGAAAGCGGTCAAACTGGAACCGGATTCGCCCACATCCCGCGTTGCGTTATCCTATGCGCGACAGGCCGCATTCGACATTGAAGGAGCCCAGGAGAGTATCGAAAAAGCGGTGGAACTTTCACCTGATGATCCCTTGGCCTGGGCCCGCCTGGCCGAATTGGAACTCTCGACCGGTGAACTCGACGAAGCCTTGGAAGCCGCCCAAAAAGCCGAAGCGCTGGATCCCGCATTATCGCATACTCAAATGGTGCTCGGATTTGCTCGGCTGTTGCAGATCGACATTGAAGAAGCCAAGGAATCATTCAACAAAGCGATCGAGCTTGATCCTTCGGCGCCCTTACCGAGATTGGGCATGGGACTGGCAAAGATCCGCCAGGGCGATGTCGAAGGGGGCACCAAAGACATCGAAGTTGCTGCGGTCTTGGATCCCGAAAATTCACTGATTCGAAGCTACCTGGGGAAGGCTTATTACGAAGAAAAACGCGGCGATATCGCGAGCCGTGAATTCGAGATCGCGAAAAAACTGGACCCGAACGATCCCACGCCGTGGCTTTATGATGCGATCCATAAACAAACGACCAATCGTCCGGTAGAAGCCCTGCACGATATGCAAAAGGCGATTGAATTGAATGATAACCGGGCGGTTTATCGGTCCAGCTTACACTTGGATGATGATTTGGCGGCGCGGAGTGCGAGTTTGGGGAGGATTTACACCAACCTGGGATTCGAACAGATAGGATTGTTAGAGGGATGGAAATCGCAAAATGTAGATCCTTCGAATTATTCCGTCCATCGGTTACTGTCCGACAATTATGCCGGTTTACCACGGCACCAAATTGCCCGGGTCAGTGAGTTACTCCAGTCACAGATCTTGCAGCCTATCAACATCACGCCCGTACAGCCTCAATTGGCGGACAGTAATCTGCTGATTTTTAGTGGCCTAGGGCCAGCGAGTCCGTCATTCAACGAGTTTAATCCCTTGTTCGCGAGGAACCGTTTTGCCCTCCAGGCATCCGGAATTATTGGGAGCAATGATACCTATGGTGACGAGGTCGTTCAATCGGGGCTTTATAATCGGTTTTCTTACAGTTTGGGTCAATATCATTATCAAACGGGCGGGTTTAGGCCAAATAGCGATTTTGGAAACAACATTTATAATGCCTTTTTACAAACTGTGGCGTCTACTCGCTTGAATCTTCAGTTTGAGTATCGTAAAGAAAATTCCGATGCAGGCGATTTAAGGCAGTTACTTGATGCAGATTTTCTGATCGCAACCCGCCGTCAAAAGCTGGACAGAGATTCAGCGCGGTTTGGATTTAACTTTGAAATTAGTCCTGATGCTAATCTGCTGGGATCGTTCAGTTATGGAAAATTATCTAGAAATCTTAGTGATCCAGGTTTCGTACCTATAAGGACTAGACTCGAAGGTTTCGATCCTCCTATCCCAGACGAATTGCTTGATGCAATAGTTTCTGTATTGCCACGCGGCTTTAACTCTCAAGATGACATTAGCAACGATGCAGAAAATTGGAGTGGTGAACTTCAATTATTGGGTCGATGGAGTCGCGTTAATCTGATCATGGGCGTGAGTCATGTGAATCAATCCGTGTTCAGGCAGAGGATTCAATCGACTGCACTTTCGTCACAGTTGGACCAGAATTTTGTGTCAAACTTGGCGTCCAGCATTCCGAATTCCATATTGGTACAATTTCCCGGGAGTCTCCCAATGGATATTGCCGACGCGCTGGTCGTTAACTTTATAAATCCAACTATCGACCAGGAGACTCAAGGAGGCGTTCAAGATATCGATGACGTAAGTTCGAATGAAAATCACACGGTTGGGTATATTTATTTTATGAGCGAAGTTCTCGATCACCTAACCTTCACTTTGGGCGGGTCAGTACATTCGATCGATCGCACCACCAATCTTGGTAATTCACTGGACATTAATTCTATTTATGTAAATCCGAAAGTCGGTGTGATTTGGCAACCCTTCAAAAATACCATATTGCGCGCAGCTTCGTTTCAATCCAGCAAACGTCCGTTTGCTGCTAATCAAACCTTGGAGCCGACCAATGTCGCAGGCTTTAACCAATTTTTCGATGACCCGGAAAACTCTCGATCAACCCGTTATGGGTTCGGGATTAACCAGGCGCTATCGTCCAATTTAACAGTTGGAGGAGAACTATCCTGGCGGAAATTGATAATCCCCAGTATAGTTCCAGTTCCTGAGACGCTGGTTCCAAATTTGTCTCAGGACGAAGAAAGTCATCGCGCCTACGC
>JBOICY010000487.1:0-6142 GCA_050740335.1 Methylococcales bacterium | reverse complement strand
AACTGCCGTAACCGGCATTGGTTTAAACGCTTCTGCCGTAAGAGCATCGTGGTCTCAAAATCAAAGGAAATGGTCGATCTTGCCCTGCCTGGCGCTCTTCGCCAGATTTCGTGTCAACGGCTCCGTTTACGATATCCTCAGCATAACCACATGACCATTATCATTACCTGCGCAATACCCTCAAACATCCATCTGCCCGCCGTCCGCCAGGCGATCCAAGCGTATTGCCGGGGCGATGACAGAATGCTCGCCGATTTGCTCGCGCAAATTTCCTTTCATTCACCCTATCGCGATATTCGATCGATCCTTTCGGCCCTGACGACTCATGCGTCCGGGACGGGCGATGCGGCGGAGCGGCTGGCTAAAATTTCCGGGAACTCCGCGTTCAAACCAGTTGCCCGGATTGTCGAGCAGGCGGTTTCCGGACCCTTGAATCCCGCGAGCTTGGCGGACTGTTCCGAGCCGGCGCGCGCTTTTATCTTGGCGGTCCAGGGGATCGATAAACGGAATTGGGATTTGGCGGAAAAAATTTCGAGGCCCCCGAGTTCCGCGAAGAAACTGTTCAGTCTCCTGATCAACGATCCGCTGCCGCATGCGAGCCGCCTGGTTCAATCGCTTTGCCATCATTTATTGCCGCAATATCCCTACGGTATTCCCGCCTATCAAAACCAGATCAGATCCTTGGAAACGTTCGAGATTTATCGAATTAACGCGCTGGCCTTGGAAAGGCGCGAGGACTACGACACCGCCACGAAGGCATGGATCGAAGCGGCCGGCTCGATGGTTCGACAGGACGATAATCGTAGAAACAGGCTGATTCGAGCGATGTTTTTGCGCCGTGCCGCGGATTGTGCTGATCAGGGGTCTTTTCTTTTTTCGACCCAGGAGCAGGATTGTCTTGAAGAAAGCCTGGAATTCGATCCGGAGGATCTGCCGACTTTTTACCGTTTATTCAAAATCTATAAAGACTTGGATGACGACGCCTATTACTCCTGTGTCGAGCGTGCCGTAAAGCAGTTTCCCGAAGATTCGGGCGTGCTGATGGTGGCCATTGAACTCGCGATCGAACGCGATACCTTTAAAAAAGCGACAAAATACGCGAACACATTATTGACCCTGGACCCGATCAATCAGCGGGCCCGCGCTCTGCTGGTCAAGGCCCACCTGGCCCATGCCAGAAAGCAGATTACTCAAAAAAAATTCAAGCTCGCGGTCAAGGAAATCGATGCAGCCGAAGAATTCGAACCGGGTAACCATCCGAGCGGGTTGATTCCACTGCATCGCGGTTTGCTTGAGTATGCGCAAGGCAATGAAACGCAGGGCGAGCGGATGATTGATCTGGCCTGCAACATGATCGGCGGTTATTTGAGGGGATATTTCAGAACAGCGGTTGAAATGACTCGGCTTGAACTTTCGCCCCGCTACCGCAAAAAGTATTTAATGCTGCTCAGGAATGAATCGGCAAATCCTCCCGACCAAGCGACTTTTTTGGGCTTGATCAAGGAACTTCAGCAGCTTTCCAAGGAAAAGGATGTCGAAATTTCCGCGGTAATGGCTGCCTTGAAGAAAACCCTGTCCGCCGCGACCTCGCTGGATCTTGGCTGTGAAGAAATGGAGAGGGTCTGCGATACTTTTGAAACATTGGAGCTGTATCAACAATTGGCTGATTTTGCTGCAGAGGCCGTGAAACGCTGGCCGGATACCCCGGTGTTCGACTACTTCCTGATTTATGCGCGTTCGCGCGGTGTCGCCGCGAATATGTCCGCCCTGGATTCCGACCGCCTGGAAGCCGCGATCGATAAGGCCCATGAGCAAAAGAACATCCGGGTGGCCAATCGGATGATCGATTATTTCGAAAGCGGGGTATTTCAGCGGGACTTCGCTAAGGGGTCTCCCTTGCCCGCCAAGTTGCACGATGTGATCGAGCAGTTCGTAAATGATAATCCCGATTTAGCAAAAAAGCTGAAACAGATGTTCGGCGACGAAGATCACATTGGCGGGGAGGTTCCCGTGAGACCTCGAAAACCGCGCAGAAAATCGTCCGCCAGCGAGCCCTTTAATCTGGATATTTTTGATGATCAATCCTTTTGAATTGTTGAAAGTCCCTGAATCCCCGTGCGATGCAGAAATCAGGGCCGCCTATCTGGCCAGGGTCCGTGAATTTCCACCGGAAAGGACACCGCAACAATTTCAGGCGATTCGCGAGGCCTATGACCGGATCAAAACCGAAAAAGCGCGCATCGCCTATCTCTATCTGGATCATCCGGAAATCGACGCGGAGGCGATTTGCCGTGCCCTGTTAGGAAGCAGCCAAGACCCTGGCCGACCCAGTGAGCGGCAGTTCATCGAGATGCTGTCTGATAGCATTCAGAGCATCGCACGCGACCAGCCGGCGGATCGGTAGGTATTCGATTTCGACCAGGATTACGGCCGCCTGAATTCAGGGGGCAAATGAAACGCGTGCAAGTAGAACGACGTGGATGAAAAGATAAAACAACAACTGATCAGCGAATTTTGCGAATATCTCGATGCCGGCGCATTTTCCGGCAACGAAGCGGACGATCAGGAGCGGGTTGTCGATTTGTATTCTCTGTTGCAAGAGTTTGTTGCACTGAAAACGGAAGTTAAGATCGAGGCCCGGCAGTTCAAATCCGCGCTGGATAAATTCCAATCGACTCTGGATCAACTGAGCAGTGAAAAATCTTATCTCAGCGAACTGTTGGAGCAAAGCCGGGCCGGTATTCAGAAAGAAAAAGACAGTGCGCTGCGCGCTTTGCTGCTGCAGATCTTGGATCTCCGGGACCGGATCTTCGAGGGGCTAAAAGCGACTGAAAATTACAGAAAACCACGCTTTTCTTTAGGGAAGCCCAAGCGTGAGGCGGCGCTGATCGAGGGACTGCGAATGGGTCAGTCCTTGACATTGAAAAGACTGGATCAGGTGCTGGCATCCTATCATGTGCAGCCGATTCCGGTATTGGACCAGTTTTTCGAGTCGATGGCGATGCGAGCCGCGGAAGTCGAGTATCGCCCGGATCTCGAAAACGGCCGGGTCACCGGAGAATTGCGCAAGGGTTATTTACGGCGCGATGAGGTCTTACGCATCGCCGAGGTGAAGGTTAATAAGGTTGAATAAATGAAAGAGATCATCATAGGTATTGATTTAGGCACGACGAACTCCGAAGTGGCTGTAATCGAAAACGGCCGGCCCGTGGTCATCGCCAACGAAAAAGGGAACAGGATTTTACCTTCCTTCGTCGGCGTCGGACCGCAGGGTGAAATGCTGGCCGGGGAAGGCGCAAGAAATCAGTACATGATTTTTCCGGAACGCACGGTGAAATCGATCAAACGCAAAATGGGTAGCGGGGAAAGCGTCGAGATGGCGGGCGAGTCGTACACGCCGCAGGAAATTTCGGCGATGATTCTGAGGCGCTTGAAAGAAACCGCCGAATCGCATCTGAAGCAAAGCATAACCAAGGCGGTAATCACGGTTCCCGCGTATTTTAACGATGCGCAGCGCCAGGCGACTCGCGAGGCGGGCGAGATTGCAGGTCTCGACGTCGTGCGCATGATCAACGAGCCGACCGCCGCGGCATTGTCTTATGAAACCGGACACCGGGAGGGCAAGCGCGTTCTGGTCTACGATCTCGGCGGCGGCACCTTCGACGTTTCGGTGGTTCAGATTCAGGATGGAGTGGTCGAAGTGATTTCCAGCCACGGCAACAATCACCTGGGCGGGGACGATTTCGATCAGAAGATCGTCGAATTCATCGTCGAACATTTGCGGGACGAATACAGCGTGCTCATGTCCGGACTGGACAACGCGCGTCAGGTGGAAGCCCGCATTCTGCGCGCCGCGATCGAAGCGAAAATATCTTTGTCGGCCCGGCCATTCGTCTTGGTCGAAGAAGAATTTCTGGCCAGCCGCGAGGGGCTTCCGATCAATCTTTCGGTGGAATTGTCGAAAGACGATTATGAACAGATGATCCTGCCTTTCATCGAACAGACGCTGAATAGCGTGCATATCGCGCTCAAAAATGTCTCGATGACCGTATCGGATATCGATGAAATCCTGCTGGTCGGCGGCTCGACCCGCACGCCGCTGGTTTCGCAGATGCTGGCCGCGGAAATCGGAATGATGCCGCGCGGCGAAGTGGATCCGGAATTGTGCGTGGCCACCGGCGCCGCGATACAAGCCGGCATGATCGCGGGTGAGGCGGTGTCCGCGGTATTGGTGGACGTCACGCCCTACACCTTTGGCACCAGTGTTTACGGGGAGTTGGATGGCATGCCGCATCCGGACGTGTTTGCACCGATCATCCAAAGAAACACTTCGATACCGGTCACGCGCAGCGAAGTCTATTACACCTTGCACGACAACCAGAAAGCGGTCGACGTGAGTATTTATCAGGGTGAATCACTCGATGCGACCGAAAATCTGTTGATCGGAGAGTTTCGGGTCGAGGGCTTGACTAAGGCACCGGCCAACAGTCCGATTCTGCTTGAATTGGCGCTGGATAATGATGGTATTCTGAATGTGACCGCGGTGGAAAAAAACACCGGTTTGAAAAAAAGCATCACGATCGAAAACGCATTTGCGAAAATGGACCAGGACAGTCTGGAGCAATCCAAGGGCCGGGTGGACGCGTTGTTCGGGACCAGCGCTGGCGTCGTTAGTCGAAGATGCCGAGATCGTAGAAGCAGAGGGCTTTGCCGATGCCAGAAAACTGGTCGAGAAGGCGCAAAGCCTGTTGGAGAAAGCAACCGCCGACGATAAGGATGAAATCATCGATCTGATCGAAAAAATCAATGACGCGATTCAGGCGGGATCGATCGCAGACCTGCGCGACCCGGTCGAGGAGTTGTCGGAGATCTTGTATTACCTCGAATCCTGACATCGCGGGGCCAACTCTGTTTTGCAGCAGAGTATTCGTTTGACGACAGAAATTATCTCTATCGATCGGATGCATTGAAGGTGGAACGCTGCCCATCCTGCCGGGCCCGTGTACAGGGCGCGGTCACCTGCCATCGTTGTGGCGCGGATCTGGAATTGCTGGTCCGGGCGGAAAATCAGGTCAAGCGATGGATGCAGGATGCAATTCTGAGCGGTGAGTCCGGTCACCGGGATACGGCCCTCAATTGTCTTCGCAAAATCGATGCCTTCGATTCGAGTCCCGCCACGAAGCGCGTTACCGCTTTCCTGCAGGAAAAGCTGAAGCGTCCCGTGGTCCGATCGATCGGAGGGGGAATGAGTGATCCGCGAGACGACGGACTCACACGCATCATTATCGATTGCGCGAACCAGGTCTACCGGGTACTGGGCGAGGGGCTAATGCTTTCGGTATACGAAGACTGTTTAAGCCGGGAGATGAGCTTGAGAGACCTCAATTTTAAACGAAATCATCCGGTTCCGGTTTTTTACAAGGGTTTGAAACTGCGCGAATGCGGCCAACTGAACCATCTGGTCGAAGCAAGGGTAGCGATACTGTTATGTCCGGCGAGCCGTGAAATCGACCGCTATGAACGCCTGTGCGCCAATTGGATCCGGCTGGGCGGATGGTCGAGCGGGTTATTGATTGATTTCGACGCGGGTTAGTTGGTCAGGCCGAGCGATTCCCGCATCGCGACCGGCAAATTGTATTATCCGAGATCTCTGTTAGTCCGCTAATCTTCCCTGCTGGGCGATTTGAGTGAAATCCCGGATCGTGCGACGCTCTCGATCGAACCCCTAAGCATTACAGCACTATGGAAAACCCGGAAACGAACCACAAGGACCCAGGAACTTATGCGGCGCCGGGCCAGTGGAAGCTGGCCAATCACATTGCGTGTAAGCTGTTCATCGCTTCCGCGAAACACCCGGATACGATTTGAGGCAGCAGTTCGGCCGATCTCCTGATTGCTTCCTCGATTGCGTGTCGATCTTCGCCCGAAGGCCTTCCAAGCACATAGTCCAGCACCTGGCTACGATCTCCGGGATGGCCGATTCCGATCCTGAGACGCCGAAAATTTTTTGCGCCGAGATTGGGGATAATGTCCCTGAGACCATTATGTCCACCATGTCCTCCATCCATCTTCAAACGGACAGTACCGGCCGGGAAATCCAAATCGTCATGCGCGACGAGGATATTTTCCGGCGATATACCAT
>JBOICY010000486.1:0-44540 GCA_050740335.1 Methylococcales bacterium | reverse complement strand
TGGTGGTTGAATGCGACCAAGGCCTACGCAATCAAGCTGGTCAATCCGGGCGGGGATGAGCCCTGGAAAGGCCGTAAAAATTCCAACGTCTATCAACTCGACCAAAAAATCAGCGGTTTCGATCTGACCCCGCGCAAAATCATTAAAGCGCTGATCGATGTGAGTAACGACCTCGAACTGCCTCATCCCGCTCATATTCACTGTAACAATCTTGGCCACAGCGGAAATTACGAAACGACACTGGAGACCATGCGCACCGCGGAAGGCCGGCGGGTCCATATTACTCACATCCAGTTTCACAGTTACGGCGGCAAGCTTGGCGAGAAACCCACCTCCAAGGCCGCCGAAATTGCCGAGTATATCAATAATAATCCCAATATCAGCGCCGATGTCGGCCAGGTGATGTTCGGTAACGCGACCATCATGACCGGCGATGCGCCACTGACTTGGCTGCTGCGTAGCATCACCGACAAAAAATGGATTAACTCGGACACCGAATGCGAGAGTAGCTGCGGAATTCTGCCCTTTTCCTACCAGGGTCATGTGTATACCCACGCGCTGCAATGGGCGGTCGGACTCGAACTCTTTCTGTTGTCCAAGGACCCGTGGCGAATGGTCTTATCAACCGATCATCCGAACGGAGGTTCCTTCGAGAATTATCCGAGACTGATCCGGCTGTTGACGGACCGTGAATTCCGTAACGAGCAGGCCAGACAGGTCAATCAAAAAGCGATCGCGAATACCCAACTCCTGGACATCGACCGGGAAATGACGATGCAGGAAATCGCGATCATTACGCGCGCCGGGCCAGCGAAAATCCTGGGTTTGACCAACAAAGGCCACCTCGGGATCGGAGCGGATGCCGATATCACGATCTACGACGAAAACGAGAATCGCGAAGAAATGTTCAACGCGGCCCGTTATGTGGTGAAAAGCGGAAACATATTTATCGATAACCACGAATTTCGAAACGATCAGCACGGGCGCATATACCATGTCGCGCCGGACTATGACCCCTCGATTGAAGATACGCTGCGCCCGTTTTTCGAAGACTATTACACGATTCAGTTCGACAACTATGCGGTCGACGAGAGTTACCTCGGGGATCATGAAACCGTGATACCGTGCCAGCCGCGGATTGAAAAAGCCAGGCTTTCGATGACTTGATCCGAGGGAGGGGCTCTTCAATAACAACAAAATAAGATCGCGGGAAGTCATGGTTATTCAATCCACGGAAATCGTTGATACCTTTGCCGAAGCATTCAAAATGTGGGGATCTCGGATGGTTATTACGGCCGAGAACGAAAAATGGGCCTTGGCGGCCGGGCGTTCGGTTACGGGATTCGCGACCTCGGTGATCGGCTGCAAATGCGAGGCCGGCATCGAAGCCGAATTGGCGCCCGATTGGACTCCGGACGGACGGCCCGGAGTCAGCGTGCTGCTGTTCGGATTCAGTCCGGATGGAGTCGGGAAACGTTTGCTCGAACGCATCGGACAATGCGTGATGACCTGTCCGACCACGGCCTGTTTCAACGGGCTCGAAGGCGGTGAAAGGGTCGTTGTGGGCGGGAAACTGCGCTATTTCGGAGACGGCTATCAGGCGAGCAAGCTGGTCGGAGACCGCCGGTTATGGCGGATACCGGTCATGGAAGGAGAATTTTTAATCGATGAATCCTTCGGGGTTCAACCCGCTGTCGGCGGCGGAAATATTCTGATTCTGGGCCGGGATGCGCGAACCACCCTCGAGGCCGCCGAAGCGGCGGCCGAGGTGATGCGAATTCCCGGAGTCATTTTACCCTTTCCGGATGGCATCGTTCGAAGCGGGAGTAAACCGGGCTCCAAATATAAAGCCTTGCCCGCTTCGACCAATGATGCCTATTGCCCGAGTCTTCGGGGTTCCGCGCCCAAAACCGCGTTGCCCGAGGATGTCCGGTGCGTACTCGAAATTGTGATCGACGGTTTGACTGAAGCCTCCGTCCGGGAATCGATGCGGCGCGGAATCCGCGCGGCCGCGCGCGATGGAATCGTGCAGATATCGGCCGGGAACTATGGCGGTAATCTGGGGCAATACAAAATCAGACTGAACGAACTGGTGCAGGGGGCAGCATGAAACTGAGGTTACACACAATACCCGAAGTTCCCTTGGAAGCCGAGGTGATTTCCACGGATGCGCTGAAGGGCTTGTCGGAATCCGAGGCGGCCCTTCTGCCGGTCTACCACGGCAACCGAAAGGTTTCGTTGGGCGAATTTTTTGAGATATCGGGCCGGGTCGACGAATCCGATGGCTTGGTGGAAGTCGAGGGAGATTTATCGCGCGTCAAGCTGATCGGCCATTCGATGAGCGCTGGCCGTCTGGTGATCCACGGCAGTGTCGGCGCGCATCTGGGCGCTTCGATGAAAGGCGGGGAGATCCATGTCAACGGAGATGCCGCGGATTGGCTCGGCCGTGAAATGTCCGGAGGCCGCATAGTCATCACCGGCAATGCCGGACACATGGTCGGAAGCGCGATACGCGGAAGTTCCGCCGGCGTTCAGGGCGGGGAAATCATCATCCATGGCAATGCGCTGAATGAAGTGGGGAATGGCATGCGTCGCGGGCTGATCGCGGTCGGCGGCAATACCCACGATTTTACCGGCGTGAATATGCTGGCCGGATCGATCATCGTGCTGGGCAGACTCGGAATGCGGCCCGGCGCCGGGATGGTTCGAGGTTCCATCATCGCGATGGAGCGCACCGAAGTGTTGCCGACCTTTACCTATAACTCGACCATCCAGCCCGATTTCATCCGTTTCTATTTATTTCATCTGCGCAAATTGGGCATGTCGATCAAAGATGAGTTCATCAATGGTCAATATGAAAGGTGGAGCGGCGATTCCCTGGAACTCAACAAGGGTGAGATTCTGATGTACGCCGGATAACCGGAGTAGCTACCGCGAAAGGCGTCCTGGATGAGTGCCCCCTCGCTATTGTTGTTTGATTTGGGCGGCGTACTCATCGAGAACTCCGGCGTCATTATTCGATCAGCGCCGCGGTGAATAAGGTTACTGTTTCGCTGATCTCGACCAGGGCCCCGGACGTGTCGCCGGTGGTCCCGCCGATACGCCGCAGCATCAGCGTGCGCAGCGCGAAGAACAGGATCCCGGTGCTCAAGAATAGCCAGACCGCTTGATATCCAATCAAAAAAGGAATGGCGGCCAAGGTGAAAAGACTAACGAGTATACAGGCGCGACGCGGTAAATGATCCGCGATCCGACTTCCGATGCCGTTGCAGCGGACATAGGGCGTCGTCAGGAAAAGCAGCACCAGTGCCGTGCGGCCGAGAATCGGAGCCGTGACCAGGGCGTCCCGATCATTGCTCATCATGAGATGATCCAGCGCCACGAACTTGAGCAGGAGTACCAGCACCAGGGTGACTACCGCCGCGGGGCCGCAATACGGATCTTTCATGATCGCTAGTGTTTTTCCGCGATTACCGAAGCCGCCGATCCAGGCATCGGCGCTGTCAGCCAATCCATCGAGATGGAGCATTCCTGTCAGCGCGACCCAGAACGCAAGCAGAGTGGCTGCTTGAAGGTTGCCCGGCAGTTCGCTCCCTGCCCATGCCAAGGTGGTGAGCAATCCGCCGATGAGCAGGCCGACCAGCGGGTAATAGAGCAGGGAACGCCCCGTAGCCTCGCCATCCGGGGGATCTTTGATTTGGACCGGCAGCACGGTTAGAAACTGCAATGCTAAAAGGAAGGGGTGAAACACGGACATAGTGTGCTCGCTTTTATCAGATCGGGAGCCCGGTCGGAGTCACGTAGCTTGCTCTGAAACACTGGCCTCGGCGAAGGTGGCCATATCGTTGTGCAGCGCGCAGGCCAGGCGTAACAGCGGCACGGCTGCGGCCGCGCCGCTGCCTTCTCCGAGACGCATGCCCAGATCGAGCAGCGGCCGCGCATCGAGGGCTTCGAGTACGATGCGATGTCCCGGTTCGGCCGAGACGTGCGCGAACAGAAACCACGCCTCGGCGGTTGGGCACAGGCGGGCGGCCGCAAGCGCCGCGACCGACGTAATGAAACCATCCACCAGCACCGGCAGGCCCATGACGGCGCAGGCCAGATAAGCTCCGGTCAGAGCGGCGATCTCGAAGCCGCCGACGCGGCCCAAGGACTCCAGGGGTGAATCGAGATGGCCTGCGTGGACATCCAGTGCGCGCTGGATGACTCGTACCTTGTGGGCGACGCCGGAATGATCGAGGCCCGTGCCGGGGCCGGCGAGACGCTCTGGCTTTTCTTCGAGCAAGGCGCAGGCGAGCGCGGTCGCGGCCGTGGTGTTGGCGATCCCCATCTCGCCGCCGATGAACAACTGTGCGCAGCCGAGCCGGGCCCGCTCGGCGGCATGGCGGCCGGCGGCCAGGGAACAGGACAGTTGGTATTCCGTCATCGCCGCTTCCACGGTGAAGTTGGAGGTGCCGGGGCCGAGGGTATAGTTTTTCACCTCCTTTAAATGAGCAGTATCTCGTACCGTGCCCAGATTGACGACCTCGAGTTCAGCGCCGATCATTCGGGCCGCCGCGTTAATCGCCGCGCCGCCGTGCGCGAAATTCTTCACCATTTCGGCGGTGACGGACTGTGGAAAGGCGGACACGCCCTCTGCCGCCACCCCGTGGTCGCCCGCGAATACCGTGATCTGTACGCGCTCGATCCCGGGTCGCGCAGTACCCTGAAGCGACGCCAGGCGGACCGCGATGTCCTCCAGACGGCCGAGCGCGCCGGGTGGTTTGGTAAGCATTGCCTGACGTGCCTCGGCGGCCCGCCGGGCATCAGAATCCGGAACGGCTGCCCGGACGTTCAGCCAATCAAAAGCCACTGCTTTATTGATTCGACTACTCATTTTAATACCCGGGCCAAACCGGCAACGGTCAGAATGACGCGGTCGCAGCATCGGGCGAGTTCCTGATGCAGGAGTCCGGCTTCGTCGCAGTAGCGCCGGGTGAGTTCACCCAAGGGCATGATCCCCATGTTGGTTTCGTTGCTGATCAGAATAATCGGTCCCGCGAGCGCTGGCAACACCGTGAGCAATGATTTCCGCTCGCGTCCGAACAGAGCCGCGTCGTTCGCGCCGAGCAGATTGGTGAGCCAGAGGCTCAGGCAGTCGACGACAAGACAGCGGTCCGCTACCGCGTGTTCTTCCAGAACCGTGGCAAGGTGGATCGGCTCCTCGATCAGATGCCAGTGGTCCGGCCGCCGTGACCGATGCGCGGCGATCCGCGCACGCATCTCTTCGTCTTGCGCCGTGGCGGTGGCGAGATAGGTCACGGCCAAACCGCTCTCGGTCGCGAGGCGTTCGGCCAGCCGGCTCTTGCCTGAGCGAACGCCGCCGAGGATCAGGGTCTTAAAGTTCATCGCGCCGGCATCGACTCCAGACGCAATAGTGCCAGCAAACGGCTGGTATCGAGATGCTGTTTCACGGCATCGGCCAGGCGCTCGAGCGCCGTCTCGCGGAGCCGGTGGTAGTCCAGTGTCTGCGCATCGCACAGTCCGGCCCAATTAAGGATCGCGCGACAGGCGTCGCTGGACTCGAACAGACCGTGCAAATAGGTGCCGAGGATCAGATCGTCGTCGCTGAGCGCGCCATCCGGAAATTGCCCGAGACGCGCCGCTGGTCTTTCCAGGGCCGGGCCGATGGTTCGACCGGCATGGATTTCGTAGCCCGTCACGGCGGCGTTATCGATCGCGAGTCTGCCCGCTACGTTGCGCAATTGTTTTTCAGGTTCCAGCGTCGTCTCCAGATCCAGAAGACCGAGTCCCCCGCTGCTGCCGGCCTGGCCTTCAAGACCATGTGGGTCATGGATCAGCTTGCCCAGCATCTGGAAGCCTCCGCAGATCCCGATGACCTTGCCGTCATAGCGCAAATGGCTCCGGATGACCTTTTCCCAACCCTGGACCCGCAACCAAGCGAGATCGGCGCGCACGCTTTTGGAACCCGGAAGTATAATCAGATCGGCGGGCGGAATGGTTTGGCGTGGACCGATAAAACGCAGATCGACTTGCGAGTGCAGGCGCAGAGGATCGAAATCGGTGTGGTTGCTGATCCGGGGCAAGGCCGGGACAATGACCCGGAACTTATTTTCGCTTTCCTGTGAAGAAGCAGATCGCGGCAGCGCGTCCTCGGCTTCCAGATGCAAGCCTTGCAGATAGGGCAGCACACCGAGCACGGGTTTTCCGGTATGCTGTTCGAGCCATTCGAGACCCGGTTGCAACAGGGCCATGTCGCCTCGAAAGCGGTTGATCACGAAGCCTTGAACCCGCGCCTGTTCGCTGTCGCTGAGCAGGGCCAGAGTACCGACAATATGAGCGAACACGCCGCCGCGGTCGATATCGGCGATCAGGATCACCGGGCAATCCACGCTTTCCGCAAAACCCATATTCGCGATGTCGTTATGCCGCAGGTTGATTTCGGCGGGCGAGCCCGCGCCTTCGACGATGACCGCCTCGAAGCGCGCGGCGAGGCGGTGGTAGGACTCGAGCACGGCGGCACAAGCCGTGCGTTTGTAGTCCTGGTAATCGCGCGCATTCATGGTTCCGAGCGCGCGGCCCTGTATGATGACCTGCGCCCCGACATCGGTATTCGGCTTGAGCAACACCGGATTCATATCGCTATGAGGTTCCAGACCGCAGGCCTGCGCCTGCACCGCCTGGGCTCGGCCGATCTCGCCGCCGTCGGCGCTCACCGCGCTGTTCAATGCCATGTTCTGCGGCTTGAATGGCGCGACGCGCACATTCAGACGGGCCAGCCAGCGGCACAACGCGGTCACCAGGAGACTCTTGCCGGCATCCGAGGTAGTACCCTGGATCATCAAAGTACGGTGATTCATACCGGGGTATTCGCGCAAGCAAGTCTATTGAAGTCGGCCAGCGCCGTATCCAATCGTTCCCACCCCGCTTCGGTTCCGGGTAGGCCGAAACGCAGTCCAGGAGGATTGGTGAAAAGGCGGCTAAGAATCGCCCGTCGCGCAAGATCTTCATGTAGACAGCCCGCCCGCTGCGTAGCTAGCCACTGAAACAGCGCAGATCCGCCATCGGGTGCAAGCCCGTGCCGGGCGAGTAAGCTGCGCAGGCGGATACTATCGTGGAGAAGACTATCGCGCATGGCGTATTGCCACGCGCGATCCCGGAGCGCCGCGGTGGCGACCAGGCGGGCGGGCGCGCTGATGGTCCATGGCCCTAGGAAGGCATGAGCTCGCGTCAAAATGTCGGGCTGTGCGCATACGAATCCAACCCGCGCGCCGGCCAGGCCGAAGAACTTGCCCAGGGAGCGCAGCACGATCAGGCCGTCGCGAGGGCTCAGCGGGGCAAGACTGTATTCGGGTGTAGAGTCCATGAAGGCCTCGTCCACGATCAGCCAACCGCCGCGCTTGGCGAGTTGTTCACGCCAGTACAGCAACTGTTGCATGGCAAAACATGCGCCGTCGGGATTGTTCGGATGGGTAATCACCAGCACGTCCAGATCCGGCAAGGTTTGGTCCACTCGTTCCGCTGTGAGCGGTACCAGTGTATGGCCCGCGCGCCGCCAGACATGCGCATGCTCGGCGTAGCCGGGGTGAAGCACACCGGTCCTGGAATGTTTGCGCAGAAGCGGCAATGCCTGGATCGCCGCCTGCGAACCGGCAACAGGTAGTACATGCTCGGTCCCGTAATACTCGCGCGCGGCCTGTTCGAGCCCGTCATCGTCCTCGGGCAGTCGTGCCCACACCGATGCCGGCACGGAGTGAACGGTCCAACCCTTGGGATTGATGCCGGTGGAGAGATCGAGCCAGTGCTCGAGCGGAATCGCGTAACGCGCCGCCGCTTCGCGCAGCCGGCCGCCATGATGCAACAGGGCGGGCTGCTCAGGCTGCCGTGCAATGATCGACAAGCCACCCTCCCGAAACCAGAATCGCGAGCCACAGCAGCAAGGCGCGCCGGATCAGGCGCAGCGCTCGGTCGATATCATCGGCATCGGCCGTTTGTCCTTCACCGAGCGCCGGGCGTATCTGTGCCAATCCGTGATAAACCGCCGCTCCGCCGAGCACTACACCGAGACTTCCCGCGCCAGCGGCCATTACCGGTCCGGCGTTCGGACTTTTCCAGGTGGCGCCCTGGATGCGCCAGCAGCGCACCGCGCGCTTGAAATCACCAAGTAAGGCATAGCTGAGCGCCGTGAGCCGCGCCGGCAGAAAATTTAACAGATCATCGAAGCGCGCCGCGGCCCGGCCGAAACGCAGATAACGCGGATCGCGATAGCCCCACATCGCATCCAGCGTATTACCGAGACGATAGCACACCACGCCCGGCGCCCCGGCCACCACAAACCAGAAAATCGCGCCGAAGATCGCATCATTACCGTTTTCCAGAACGGATTCGACAACCGCTTTGGCTACCCCTGAACGGTCGAGCGCCGCGGTATCGCGGCTGACCAGCAGCCCAATCCCTTGCCGCGCGCTGGATAGATCATTGGCGATTAAGGCATCGCGCACCCGGCCCGCGTGTTCGTCGAGACTGGTCCAGGCGATCGCGAGGTAGAGCAGCATAACCTCGATCGCGGTGCCCCAGGGCAACCGGGAAATGAGCATCGCGAGCACGGTGAAGGGCGCGATCAGCAACAACACGGCGATTGTTCCGCGGACAACCGAGTCGGAATGAATACGCCGTTCCAGCGCCTGGGCCAGATGTCCGAAGCCGACCAGCGGATGAAAACGGCGCGGTTCGCCGACACAGGCATCGAGTCCAAGCGCCAGGAAGATGATCAGCGCGTTGGTCATCGCTGCTCTTCCAGCCAACGCAGCACGATCGCATGAATCTGTCGAACACCGTCGGTTAATGCGGCCGGACCCGGCTGCAGGATGTCGGATGATTTGACTTCGTAAAGGTGACTGCTCCGAACCGCGGGAATCTTTTCCCACCCCGGCCGGGCCTTGACCTGTTCGGGTTGGAAGTGCTCGCCGAGCCGATACAGCGTCTCGGTGGTTTCCTCGGTCAGGCAGACGATGCGCCGGGGACCTTTGCCGGGATCGAAATTCATGCCGGCGTCTCGGTGTTGCCCCAGGCGTCGCGGTACACGAGCGTTTCTAATTGCCGGCTCCGGGTCCAACCCTCGAGTTCGAGCATCGGCGCGGAATAGAAGGCTTCCACATGACCGAGGCACAGGATGGCCACCGGCTTTGCGTCCGAAGGCATCGCGAGCAGCCGGCCCAAGGCCTCCGGATCGAACAGGGAAACCCATCCCATGCCGATCCCTTCGGCGCGTGCGGCAAGCCACAAGTTCTGGATTGCGCAGGCGACCGAGGCTAAATCCATCTCGGGCAGCGTGCGGCGCCCGAAGATGTGGCGTTCCCGCGCATCCATCAGCGCGGCGACGAGTAATTCACCGCACTCGAGTATGCCCTCGACCTTGAGGCGCAGGAATTCGTCCTGGCGCTCGTCCAGCGCCAGCGCGGTGGCTCTGCGTTCCGCCTCGACCAGGGTATGGATCTCGCGCCGCAGGACCGGGTCGCCAACGCGTACGAAACGCCAGGGCTGCATCAGTCCCACACTTGGGGCGCAGTGCGCCGCCTGCAGCAGGCGGATCAGCAGGTCCGGGTCGACCGGATCGGGCAGGAAGTGTCGCATGTCGCGCCGTTCGCGTATGACGCGATAAACCGCGTCGATTTCCGCTTGCGTGAATCGCTTCATGTCAGGAACAGTCGTGCCGATGCGCTCGGGTTGGAGGGGAAGTACCAGTGCAGATAGGAAGCGGTCAGCCGCCCGATGCGATAGACCGGCTCAGCGCTGCCGTGATGGCGGGCGGAACGAGAGTGCGTAATCGGCTCACAGCCGCCCGTCATGCTCGAATAGTGAAAAGTGTGGCCTCTGAGTTCTCCTTCCGGAAGTTGTGCTCCGTGCAGCCCCAGGTTGCCGAGCCTTGCCTGCATCGTGGCGCGCCCCGGTAACAGGCCGACCATCCCGGCGCAGTGGCCCTGGAGGTCGGTCAGTGATTCGATCAAATACAACATCCCGCCGCATTCGGCGACGATCGGTTTACCGGCGCGGTGATGGGCATGGATCGCGGCGTTCATGCCCTGGTTGGCCGCGAGTTGCTCCAGGTACAATTCGGGATAGCCACCCGGCAGGTAGAGGGCATCGGACTGTGGCGGTCGCTCATTATCCAATGGAGAAAAGAACGCCAGCTCGGCGCCCTGCGCGCGCAACAAATCGAGGTTGGCGCGATATAGAAACGCGAAGGCCGCATCGCGCGCCACGGCGATGCGCACGCCTTCGAGCAGCGGTATGACGGAGGTTTCCTCCGGGGCGGCGAATGACACCGGGGGCGGCAAGGCCTGGTCGACGCCCCTGAGTGCGGCGGCGGCCGTGGCGATACGGGAATCGAGATCGGCGATCTCGCTTGCCTGCACAATGCCCAGGTGCCGCTCGGGCAGGGCGATGTTCGGATCGCGCGCGAGCCAGCCGAAGGAGGCTAATCCCGCCGGCAGGCTCTCGGCGAGCATCGCATAGTGATTCTCGCTCGCGACGCGGTTCGCGAACACGCCGGCGAAAGGCAGTCCCGCGCGGTAGGTCGCGAGCCCGTGCGCGAGGGCGCCGAAGGTCTGGGCCATGGCCGAACCGTCGATCACGGCGAGCACCGGGATGCCGAACAGCATCGCGAGATCGGCGCTGGATCGATCGCCGTCGAATAGCCCCATCACACCCTCTATCAGGATCAGATCGGCTTCGCCGGCCGCTGCATGGATCAGGTCGCGGCAGTGTGCCTCGCCGCCCATCCACAGGTCGAGTTGGTAAACCGGAGCGCCGGAGGCCCGTTCCAGGATCATCGGGTCGAGAAAATCGGGACCGGTCTTGAATACCCGAACCACGCGGCCATGATTCCGGTGATAATGGGCCAGCGCCGCGGTGACGGTGGTTTTACCCTGACCGGATGCGGGTGCGGCGATAAACAGCGCGGGGCAGCGTCTCATAGATCCACCCCGTTCTGCGCACGAATCCCGGCCCGGAACGCGTGTTTGACATCGCGCAACTCGGTTACGGTATCGGCCGCGTCGATGAGTGCTTCGGGCGCGGCACGGCCGGTGACCACCACGTGCTGCATCCGAGGCCGGTTCTTGAGGTCGGCCAATACGGTTTCAAGCTCGAGCCAACCGTATTTGAGCGGGTAGGTCAGTTCGTCGAGTATCACGAGATTGAGACCCGGGTCGCTCAGCATCTTCCGCGCGACGGTCCAGCCTTGCCGCGCGGTTTCGGTATCGCGCGCGCGATTCTGCGTCTCCCACGTGAAGCCCTCGCCGAGCACATGCCAGATCACACCGGGCTCGCGGCGAAAAAATACCTCCTCGCCGGTATCCGAACGGCCCTTGATGAATTGCGCAACGCCGACCTTCATGCCGTGACCCAGCGCACGCGCGGCCATCCCGAATGCCGAGCTGGATTTGCCCTTGCCGTTTCCGGTAAGCACCAGAAGCAGGCCCTGATCGCGATCGGCGCGTTCGATCGCGGCATCGATCACCGCCTTTTTCCGCCGCATGCGTTCCTGGTGGCGCTGTTCCGGGCCGACCGTGTTCAAACCGGGCCAACCTCCGCGGTTCCGGATGTCACCGAAAGCGCCAGAGTAGCCGTGGGTATACGGTATTCCTTCATGTTGGTTTCCTCCGTCGCGCTCACCCGCGCTTATCGGTGACCGTTCTGCATGTGCGGAGGAAAAAAGAATCAACTCGGAACCGAAAACCAGTGTGCGAGCCATCACCCTCCGTAATGCCTACCTACGGCTTCAGGCCGGTCTCCGGGCTTGCGAGCGACCTGTTTACCCGGCGGACCGCCTTCCCGCGTCGAAACGCAGTGGCCGTGTGATCCGCAGCAAAACTCGCTTACCGTTGCGGGGGCAGCGCCGGAATGGTTCCGAGTTTGACTATGTCAGGAATGCACCGGCTTCCCGTTTCATCCCTTGGGCGGAAACCGTCAGGACACCTGATGCAGTGCCACAGAAACTATAGTAACCCGCGTGAGGTGTCAAGAACTAAAGTGTGGATGGAAACTTCCATTGAATAAGCGGGCAAAATGACGTGGTCAACCCAAGTTATAGCCGTGATAGTCAGCTAGCATCTGCAAGGCAGCATGCCAACAGGTTGTAGGGGTGGAGCTTATTATAAGGCACCAGTTTTGGGCATTTGACAGACATAAGATTGGTACCTCGGACCTTTATTTTCCGTACCATGAGGTCCACAGATCACGGCGACGATTTGCAATGGTTCATTTACATCAATGGGATATCGACTCGATGCGGACAAGGTTTCGAGCCACAAGGGAGGTAAGCCAGCCCGACATCGGCATTGAGTTGCGCCTTGAAACGTGTGAAGATCATCGCCGCTAACACCATTGGTTGGTTGGGATCGTGGTAGAAAACCAGGGGCGTTGAGCCGGAATCGTTGTAGGCAACGCCGCACACCGCAATGGCATGATCTCCGACACCAAAATTGGAAACGAGAGCAACATTAACCTTGCCGGCAAATGAATGTGAATAGCAACAGTGCGTAAAGCAACGGGGTGGTTCGTGGCCGGAGAATGTAATTCACGATTGCCACCAGCGTTTCAGTCCGGCCAAAAACCCACCGGAGGATTGAGTTTCCCTGGCCTCGCTTAGGGCTCGGGCAAATTCGGGGGGGATATCCGCCGCGTGCGGGACGATGAGCTGCTCCAATGACCGCCTTTCCCGTGGACGCAAATCCTTTAGCAGCGGGGCAAGCGGAACGAGGGCGGCGGGTTCATGCTGGCGGAGCAGGGCGCTGACCAGTTCCGGCAAGGATAGTGGTGCGGCGAAGCGTTCGGCCAGCCAGCCGCGCACGAAGGGCTCGCCGCGTTCGGGCAGCAACAGGCTTAGGGGCGGCGCGCAGCAAGGATGGAAGCAACGCCTCGTAGGCGTCCGGTTCCATACGAACCAGTTCGGCTTGCAAGGTTTGCCACTTTCCGTCCCAGATCAGCGACAGCAAAGTCAGATTGGGATGCGGATAGCGTCGCAGCCATTCCGCCACGGCGCGTTGCACCGCCGGCATGGGCGGTTTCGCACCGGCTCGGGTCAACCGGAGCCACAACCACTCCGACAGCATCGGCGCCGCAAAACCCTGGCGCAATTCCGCGTAGCGCTCGGGATCGGTCCGTTGCGGTTGGACATCGGTCCACACGAACTCCGCCAAAACCTCCGGCAAAGTGTGCGTCAGGCGTTCATAGACCCTCTCTTTAGCCTGCGCCGGGGCCGCATGGAATACCGCCGTGAGAACCGGTTCCGGCACTTCCGTCGGCAAAGCGGCAATCGGGAGGGTTCCCTCCAGCCAGCGGCAGAGGTCGTAAGCGATTTCACGCTCGTGCTCGAGACCGGGTTCTCCGTCTTGCAGCCGTGCCACCACCCAACACTCGAAGGCGCTCCGCGCGACGGGTGCGGCTTCGTCGTCGAAAAATGCACGCTTCGTCACATCCACCCGAATAAAACGACCCGGCGGCGGGGCTTCCGGCAGACCCACCGCCCAGAACGGAGTGGCGGTGAAATTACCTCCATAAAAAAAGCTGTCGAAACTGCACGTGGGGTTCAAGGCCACCGGCACCGCCCTGAGCACCTCGGCCAGCGCCTGCTCGACCCCGGCGGGCGGACCGATCAAGGCCAAGGCGCGGCGTTCCCGGGCTATCGCCTCGGCGCGCAGCGCATAAAGGGTCAGTCGTTGGAGCACCGCTACCGGCCATCGCGTCTGAAGGCTCTTCGTAGCGGCCAGGGTCAGATCAAGCGGTTCAATATCGCCGCTGGCCTCATCGCCCGAAGCCAGCGCCTGATCCAAATCAGTTAAAAAGGGCAACCGCTGGAGCAGGGTGATGGGGTCCAGACTCTCGGCGATCCAGTCGCTGCGCTCGAACACCAGCGCATGGGCCAGATAACGGCCCTCCCGGCCAAAGGCATCGACGTCTTCCAGCGGAACAATGCGCGCCAAAACCAGTTGCTTCTGACCCAAAGGAAAAAACAGGCCTTTCGGCGGATTGCCCGCGCCATGCGCGTAAAACAGGCGCGGCTCGATCGCGTCGACCTGCGTCTCGCCGAGACGCGACTGGCTGTAATACAGGGTTTGAAATCCACCCCGCCGGTGCGGCGAGCGGTCTTTTTCGACATTGGCGTAAATCAGTTGAGCGGCACTGATCGGCATCGGAGATCTCCTCAAGGGGCATCGCTTCTGGTTCAAGGGCACCCGTGTTACGCGACGTTTTTCACTGAGCCGAAGCGGTCGGCCAACATGCGGCGGGTGTTTTCGGGCAGCGGCGGCCGGCCATGGATCCATACCGGGATTTGTTTCAAGGGCCGGATGCGGTGATGGTCTTCGCTCAGCGCGTTCAATACGGCGTTGACTGTATAGTCGTAGTCAATGGTTTTGCCCAATGGCGGAGGGTACAGATCCAGGCGGTCGATGTCGGCGCTTATGGTCTGACGGGCAATCGGATTAAAGAGGGAAACGTTCCATTCGTCGGGCGCGACGGCGGAAGGTATCGCACCGATGATTCCGATTAGTCGCCGGGCGGTAACAAAACCCTCGTGTCTACCGCAGGACCGGCATACGAAATATTCGGCGAAATTGTCATGCTGGCGGGGTTCCTCGACCGCGAACAATCGTCCGCTCCAGCGGACCGGCCAGGGGAGGCCCGGTCCCAATCGGAAGCGGTGGTAATCCCTTTTACACAGCCAATTAGTCGCCTCTTTGCTCAGTTTAAGCCAAGGCAGAAAGCGGGCACTTAAGACTACACTCACGACGCCCAAGAGCAGCCACGTCAGCAGCACGGCGCCGATCAGAACGAGGGAATCCCCGGCGGTGGTTAGAAAGTAATCGCCAGAGTAATCGGGCGAGGAATTGTTGGGGGGGTAGAATATCACCGGGCCAATCGCCAAGCCCATCAGCACGCTCGGAACAATCCCCCTGCGCATGCCAATCGTAGAGTCAACGAATGCGGCAAGTACCAAGCTAATTAACCCGCTAAACCATGCCATTCCAATCCACACGGTAGGTTGTTCGCTAATAGTCAACGAGTTGTTCGCTGGAGTAGTCAACCAGACAAGTGCCCCGGATAAGAGGAAGAATGGCATCAACACGCTTTCAATCGGATCCTCATCCAACTTACTACGCCTTGGAATAGGAAGGGCAACCCCCCACGCGATGGGTAAACTCACCAGCAAGGCGATAAACCCCGCCGATACGCTCCAAGAGAACAACCAGCCAATCGGTAAAGCGAGGATTAGAGACAAAAGTTCAAGCCTGCCGAAGCCGGACAGCCGCCATTCCCAATCCCTGTCGTGGGTAAGCACACCCCATATTATCATCAGCCAGAGCCAGGTCATGGGGGATAGGAGCCAATAGGTAGGAATGGTACGCAGAACCCGAACCCATCCTGCGTTCGCGGGAAGCTTGGCATACAAAACCCGCCAGAAGTTCAAATTGCCAGACTGAGCAGCCTTCGCAAGGACGGGGTATGTAGGGTTGCCAATTTTTCCCAAAGCCTCGGCGGCTTTTTCCCGCACCTCTTTAGTGTGATCGTTCAGCGCCTCAACCAAGGCGGGGACGGCTGCGCTACCAATCTCAACGAGTGCATCGGCGGCTTCATTCCGCACCCATTCAGGGTCCTTCTTAAGCCACCTCGACCAGGGCGGAAACAGTAGCAGGATCACCGATCTTCCCCAACACATCAGCGGCTCCCGCGCGAACATTTTCAGAGTCGTCCTTCAGCGCCTCAATCAGGGCGCGAACAGCAGGTTTACCAATCCCAGCGAGTGCATCCCGTACCGTGTAACTGTCATTCTTCAGTGCTTCAACCAGCGCGGGAACCGCGGCGTTGCCAATCTGAACGAATGCATCGACGGCTTTTCTCCGTACCTTTTCAGAGTCATCGTTCAACACTTCGATTAGAGCAGGAACAGCAGTGGGATCGCCGACTTTCGCCCCCTCCGAGAGTGCATCAACGATTTCTACGCGTACCCAATATGGTTCATACTTAAGCGCTTCAACCAGGAAGGGAACGGTGCGAGGAAGAACACCTGCAAGAAGGGATGAAGGGACTAGCGCTACCCCAACAAAGCAAATCAGGGACCGGGCGAAGGATGTCAGCATCGGTACTTAGTCACTTCCCGTACCAATCTCACGCTGACGAAAGCCGGACACTTATTTGGCTGGATGGGAAACAAAGTTTCGCCTTGAAAGATCTTTATCCAAGACCCATAACAACGGGTCGAGCACCCGGCGTGGAGCAATGCCAGTCTGGAGGTTCTGGCCCTTTGGCGATGCGCCCAGAGCGGAGATCACACAAAATTCCACGCCAGCAAATTTGTCCTTGGCATGGTTCAAAAAAGCCTGTGCCCGCAAATGTTCGGCTGTCAGATTTTTCAACTGATCAGACGTCGCGAGCAGCGATTTTTTATAGCTTGAATAATGGTCCAGGCCGTCGAAGGTTCCGCCCTTAAGATAGTTCAGCAACTTACTGTATTCAGGGCGCGCCAAAGCGTTCCATTCATCCGCCTTAGTGTACACTACCACCAGGCGCTGAGGTCGAGTATTGCCGCCCAATTCCTCGATACCATTTCGGTAGACGGTTAACAGTCTTTCCATCTCTTGGGCTACGCTGGCATATTCTTCTCGTTCTAGATCCGGAATGCTGAGTAAAAACAAGACGGTTGTGGCGCCGGCCAAGAATTTTGCATAAGTGACCATTCGGGTGATTTTTTCAAAGCTTTCGCCGGCAGCGTCATAGCAAAGCAAAGTCGCCCTTTTCCCGGTCGGAATTCCAGTTACCTGAACCAGGGTGGGTTTGGGAAAGTTCTGGGCGGTGGAATCGGGCAACTTCCCTGCCTTCAGCATACCGATATTTTTATCCAGAATCTCCTGACTGTGTTGGCCAACGACAGCTTTATAAAAACCCCACCAATGACGCGGCAGTTCATGATGCGCCAGGACATGAAAGAGCGCGGCCAGATAGACGGTTTTACCATGTCCGCGGAATCCGACGGAACTCAATACCGACGGCGGATACTCTGAATAACCGTTTACGTATAAGGCAGGAACGGACTCTTTGCATTCGGGGCAGGTAAAACCGGAATCAGCGTTTTTGGTGAATTGCCGTACTTGACATAGATTGAAAGGACACAACATCGGCCTACCCCTCGAGTATTTGTTTCAGCCGCTGCAGCAAGTCTTCCGGCCAAATTCCGGTCGCGGCCAGGCCGTTCGCGTCCAGGGATAATTCGACCTCGGCGCGCGACTCCGATTCACAATCCGCATACGCGGCATAGCGCGGGCTCAGGAAATGCAATTGCTGGTTGGTGCTGCCGCGCCAGCGCAAGGGGCTCGAACGAGCCTGAATATAAGGCCCGTCGATCAGCAGGTCCAGCCGCGCCAGGAGCGCCTGAATTCCAGGGTCGGGGTGGTCCTCCAGTTCCCGCAGGGTGTATCCGCTGTAGCTCACAATCCCGAGTCCCTTCGCCTGCAAGCGCGCACTCAGCACCGCGAGCGCGGCGGCTTGCGAAAAAGGTTCGCCGCCGCTGTAGGTGACGCCCTCGATGTCCGGAACGGCCAGGATTCGGGCCGCCACCTGTTCGACGGGAACCAAGTCGCGGAGGGTATCGGCCAAGAACCCGGGATTGATGCAGCCGGGACAACGCCTCGGACAGCCTTGCAGCCACAGTACGAAGCGCTCCCCGGGACCGTTGACGACCGAAGGGGCCTGCCAGGCGGCCACGTTCAACATTTCTTGCGTTTGCAATAATGCGGTGTACATTCACGATCCTCCTTCGATTGGGCCGAAGCGGTCGGCCAGCATACGGCGGGTGTTTTCGGGCAACGGGGGATGGCCGTGGACCCGCACCGGGATTTGTTTCAGGCGCCGGCTGCGGTGGTGGTCTTCGCTCAGCGCGTTCAACACGGCATTGACCGCATAGTCGTAGTCGATGGTTTGGCCCGGTGGTGGCGGATAGACGTCGAGGCAGTCGATGTCTGCGCTTATGGCCTGACGGGTGGACGGGTTAAAGAGAGAAACGCTCGGTTCGTCGGGGACGGTAGTGGAATGCATCGCACCGATGATCCCGATGAGTCGCCGGGCAGTAACAAAATCCTCCTGTCCGCCGCAGGATCGGCAGACGAAATAGTCGGCGAAATTCTGATGCTGGCGCGGGGTTCCTCGACCATCAACAGCCGCCCGCTCCAGCGGACCGGCCAAGGCAGGCCCGCACCCAATCGAAACCGGTGGTAGTCCTTTTTACACAGCCTCCAGGCAGCCTCATTGTTTGCCTTCAGCCAAGGCAGAAAGTGGGCACTCGAGACTACAATCACAATCACAGCACCCAAGAGCAGCCACGTCAGGAGCACGGCGCCGATCAGAAGAAGGGAATCCAGGGCGGTGGTGAGAAAGTAATGGGTCCAGAAATTGCCTGGGACGAGGTAAAGGGTCCCTCCCACTACGCCAGGCACGGCGACAATCCCCATGCCTTCCACACGGCGAATCCTAAAGCCAATCCAATTGCCAATCACGAAGCCAATAAACCCGCCAAACATGCTGCCAAGCACCACTCCAGGCACTGCGACAATCCACTCACCAATCACAGGGACAATCTCCAAGCCAATAATCCACACGCCAATCTTCGAGGCAATCCACCCGACAATCGACGCGCCCATAAAACAGCCAATCGGCCCTTCAACTGCGCCAATACTGGCGCCAATAAAGAAACCAATCCACATGAAAACCGCCTCGCTGTTCTGCTGAATAATCAACTGAATAATCAACGCAATTGCCATACAGAGAATCACCGCGAATGCGCATCCAATCTGAGATGCCTCCGAATTCATCGCCTCCGAATTCATCGCCTCCAACTTCATCTCCTGCCCCAAGTTATCCCACCGGGAGGAATTAAGGATAGACAACAAGCCGACTAGACCCATCAGCAAGGCGACAAACCCCGCCCACAGGGTCCAAGTAAACAACCAGCCAACCGGTAAGGCGAGGATCGGGTTCAAGAGTCCAAGCTCACCGTAGGCGGACAGCCGCCATACCGTCCGGTAGACAAGCCAGGCACATATCATCAGCAGCCAGCACCAGGCCATGGGCGACAGGAGCCAGTAGATTGGCGAAGCGCGCAAGGCGGAGAACCACTTGGCATCGGGCGGTGGAGTAGCATAAAGATCCCGCCAGTATCGCAAATCCCCCGATTGCAGTGCTTCCTCGAGCGGGGCCGATACCGCGGGGACAGCCATGAAGCACAGTCCGATCCACAGGCAAGCGACGAGAAGCACACGATGGGTTTTCTTCATGGGATTTTTGCCAGATCGCGGACCAATCTCGCGCCGAAGAAAGCCAGACGTTGATTGGGCTGGATGGGGGGAACCGTGTCCCTGAGAGGATTCCACAGATTAGTCTGGAAGCTGGGCCGCGGCGCGCCCAATCCGGTCCAGACGTTACCGTCGCGCGCCCATTCCACTACACCGCCGTGCATCAGGCTGAAATCCAACGGTGTCCTTGGTCGCGTTTGCGCCTCCAGGCGTCGTAACAAAATGGCTGCGCGGTCGTCGACGTCGGCAGTCGGCGAAGCTTTGAACGGTGTAAATGTAGTAGATTGAAAACACCGATAGATCCCCCGCCATTCCGCCACGGTCGGAAGCCGATAGCCCTCCCCCAGCCAGGCGGCGTAGGCTTCTGCTTCCGCGGGCAACAACCCGGTCAGGAACAGCCGCTCCCGCTGCTCCGGGGTAAAGTGTTGGGGCGAGACGCGCGTATTGAGTTTCAGAAGTTCCTCATACCAGTGATCTCCGTGCGGGGTGAGATCCGCCAGGTAGCGCTCGAACTGGAGCTTGGTCAGGGGCAACAGGCTCACCGCCAAGGCCGGGTCTTTCAACTCGACATAGGGAAAACCGGTGCGGTCAAAGCAGCAGTCCATAGCAACCGGCCCCCAAGGGTTGGTAAGCGGAGAATTCGCCGGTTGCGGGCAACCAGCGGGCGCTGAGGGGATCGAAGCGAAGCACGCGGGCGCGGCCGCCTTCCCGGAGGGCAACGAGACCGTCGCCGATGGACAGGGCTTTGCCCTCCAGCCAGTATTCCGCGCCTTCGGCGTCACGGTAAATTTTAACGAATCCGCGCTGATTCGATAGACTGGGAAACACCGGTTGGTCAATGATCGCGCGATGCGGACGGCATCGCAGGGTATTCCAGGCATGAGCCGCGCCGCAGTGTGGGCAGATAAAATCGAGTTTCCGGCAGGCCAAGTCGAGAATGGCGACTTCGACCGAGGTCAGCCGCCCGTCTGCCGGCCTGCCAACGGCGGGCAGCGGGCGCATTTCTAAGCGGCTGACACGGCCCGTGGCGTGACGGCGTTCCACATGAAGATTTTCGTCCCGGCACAGCAGGCAGCGAACAGTCAGCGTTGCGGTCGACGGGCGTTCGCCGCGCAGGATGAAGTGTCCCTGATCCTCGATCAGGCGATAAGCGGAACCGCCCCAGTCTAACGGAAAAAATCCAGATTCGCGCAATCTAATCGTGGTCACCGGGTCGAACAGCGAGTGCAGGAGTATTTGGACGGTGGGAGACTCGAGTTCCGGCAGACCGGCGCCGGTGGGTTGCAGAGGAATGCCGAAGTGGACGAGCCGCAGCCGGTCCCGGAACGGCGAGTCCCGCCAATCTTCGAGGTCGTAGATCGGCCCGTCACCCAGCACGACCAGGGAGGTATCTTCCATAGCGGAGAGGATTTCCAGCACCGGACTGATCAGACTCGCGCGTAAAGAATTGGCCTTGAACCATGCCGGGGCTTGTGTGGCCAGATTGTGAGCGGAATAGGGCTGCGGGTTGCCGAGGAAATAAATCTGGACGCGCACATCGGCGGGAAGTTCGGCGAGCGTTTCGATGCACAGGCGGATGAGATTGCCGCGCCGGGGGGGCGGCGTTTTCAGACGCGTCCAGAATCAGGATCAGGTTTTCACCCTGGTCACCTTCAAGGCGACCAATGTATTCGCAGGGCGCGGGGTGGTTCATGATGTCGCCTTGACCTCGATGGCGCCGCTTCGTCCTGATATTTCCAGGCGAAACTGCCAGTTTGAGGCATTCTCATATTCCGCTCGAAGCACCTCGCGCGCCAGGGGCAGCATGACTTCATCGTTGATGGCGTTGGTGATGCCGCGCCCGCCGAAGCGGCTGATGCGCGCCCGGTAACGCTGCACCAACCAATCGACCACTTGGTCGTTGAAATGCAGCCCGTGGTTCTGGCGGCGGTACTTGTCGGCGAATTCTTCGGAGATGCGTTGCAGATGGGAGAGGATGATGTCCTTCTGTACCTCGACACTGTGGATGTAATTGAAGGGAATAATGTTATTGCCGATGCGGTTGAGCAGTTCCGGGCGCGCGATTTCATACAGAAAGAAGTCTTCCACTGCGCAGCGAAAGTGTTCCCGTACCCGTTGTTGCCGTTCGTCTCCGCTTGCATCGGTGGCGAGGAGTTGATCCAGGGCCGACTGCTCGGCAATCGGATTGCCGCGGCTGTCGAGCGCGCGGGCGCCGATATTGGAGGTGAAATAACCACGGTTTCGGTAAAGAACACCGTTTGTCCGCGACTGTCCGTGAGCCGGCCTTCATCGAGCAATTGCAGAAAAATATCGAAGATTTTCGGGTTGGCTTTTTCAATTTCGAGAACAACAAAACCGCAAAAGGTTTCTCCCGCACCGCGCTGGTCAACATGCCGCCGCGTTCATAGCCCACATAGCCCGGCGGGGAGCCGATCAACTTGGACACGGTGTGTTCATCCTTGAATTCGCTCATATCGAAGCGAATATAGGCTTGTTCCGTACTGAACAGGAATTGCGCGAGCTTTTTCGCGACATAGGTTTTTCCGACACCCGACGGGCCGGCGAAAAACAGCACGCCCTTGGGTTTGGCCGCCGTGCCTCCGGCCATGCCGGTCAGACCGGCACGGGCCAGCACCAGCATGTCGATTACCCGTTCAATGGCCTCTTTCTGGCCCTTGACACCTCCCTGGTTGGTAAACCAGTCCTCGCCTTGCTGCAGCTTGGTAATACTTAAACTACCCCAATGATCCTCCTGCTCGCCGATCCGGTAACGGTTGACCAAACGGCGCACTTCGCGGCTGTCCGCATCGGTGTGGTCGTGCAGTTCCCTGGCGATCGCGTCCAGATCATACAGGTATAAACCATCGGTAAGATCAGCGGCCAATTCGCGATGGGCATAGCTGGAACCGAGTTTATGGGACAGGTAAGCCAGTCGGTCGGGTTTGCCGGGTAACGGGATGGGCAGAACCCGGACTTTGGGCGCGTGCGTGTAAAGCTCCAGCGGCAGCTGGGTATCCTGCAGAGCCACCATGATCAAGCGGTGGTTCGAGTTGATGTTTTCGATGATTTTTTCGAGCCACAGCAGGACTTCCTTTTCATCGTCCTGGTACCCGCTCTTATAGGCGATCGCCTTGTCCAGGTAGTAGAGCAGGAACAGTCGATTGGTCGTCGGCTCTACCACTTCCGCCACCCAGGTCGCGAATATCCGCGAGGGGGGACCTGCTCGCCAGTGTTTTGGACGCGGGGGCGGGTACTGGATAATCCGTCGTCAGCAACCTGATTGGTTGGCGCGGAAACAGGCGTTGCGGGGGCGGGTTTGAGGCAGTCAGCCGGATACGGCGCTCGTGGCCGACACGATCGTAGGTCACCTGCTCGGTAAAAGACAAACCGATCTCCTGGGTGACCTGTTCCAGCAATTCGTTGAGCCCGGGGTATACTCGGCCCTCCAGATCGATATAGCGATCCCGAACGTTGCCGTAGAGGATGAGTACGGGTTTGTCCTGCAGGGCACTGCGCAGGTTCTGAATCCAGACGGACATCTTCAGTTCCCAGCGTCGGCGCCTGTCGTTCGCTGTGCTCCGTCATCGGGTAATTCCTTTTCGCCCTTGCGGCGCAATTCGGGAGCGGGTTCACCGGTGGCCGGGCGGAATCGGGTTTGAATGCCGTATTGATCATTCAATTGTTTTGAGAGTGTGCCGAACTCTACCGGGCACTGGTTATCGCCCATCGCCGAGAATGAACCCAAGCCCTCCATCGTGAGGTGAAAATCGATCCGCCCCCGGTCATGGGTGTCCACCGAAAATACGATGCGGCTGCCGCGCTCGCCGGGTTTTTCAAAGTTGGGTTCGGTGATCTCGGTAAAGTGTAGATCCGCAGTGACCTGCCGCAACGCCGTGAGCAGATACAACCGCCGCTGATGTTGTGTTTCCTGTTCTGTCGCCTGGGTAACCTTTGCCTGGACTTCACTGTGCAGAGCACTGAGTTGAGCTTCGGCTTCAGGGTAATGCTCGGTGTGAGCCGACTGGTCTGCCTGTTCGAGTCTTGATTTCCAGGCGGCCACCGCCTCTTGGCCATACCATAATTGCAGCACCTCACTATTTTGCAGCAGGGTCTGATTTACCGTCACCTGTTGTTCCGCTATCGCTCGGCCGATGGCGCCGGCTTTCTCGGTCAAGGCCAGTTGGAATTTTTTCAGACAGGTTCTCCCGTCACTATTGATTTGTTCCTGCCTACGCTGTGCGTGATGTAAACCATCCAGGCTGTGGCCCATACTGTATGTATCGGGCGGAGTTGTTTCTTTTTTACTTAGCCATTGCCGGGAAGCTGCAACTTCTGTATTGAAGGTCGCGCGCAAACCGTCCGACATGTCGTTGACCTTCTCGTCCAGTTGTTTTCGCAGTTCCATGCATTCCGCGCGCAAACCTTGCAGACTTTGCAAAAGTTTCAGTTTTTCTTCTTGTTCTCGTTTGAATTGTACTTCGGTATATTTATTTCCGCTCATCGGTCGTTCACTCCTTTAGTTTCGAAAGTTTGGCCTGACGGGAGTTATGGGGAGTTTATCATTCTATGCCGCAGGCAGTGCCGGGAGTAGCATCCGGCGATACCGGGGAAAACGCAAGACGATGCAAAAAGCGGCAATTATCTCCCCGGGTCGAGGATAGTCAATCGACCTGGAGTTTTTCATTGTCAGTTGACTTCTTCATCATACGAGCTTTTCGGCTCGGATGTCGGTCTCCATTGAAGCCACCGATGTAAAAGGATTTCCGCGAACTCTTTGCCGGGTCGGTGATCCGCCATAAAGGAAGGGGCAGCGGTTAACTTTGTCGATCACTCTTCCGTTGATAGGTTGCTACAAGTTACCAGTTTGATGATCACAAACCTGAGCCCGGATATGGGATGCTATAATCCCTGTACCTAATCCTTTACCGTCTCGATAAGGTCGCCGATGACCATTGAGATATACCAGGGTTTCGAAAACGGGGGCCGGGTGTCCTGAAAATACCGGATCGAGACCACGGCACCGGTCGATTGACTTCGAAATACGGTTTCTTTACCGGTTTTGGCTTGAGGTTCGGAAGCGCTCCAGTCGCTGCCGAGGCAGCTTTGGATTTCCGGATTGTACTGGTCATAGGCGGATTGAGCGGCTTCCTGGTCGGATTCCTTCCACTGGCAGGAGTAATTGGATCGTCCCTTGGCCCAGCCCCAGATTTGGCATTTCGTTTCAGGATAAAGAGGTTTTGCGTTCCAGATATTGGCATTTCGCCAAGCGTTGCTCGAAGGCGCTCCACGTCTGAACGAAGCGAACTGGGACGGGTGGTCGGCGATAAACTGGCGAAGCAGTTGACAGCCCTCTTCGGTCGCCACGGTGACTTTCTCCAAAGGGTGCTCGGCGCAGGCGCTCAAAAAAAATATCCCCAACAAACCGTTTAGGAAAGCTGGAATTCTTAGATAGGCAGTCGTTGTTCGGGGGAGTGATAAAATTTCTGTTCGTTATTCGATTTGCGATCGCAAAAAACCAGCGGCGCGCGCGGTTCCGATTTCCGTACCCAAGGATTTTAGCATGCCGTTTTTCGAAGCGATAGTGCCAGGAAAAGGGATTCCCGGCGGATCACCCCGACGGGGACAGCTCGATTACCTGGATCTTTCGTACCGTGTGATAAGATTCCCGGAACAGGGTCATCGCTTGAGTTCAATAGCATGTCGGGCGGAAGTCATTTTGATGTAATCGTCATCGGGTCCGGGATCGGTGGTCTGACCTGCGCCAGTCTGTTTGCCCGTCTGTATCACAAAAAAGTGCTGGTGCTGGAACGCCACTTCAGAGTGGGCGGATTCACCCACAGCTTTCGGCGCAAGGGACGTTACGAGTGGGACGTGGGGGTTCATTACGTGGGTGAAATGGGCCCCGGAAGCCATTACCGGGTCCTGTTTGACCAGATCACCGGGGCCGGGGTTGACTGGCGTCCGATGCCCGAGGTCTATGACCGCTTTGTCTATCCGGATTTTACCTTCGATGCGCGTTCCGGGATTCGTCGTTTCCGCGCGGACCTGATCGAACGCTTTCCCGCAGAACAACGGGCGATCGAGCAATATTTCAAGGATTTGATTGCGGCGGCTCAATGGTACGGTCGCTCGATGTTCGCGCGCTTGCTGCCGGCCGGATTGTACCCTTTATCGGCTGTTTGGACCTTCGCCGGACGTCGATTAGGGATGATGACGACAGCCGAATATCTGAATCGACATTTCCGCGACGAAAAGCTTAAGGCGGTGTTGCTTTCGCAATGGGGCAATGCCGGCCTGCCGCCGGGGCGCAGTGCATTCGCGGTTCACGCCGTGATCGCCTGCCATTATCTGGATGGAGGCTATTACCCGCTTGGCGGGGCCGGGAGCATTGCCGATAGCATCATTCCATGCATTGAGGCCGCGGGTGGCGAACTGCTTACCCGTCATCGTGTGCGACGGATTCTGCTCGAAGGGCGGCGTGCGGTCGGGGTCGAGACAGTCTCCACAGTGAAAGGCAAGGATACGATCCGGCAGTATTATGCGGATTCAATTATTTCCTGCGCCGGTGCCTATATCACCTACGAGCAACTGCTTCCCGCGGAGTTCTCGTTATCTTTCAGAGAGGATCTCAGGAATTTCCCGGAGGGAACTTTTCATGTCTGTGCTTATCTGGGTTTCCGCGAGTCGCCGTCCAAGCTCGGATTTCGCGGGGAAAACTGCTGGATCTACAGCGGCTACGATCACGACGCGATGGTTTCGGGCCGGGATTCGGTTCCCGAGGCTAGGGTAAAGAGCTGTTTCCTGTCCTTCCCGTCGCTGAAAGACCCCGAAGCGGACGGCCATACGGCCGAGCTGATTACTTTCGTGGATAGGGAATCGTTTAAAAAATGGAGCGACCGGCGCTGGGGACATCGCGGCGATGATTACGCGAGAGTCAAACGCAACCTGGCGAGGGCCTTGATTGAATTTGTCGACCTGCGATTTCCGGGTTTTGCCAACCTCGTCGATTATTGCGAGGTCTCCACTCCCTTGTCCACCGCCGATTTTACCGGCCATCGAGACGGATGCATTTACGGTCTGCCCGGTACTCCCGAAAAATTGGCCGCAGGCTGGCTAAGGACGCGTACACCGGTCAAAAACCTCTACCTGACCGGTTCGGATACCGCGGGTCATGGAATTGTAGGCGCCTTGATGGGTGGAATTCTAACGACTCTGGTTGCATCCAAGAATCCCCTGCCGGTGATCAAGCTTTTAATGGCCGCTAAACGACAGGTCCGGCATCCTGAAAATCGTGACGTTTTGGCCGAGATGAAGTGTCGAACCGCGGATTCTTAGTAGACCGCCGCGTATTGCTTTGATGCGGCGGCATTTCGAATTGGTAACATTCAGCGAGAGTCAATTTAGCTATTTTATGCACCACAGGGAGCACAGAGTACACGAAGCGCAATGATCACGAAGAGATGCCTCATTCGGGACTAATCAGAAAGTCTGTAATGAGCCTGTAAAGCATAACTTTTCAACAAACTCCGTGATCTCTGTATTCTCTGTGGTGAATAGTTACTCGAAATGTTGAATTCCAGTTGGTTTGATCTATACCTTTAGGAATGGAAATCCTTTATGAATTGTCCGATCGATGCTGAATCAAATCTTCACTATTCTCGTTATCTCGTTGATTGCCTGTATCGGTGGTTGGTATCTCGGGACATTTTGCCAGCGTCGTGCTGACGATCGGGAAAAAGAGCGGCTAAAGGAAAGACACCGCAAGGAACTGGAAAGTGCGGCCGGCGCACAGACCGAGTACACGGAACCGTTTCCGAGCCCGAATCAGGGGCATTGGGAAAGCCGGAAATGCACGATCGGTGACGTGGTCGCCGCAAACAGCCATTGCGTCGAATTGATTTCGGACGAATTGACGAATGTTTACTCGCTGCTGCGGGGATCGCTTTCCGATCTGCAGGAATCGCGGGGTTTTCGCACCCGGATCATGGAGTCCGCGATCCCTCTGCACGATCAATTCGATCGGTTTATACGCTCCGCCAAACCGCCCGGGATGTCGATCGAATGGTTAAAGGATTTAATCACATCACTCGGCGAGATTGAAGAACAGTCGGTGCGCGTAAGAAGTATTGCCGCGGAGGTCAATTTACTCGCCGCGAATGCGAGTTTGGAAGCCTCCCGGGCCGGAGAAACCGGCCGCGGCTTCTCGGTTTTCGCGGATTGTATGCGCAGGCTTTCCGGCGAAACGACCGATACGGTCATGGATATCTACGAATTGGTGGATAAGACCCAGCATGACCTTGAAAGGATCATTCAGGTGCTGCAACGGAATAGTGAAGCACCGGCGCGGGAAGTCGACGAAGTGCTGGACGGTTTCTGCGAACTTGAAAATGAGTTGACAAAGCTGGATCAAATCGCGGCTCGATCCATCTCCAACCTCGACAGCGGTACTAAAAGGATTCTTGAGCTTGAATCCA
The DNA here is from genome assembly GCA_050740335.1 of Methylococcales bacterium. Taxonomy (GTDB): domain Bacteria; phylum Pseudomonadota; class Gammaproteobacteria; order Methylococcales; family UBA1147; genus UBA1147. The sequence goes on along the minus strand of JBOICY010000486.1, from coordinate 16,720 downwards.
AGGTGCATGCGCTCGCCGACAGTCTGTCCAACGGTCTCCTGGATGTGATTGACGAAACGGAATTCGAGGTTCCTCAATCCGTTTCCTGAGCGCAATCGCCGGGAATTCGCTCGCGTTCCGGATACCACGGCGTGCGGCCGTCGAGCACGCCGGCCTGAACGCTGTCACTGGTCAGGCACAGACTATTGCAGACGCCCAAGGCGGCCGCGCCGAGCACATCCCCCTGAATCGCGATTCGGTTCTTGTCCCGACACGCGACCTGCATGACCGGCGCATATCCGACCCGGCTCAGCAAGGCGCACACCGCGACACTGGACAGTTGGCTCCGGCGCCGCCGGTCGCGTTCATGGCGTCGATGAAGCCATCGAAGACCCTGGCGCGGCGGTAAGACATCCTCCGCGTGCGCCGAATCGGGCGGGTTGAGTTCGGCCCTTACCGCAAATAGCCCTTCGCGAAGAATCCGTTCGAGGCGCCTGTCCGATGAATGACCGGGCCGGTCTGGATTGGCGGATTAAATTGCAGGAACCGTGCTGTCGGGAGATTGAATTTGGCCATGATCCGATCATAACATCGAGAATGGGCCGCCGTCATCGTCCCACCGCTTCGAAAACTGATTGAGGCGCGGCGGATTTAAGATGAAATTGGGACAATATTGTGATGAAATGTACTGGATAATTTTCACGTAAATATTGTCACGATTCCGCGTGGCCCCGATCAATGAGCCAGAGGTCTGCGTATGAATATTGAATGCAAAGTTTCCGACTGCTGTTTCGGCCGACAGAGTCTGTTGGTGATGGTTCTTGCAGGCTTAGTGTTCTATGGCTGCGCCAGCCGGGACAATGCCCGTCCGGCGCTCACCGGTCCGAGGTTGGTGGAAGAAATCGGCGCGGGCTGGAAACCCGTGATCCTCGATGTCCGGTCGATGCTGGAATACAATGCCGGCCATGTTCCCGGGGCTCGTCACCTATCGTTCTGGACACCCTGGTTCGATCGGGAACAGATTCCCGCGGACCCCGAGCGGCCGGTTGTCGTCTACTGCGAACACGGCCCGCGAGCGTATATCGCGTCCTGGGGTTTGAAGAATCGGGGCTTCCGGGATGTCCACTTATTGGATGGCCACATGTCCCAGTGGCGCAAGGATGGACTGCGGATCGAAAAACCAGACCCTGAATAATCGAACAGCGACGAGGTGTTGTAAAAATGACCGACATTGAGGTTCTGCTCGCGGATGAAGCGGATAACTTGCTGAATTACAAATGTAAAACGATTTCAAAAGATCTTCTTCATCTGCCTGGACCCGACTTTGTCGACCGCGTTGTCGCGCAGAAAAACCGGACCACGCGGGTGCTGGGCAGTTTGCAGTCAATGTTTGATCATGGCCGTCTTGCGGGCACGGGATACCTGTCGATCCTTCCGGTGGATCAGGGGATCGAGCATACCGCGGGGGCCTCCTTCGCGCCGAACCCGCTTTATTTTGATCCCGAGAACATCCTCAGACTCGCGATCGAGGGAGGGTGTAACGCGGTGGCCTCGACGCTCGGCGTACTCAGTTCGGTATGCCGGAAATATGCGCATAAGATTCCGTTTATCCTGAAAATCAATCATAGTGAATTACTGACCTACCCGCAGCAGTACGATCAAACCCTGTTTGCAAGCGTCGAGCAGGCCTTCGACATGGGGGCGGTCGCGGTCGGGGCGACGATCTATTATGGTTCCGAGGAATCCCGAAGGCAGATCCAGGAAATCAGCGAGGCTTTTTCCAGAGCCAATGAACTGGGCATGGCCACCGTATTATGGGCTTATCTGCGCAACTCCGCGTTTAAACAGGATGGAACCGATTACCATGTCGCGGCCGATCTGACCGGTCAGGCCAATCATCTGGCCGCAACGATCGATGCCGATATCGTGAAGCAGAAAATGGCCGAGAACAACGGCGGCTTTACGGCGATCAAATTCGGCAAGACTCACCCGGCCATGTATGGCAAATTGTGCGGTGATCATCCAATCGATCTGGTTCGCTATCAGGTGGCCAACTGTTTCATGGGGCGAGCCGGTTTGATCAATTCCGGTGGTGCGTCGTCGGGGAGCGGCGACCTTGCCGAAGCGGTCCGTACCGCGGTCATCAACAAAAGGGCCGGGGGGATGGGGCTGATTACAGGGCGCAAGGCCTTCCAAAAGTCGATGCCCGACGGGGTCGCTTTGTTGAACGCGATTCAGGACGTTTATCTGGCTCCTGCCATAACCATCGCGTGATGTCTCCAAAAGGTTCCAAACAAAGTGAAGCCGAACGCAGGAGTCATTTCCGCGTCAAGGATGAAATCATTCTTTTCTTCAATGAAGTTACGCAGGCGGATGCCGGAAATGCCCAAGGATTGAAATACCAGGTAGTCAGTGGCTTTTCTCTAAGCTCCGCGCTGAATCAACTGAGCGAAGAAAGTAGAACGCAGATGAAAATTCTGGAAAAAGGAAATCCCGAACTCATCTCCTGTTTGACAATCCTCGATAAAAAAATAGACCTGATCGCGCAAGCGCTGTTGGTCAGCGATCTGTCCCTTCCGAGTCAGCCTGCACGGGAAGTGGACCTGAGTGCATCCGGGCTGGCATTCGCATCGGAAACGGAAATTCAAGCCGGTACGGTACTGGAGCTGAAAATGATTTTGCCGCCTTCGCTGGTTGCGATCGTGGCGCTTGGGCGGGTTGTGCATTGCAATACTCGGGTGGATCAATCCAAGACTGAATTTGGATTCAATGTCGGTGTCGATTTTATCGGTCTTGCCGATTACGATCGCGAATTGCTGACCCGCCATGTCTTCAAGAAACAGAAGGCGGCTCTCAGGAAACGACCTAACTCTACTTGATTTTCCGAGGAATTTCTGTAAAGTTCGGCCCTGGTTTCGGGCTATTTAGCGGAACCGGTCGGATTCTACGTTCCTTATCCACCCTGTTTTTATTTTGCCCGGATACTCGAAAGCGGTATTTCGACAGAGTCTCCGATCGCATTTTGTGGGATGCATGCATAGGGGGATGTTGATTGGATACCTCATTCTTTCATCTATTTTCTATCCAAAATGGGGTCGTAGGATAATGGCGTGGACTTCTTCCTCCCAAAGGAGCCGGAGGCAGTGAGACGAGCTTCATTTTTTCTGTTGTCTTTGATAGTCCTCCAGTGCCCTTTTCAAACGATTCACTCTAGGCCTGGCTAAGAGGAATGGTAGATCGTTACCGAAGAGGCTCAGTGTATAGGTTCCGTCGTCGTTGGCCGAAATCTTGCCCGCTCGTTCAAAGCAGCTAAGGCTCAGGAGACATCGATCGTGGATGCGACAGAAGTCCTTTTCAGGCATTGAGGGTATTATGGATGTCCGTGATGCGCCTTTCCCTCAAATGAATCACCATGAAGTTAGGCCGCTCTTCCTGAGTTTCGACGTATAATATTTCTCCGGGTTCCACGCCGAAATCGCCTCGTAGCCCATCCACCTTACCTGGTACCCAAATACACCCGCCCGTTCCTCCCCGTTCTGCCCGGTGGTCGCTAATCCACTGCAGGTACTTTGCCAGTTTGTCCGGGTTTACGGGTTTGGTCAGGAAAACGACCGGATGGCACTCGGAGGCATCGTCGGCATAATTTTTGTGTTGACTGAGGCAAACGATATGCGGTGGCTTCTCGATCTCATCATCTATCTGCCGCGCCAGTTTCAGGCCCGCATCCTCGGTTTCCCTTCTGATCTCGATATCCAGGATCACCAGATCCGGTTTGAGTTTCTGAATCGCTTGCCAAGCGTCTTCCGTGGTTCTGGCTACGGCGACAATTTCAATATCGCGATGAACGGATAGAGCTAAACCCGCCACAGTAACAATTGTATCGCGCAGACTGATAAGTGCCTCATCCTTCTCTAACGGGTGGTCTTGTTCTTTTAAGCTGTAAGCCGCTCCGCTCGCCTTTACGGAGTTGTCTTGTTCGTTCAGATCCAAAACCGGACAGGTCCGATCGTCGACAACCGCCATGCCTCCGAACAGCACGATCAGCGCGAGTTGCCGGGCTACGCCGGATCGAACCCAAGCCCAGAGCGGATTGTTTGAGGTCAGCATCCATTACCATGAGCGCCAGAAGGGCTCCGATGCCAACCTGTCCCACTAGCAAAGTGAAGTCATCATGACCGAATTCAACCGCCTTGAAAAGATTGGTTGGTGTTTGTTCATTCATTGCGTTTTCTCCTGCGTCCATTTGTTTTCAATAAGGCCAGTTTCTCGTCGTTCAGCGCATTTTCCCAGCGCGCGATCGCCAGAGTCGCGACGGCATTCCCGACCAGATTGGTCAACGCGCGTGCTTCCGACATGAACCGGTCGACACCCAACAGCAAGGCCAGTCCCGCGATAGGCAGGGTGTCTTGGGCGGCCAGCGTCGCGGCCAGGGTCACGAAGGCGCTGCCGGTGACCGCGGCCGCGCCTTTGGAAGTCACCAGCAGCAATGCCAGAAGACCGAGTTGCTGGCCGAGGCTTAAGTCCACCCCGGTGGCTTGGGCGATGAATACCACCGCCATGGTCAGATAGATCGAGGTACCGTCCAGGTTGAACGAATAACCCAGCGGTGTCACGAGACCCACCACTGCGCGCTCGACTCCCAGCGCCTCGAGTTTCTCCATCAGAGCGGGCAGCACGGTTTCCGACGAGCAGGTGCCGAGCACGATCAGCAACTCCTCCCGGAGATATTTGATCAGCTCCCACAAACTGTAGCCGGTCCAGCGGGCGATCATGCCCAGGACCAGGACGACGAAGAAGAAACAGGTCAGATAAACGCCTGCCATCAACAAGCCCAAAGACCATAGCACACCCAACCCGTAGTTGCCCAAGGCGAAGGCCATTGCGCCGAAAGCGCCCAGTGGAGCCAGCCGGGTGATCAGATGGATCAACTCGAAAAACGCGGTTTCGAGATATTCCAGGCCCTGGATCACCCGCTCGCGGGCCTCGCCGATGAACCGGCTGCGCTGGCGTAAAGCGGCGGCTCTCCCGGGGTGCCCTTCCCGGTCGGCGGCTTCGGCATCCCTGGCTACGGTTTTGGCGTGATCGGACAAATGGCCCAAGGCCAGGCCGAACAATACGGAAAACAGCAGCACTTGGAGGATCTCACCCTTGGCGAAGGCATCGACCGCGCTAGCGGGAATGATATTGAGCAGGAAATCCACCGGATTCAGAGGCTGGGCACCGCTTGTGGTGTAGCTTTTCACGGCCTCGGCGTTCAGGCTGGCCGGATCGGCATGGATGCCGGTGCCGGGCTGAAGGAGATTGCCGACCACGAGGCCGATCACCAGAGCCAGGGTCGATACCGCCTCGAAATAGAGCAGAGCCTTGAGACTCAGACGGCCCGCGGTCTTCGGCCCGCCCATCCGGGCGATGCCCAGGACCACCGTGGCGAACACGATCGGACCGATCATCATTTTGATGAGCTTGATGAAGCCTGTCGCCAGCGGGTTTAGTTTCACGGCGAAGTCGGGAAACCAGGCCGCCACCACACCGCCGAGTACGATCGCGACAAGAACTTGAAAGTAGAGTTGTTTGAATAAGGTAGGCATGTTCGTTTTTCCTGAGTCGGTCTGTAGTTCGAAAATGTATTGATGTCCAACGCATATGCCGGTTGAAGCGGGAGCGAATTGCATCCGCGATCGCGTATCGACGTGATTCGCTTTCGCGGTCTCAAACCGCTCCCACGGTGTTTGCACGGCAAGCCGTCTATCGAGGCGGCACTGTTGATCAGCCTCAACCGCAACCACCGCAAGCTCCGCAGCTCCCGCAACCGCCATCACCTCCGGCACCGCTTTTGCCGTTCTCAAAGGCTTGGCGCAGCTCGGCGAAGGCTGTACTTTGCAGGGCCTCTATTGCGCCAAACAGCGCCACTGCCCGCAACAAACCCTGCGGCGTCTATTTGTCGACGGCTTGACCCTGGGCGTGCGCCAACACATTGTCGCCGTAGGCGCTACGGTGCAGGGAGTCGAACAAAACGTGCAGCCAGGTAATGCCGACGCAAACGATCGGCAACAGCCAGCCCACGGGTTGTCCGAAGAATAGCAACCCGGCTGTTACAAAATTTAAGCCGGAGACGAACCAGGGGGTCCGGGTTTGAGACGACCCCTTCACCAGACCCATGTTTCGCAGACGTGCGCGTATATCCGCCGTGTCTGAATCGGCCAGATCAATTCTCTCGATGGTATTGCCGGAAGCAATGGACTCGACGATGCGCTGTTCGAGTGGCGAGTAGTTGATGCCCGGCCGGCGGATCTGCAAGGTGCGGCCATTCTTATCGAGGCTCACGCCGCCCCGTTGCACCAAGCCCACCAGCACAGTCTCCACAAGCCTGTTCTGCCAGCCGGCCAGGTAGGCCAGTTCTTCCGCGGTCAAGGGCGGGTCGAGAGGTCTTCCCACAGCCAAGGGCGGGCTCGTCTTCGATATTCGCCGCGATACCACAAGTGTCAGCAGGACCAGTCCTATAATTGCGTACACCCCGACCAGCGCCAATTGATCCAGGAGGTTCAACGAATTCGGCAGTTCCCGGGCGAAAGCGCTATTTGTAAAAATCACGAGAACCAGACCGAGCACAACCGCCGCGATTGCTGACGAAACCTTCGGCAACAACCAATGGCTGCGGGTATTCACTCGCACGAAGTGCACGTCCCGCCCGACCACCATGGCCAGGAAAATGTATTTTAGATATTCTACGATCACTCTTAGGGTGTATTCTGAGACCAGCGGTTCTCTCGCGCCAGGCGTTGGCTGAAGCTCAAATGTGCGTTGGGTTCACCCAGAAAAAATGCGAAAATTGCCTGCAAAAGTCGTGACTGGTGTTCGTTCATCATGGCCATGGCACCTCAAAAAAGAAACTGAACCGGCCCCGCCTACGGATTATGCAAAGGCTGACCTTCGGACGATCGTACTTTGTGTTTTTTTCGAGAGCACTAAGCGGTGATGAAATAGCCCAGTGATCCGATCAGGTTGTGCCGGCGATTTGAGATCGCCTCTTTTTTGGTCTGATAATCAAATAATGGCTCTTACTTCGGCGGAAAAAGCCGAATGCTTACAAGAGCCGCCATCAATGATGATCGGTATATCCTGTATAACGAACTCTCAGATCGCATCTGATGAAATTCAGAACAGTCTGCTTTTTGTCCTTTTAACCCGGTTTTGCGATTCTCAAAGAGGACGTAACATTTCAATCCAGGTTATAATGACATTCAGAAGTCAGCTTTACCGAAGAACGCATAACCATGACCGATGATGAATTAAAAGAACTCGTAGCCAGTCTCGCCGCCTCTCAAAAAGAGACCGACCGCCAGCTTAGGGAAACCGACCGCCACCTCCAGGAAACCGACCGCCACATCCAGGAAACCGACCGTCAACTCAAGGAAACCGACCGCCAACTGCGCAGGCAACTAAAAGAACTGGGTAAACAGATCGGAGGTTTAGGCGACAAGTTCGGAGGCTTCACCGAAGGCATGGCCTTTCCGTCCATGAGCAAAATCCTGACCGAGCAATTCGGCATGGAAGTTATTACTCCTCGGGTGAGGGCCAAAAAAGGCGGGGATACTTTGGAACTGGATGTTTTTGCCTATGCCAACTCGGATCGTAACGAAGCTTATGTCGTGGAAGTGAAAAGCCATCTACGGCCGGATGGGATCGAACAGTTACGCAGCATCCTCGGTCGCTTCAGACGTTTTTTCCCCGAGCACAACGATAAAAAGCTCTACGGCATGCTGGCGGTGGTCGACGCGCCGGACGATCTGCGCCAGGAAGCCTTGTCGCAGGGAATCTACATGGCCGGCATTCATGATGAGCAATTCGTGCTCGAAACTCCGGACGGGTTTGTGGCCAAGAGCTGGTGAAAAGCGCAAGCGATTGCCGGCTGGGACGAGCGCTGGAATTGCTGGATGAATCCGTAATCCGATCCTCGCTCAAAGACGAGGTGATCGAACGAGTCGGCGCATTTTATATCCACCATCGAATCGATTCGACCAACCACTTTCTGAGTTCCGTGTCACCCGGACCGGGATTTAATGGGGCAATCTGTCTGGCCGAATCACAGACCGCGGGTGAGGGACGCAACGGAAGACGCTGGATTTCACCCTTCGGCAAAAATGTCTATCTGTCGTTGGGGTGGCAATATCCGGGCGGGTCTGCGAGTGTTTCGGGTCTAAGTCTCGCGGTCGGTGTTGCCGTGGCACGTGCGCTGTTCGCCCTCGGGATTACCGGCCTGGGTTTGAAGTGGCCGAACGACATTTTGTGGAATGGAAAGAAACTGGGTGGAATTCTGATCGAATTGTGGGGAGAGGTGCAGGGTCCGTGCAGCGTCGTTGTCGGATTGGGTCTGAATTATGCGATGAGTCCGGCCGAGGGGGCTGAGATCGAACAGGAATGGGTCGATCTGGATACCGCTACCGATCGATCGAAGCCCGGCCGCAATCGGCTGGTGGCGTCGCTGATCAATGAAATTCTGCCTGCGGTTGCCGGTTTTGACCACACCGGTTTGGCGCCATTTCTTTCTGAATGGAGGGCGTTGGATTGTATGCAAGGCAAACATGCAGTTCTGCACATGGCCGGGCGCGAAATTCCGGGCATCGTCGCGGGTATCAGTGCCGAAGGACTGATCCAGCTTTATCAGTCCAATCGTGAATTGCGCAGCTACGCCTCGGGGGAAGTCAGCTTTCATCCCGGACGTGATTGAGCAAGCCGGCTTGGAGCAACACGACGCGTATTGAGGTTCCACGGGGTATATGATCTGGTAACGGCTCGGACCGGGTTCAAACGCTCCGGAACAATCTGATGTCGAAAATCTAATTTCTATTGGCTAAAGGTTTCCTAATCGTGTCTTCTCTCTTGATTGATATCGGGAATTCAAGATTAAAGTGGGCAATCAAGCGCCGTGATCGACTCGAGGTCGGAAGGCCATTACTGCCTCTCAACGGAGAGTTCGATTTCGACCGGATCTGGAAAGATCTTGAGCCGCCCGCAAGGATTCTGGTTTCAAATGTTTCAGGCGAAGGGACCGATCGGATACTCCGGCAATGGATACAAGCTCAATGGCCGGTGTCCGTCGAGTTTATTCATTCTTGCGGCAAGGGCTACGGAATCGAGAATGGCTACCGCAATCCCGAGCGGCTCGGTGTGGACCGGTGGGTCGTTATTGTCGCGGCTCGCGCGATGTTCAAGGCTCCGGTCTGCGTAGTGGATTGTGGAACAGCGATTACCGCGGATGTTCTCGATGACCTTGGGCGCCATCAGGGCGGTGTAATCTGTCCAGGCGTGAAACTGATGCGGGATGCTCTGATCCGGCGAACCCCTAAACTGTCGTTTGAAGGAGTGGCTCCCGGCGGGTTGCTCGGACTCGATACCGGGTCCGGTATTTACAGAGGCACCTTGACCGCGGCAGCTGGGTTGATCGAAAAATTGCTCGAAGAGGCGGAACAGTCCCTTAACATCAAACTGAAGCTCCTGATTACCGGCGGGGATGCGGAGCTTGTTATGCAGAGACTCCGGGTTGAGTACACGCATATTCCGGATCTGGTGTTGCAAGGTTTGGCGGTGATCGAGTCAAGCGGCGAATCCGCCGCGGCCAAGGACTGAATGCTCGTCGTACTCGATTTCACTCGGAAGCATACTCCGGAAGAGAACCCCGGAAGGGCCTGTTTGCACCGGATTCTCGCATAAGTCATCGGATCCGAGCGTGAAGTTTATCTTTTTTATTTTGGTATCTCTGAATATTGTTCTTTTCGTTTGGGAATACTCTGGTCGGGAGCGTTCCGGTTTGATGAGCGACGAAGCGCTACGGCGAACTGAAGACCCGTCGATCGACAGGATTATTCTGGTCGGAGAACGCCCGGTAGCAAAAACCCCACCCGAGTTGGTCACTAATCAGGACGGGCCGCAGAAGTTCTACCGACCCCGCAACAACCAGGAGCCTGAGATTTTCGAATCCGTTAATCAAGGCTTGTTCGAATCCATCGAGCAGCAGTCGACCCGTCTGGTTGAAGACTTGATCGAGTCCGAGGCAATCAGGCAAATCAATCGTTACCAGAATGGACCCCTGATCGGCCTCCAAGAAACACCTGATTCGAATTCTATCGTACAGGCTGGTGAGACGCCGGCGGCCTTGGCCGCATCCGAAAAACTCTGCTACAAACTGGGACCGAGATCGTCCGTGGCTAGCTTTTCGCGGATCGCCGCGGACTTCAGACGATCCGGACTGACACCCTCGGTCAAGGCGGAACGTGTCGACGTCGAGACTGGTTTCATGGTCCTGTATCCGGCAGCGGAATCGTTTGAAGCCTCAAAGGCCAATGTCAAAAAGTTGAATGACCAAGGCCTTCGGGATGTTTGGATGATCCATGACGGAATGCTGCGCGGAAGTATTTCCCTGGGATTTTTCAAGACCCGCGAACGGGCCGAAATCCTGCGGAACGAACTCGAAGCGAAACAGATTGAGGCGCAGGTCCAAGCAAAATTGTCAAAAAAAGCCGCGTATTTCCTGTTGTTCCCATGGCTGGCGGTGGAGGGTGAGTTACAAGGAAAATTGCTTGAGTCGGGTTTCGCGACCGCGGAACTGAATGTTGTCAACCACGGCAACTGTGAGCCCTAAGGGGCTCGGGAAGCGACAACGTTGTGTCCGAGACTCGAGTAGGACAGCGAAAGATAGATAAAAAACTGCATTCCGAACACCAGAGTCGCCATCAATAAATGAACCGGCTGGGCGACCGCGGGTATGTCCAGTCGATCCATCGTAATCCCGGCCAGGATTCCCGTCGCGATGAACAACCCGAGCGCAATCCCGCAGCGAAACAGGTAGATTTGGGTTTCCGCTTTCCGCACCAACTGCCAGATCAACCAAGCGTTTGTGAACAGGATGAGAGCGGAGAAGGATCTGTGGACGTAAAAGATCGCCGGGAAATGGCTTCTCCACAGGTGGCGGTTTTCGAGTTGATAGGCCGCCGCGATCGTATCCACGGATTCACGCACCTGCGTGCCCATTATAACCTGCAACAGGGTCATCGCCATGGCGGTTAGCAGCACCGGTCTGAAGTGTGGGTGAAGATTAATCGGATCGCTTTGTTTGAGGACGCTGACCTGAGAGCGGATAATCACATAGATTAAAAGCGCGACGATCACGAGCGCGACCATCATGTGCACAGTGATCATTCCGGGGTGGAGCCGGCTGGCCACCACGACGGCACCGAGCCATCCCTGGAAACCGACCAGAAAAAATGTACCAAGCGATAGATAAAACACCGGTGGATCGGTTTTTCGGAAGGACCACGAGAAAACCATTGTCAAAAAGATCAGAAAACCGATGCCGGCCCCGGTGAGTCGATTCAGATATTCGGTCCAGGTTTTGGTAACATTGAAGCGGGTATTGGCAACACCCAAGCCGGCATAAATTTTCTGGTAGTCCTGAGGAAGCTCGAACACAGAGGTTGGTGGCATCCAGCGACCGAAACAGGTCGGCCAGTCCGGGCAGCCCAAGCCGGCGCCCGAGGCACGCACAATACCGCCGACCAGGATCAGGAAATAGACGGCAAGAATGGTCAAACTGCCCAGAACTTTAAATTTCTGAATGAGTGGTACGGGATTCATGCTGGAAGATGGCATTTTATCGCGCGATTCTGGCACAGCCCTGGCCGGCCGGTTTGATATCCGGCTCGGTGTCAGGATATCTTCAGATGCTCTCCGGCAGCCCGGTCTTTGGTCAGGAGATGGGTCTGAATAACGCGCGAATTTTCAAGGAAGAGTGTTTTTTATTGTCTCCGAAAACCATGGGCCGGAACGTGAAGGTTTCCGGCCTGGATCTCTGAACAAACCCTGATGGGTTCGTTCAGAGACCCGCGGCGATGATCACGCGCTCGGTTGTTTGACTTTTCGCAAATAAGGTTTAATGGTCTGCCAGCCTTCAGGAAACATCTCCTTGGCCTCGCTATCCGAAACCGCGGGTACGATAATCACATCTTCGCCGTTTTGCCAATTGACCGGGGTCGCTACCTTGTGTTTCGCCGTCAATTGCATCGAATCGAGAACGCGCAGAATTTCGTCGAAATTCCGGCCGGTTGTCATCGGATAAGTCAACATCAGTTTTATTTTTTTATCGGGCCCGACGATGAATACCGAACGCACGGTGGCATTGGTCGCGGCGGTCCGGCCCTCGGATGTGCCCGGTTCTTCGGCCGGCAACATATTGTAGAGTTTCGCGACGGCCAGATCGGTGTCGGCGATCAAGGGGTACCTGACCGCGTTTCCCTGGGTTTCCTCGATATCTTTGAGCCATCCCGAATGGCTATCGATTGGGTCCACGCTCAAGCCGATGATTTTGCAATTACGTTTGGCGAATTCGGACTCCAGCCCGGCCATATATCCGAGTTCGGTGGTACATACCGGCGTGAAGTCCTTGGGATGGGAAAATAAAATCGTCCAACTGTCGCCGATCCATTCATGAAAGCGGATCGCGCCCATCGTCGTGTTGGCGGTAAAATCGGGAGCTACATCATTAATTCGCAGTGACATTTTATCCCTCCTCATTCTATTTAAAGTATAGGTACGCGGAAAAATCCAAAACCGTCTGTAGGGTTCTCCGGTTCCAAAACGGGGCGTCGGATGTCGGATGGAATGACACCATCCTAAGGGTGGAAGTTGGTCCGCAGAACCCTAAAAATAGACCCGCCGCATCCGGGAAAATTCAGTGTTTCTTTGCGCCAGGATTATATCCTTTCCAAGCCAAAAAACTACAGGGAAACTATAATTCCCGAACCAATTACGTCTACCGCCTTGTAGTCAGTCATGTTAAATCGAAGTGACTCGTCACCCCGGCAGGGATTGCAGGGGTTCAGAACACAAGGATGTGATCGACTCGGTTTCCGTCCTTAGGCACTGGATTTCGGCAATTCCTGCCGGAATGACGGACCCATGCCATTCATGTTGACTGCCTACTAGTTGTTAAATCGAAAATGCGCGACATCGCCGTCCTGTATTACGTAGTCCTTACCTTCCAATCGCCATTTACCGGCGTCCTTCGCGCCCTGTTCGCCCTTGAGTTCGATATAGTCCCGGTAGGATATGATTTCCGCGCGGATGAAGCCTCTCTGGAAATCGGTGTGGATCACACCGGCCGCTTCTGGCGCCGTCGCGCCGGCCGGGATCGTCCAGGCGCGGACTTCCTGCGGACCGGCGGTGAAATAGGTCCTCAAGTTCAGAAGTTTGTAGGCGGCCCGAACGACACGATCGAGCCCGGGTTCTTCGAGATTTACATCGGCTAGAAATTCGGACTTTTCCGCATCGTCGAGCTCGGCGATTTCCGCCTCCAACGCCGCGCAAAGCGAAACCACCTCGGTGCCTTCGTCGCCGGCCCGCCTTTTGACGTCTTCCAGAAGCGGATTGCCGTCGAATCCGTCATAAAGCACATTGGCCAGATACAGGGTCGGCTTCAGGGTTAAAAGATGCAGCTCGCCGAGCACCTTGCGTTCCTCGTCGTTGGCGGACAGCGAACGCGCAGGATGCCCGGAATCCAGGTGCGCCGCAAGCTTTTCCAGCAGTTGTTTTTTAATCAGTGCGTCCTTGTTTCCGGATTTGGAGCCCTTGGCGGCCCGAAAAAGAGCCTTTTCAGCCGTCTCCAAATCAGCCAGCAACAGTTCGGTGTTGATCACCTCGATGTCTTCGAGCGGTTGGATTTTTCCGGCTACATGAATGACGTTTTCATCCACGAAGCAGCGCACCACGTGAGCGATGGCGTCGGTTTCGCGGATATGCGCGAGAAACTGGTTTCCAAGCCCTTCCCCTTTCGATGCGCCAGCCACCAGCCCGGCGATGTCGACGAACTCGACGGCGGCCGGAACGATTCGTTTCGGATGGACGATACCGGCAAGATTGTCCAGTCTCGAATCGGGCAGCGGAACCACGCCGACATTTGGATCGATGGTGCAGAACGGGTAGTTTTCCGCCGCGATGCTTGCTTTGGTCAGCGCATTGAAGATGGTCGACTTGCCGACATTCGGCAAGCCTACGATACCGCAGTGTAAGGCCATGATTCCTGGAAAGTGGTTAGTTTTTGGCGGGGGATTCTACGCGATTATAGCGATCTTCGAAGCGGACAATGTCATCTTCGCCGAGGTAGCTGCCGGATTGGACTTCGATCATTTCGAGCGTCAGGGTTCCCGGGTTTTCCAGCCGGTGCGTGACCCCGAGAGGAATGTAGGTCGATTGGTTTTCGCTCAGGAGAAAGGTTTCCTCGCCGCGCGTGACGCGCGCGGTTCCGCTCACGACGATCCAATGCTCGGCCCGATGATGATGCATCTGCAAGGATAACGACGCACCGGGTTTAACGGTCAGTCGCTTGACCTGGTAACGGGGTCCCTTGTCTATGGATTCATAGTTGCCCCAGGGCCGGTGGACTTGCTGGTGAAACTCATGCTCGGGACGTTTTTCATTTTTCAGATAATCGGTCACCGATTTGATGTCCTGAGCACTGTTCTTATGTGCGACGAGCACCGCGTCCTTGGTTTCGACGACGATCAGGTCTTCCACTCCGAGGGTTGCGAGCAAGCGTGTCTGCGCATAGAGCAGGGAATTTCGGGTATCTTTCGCGAACACATCGCCCTGCGTGACATTGCCGTGCTCGTCCCGTGCCTTGACTTCACGGATCGCCGACCACGAGCCGAGGTCCAACCAGCCGACATCCATCGCAATCACGCAGGCTAAGGGTTCGTTTTTCGATGCGACGATTTTCTCCATGACCGCATGGTCGATCGAAATATTCGGACAGTCCTCGAAGGCACTAGGGTCGATCCGGAAAAAGAACCCGTCGCGCCGGCCTTTGGCAAGCGATTCCTCGCAATGGCCCAGGATGGCCGGGCAGTGTTTCTGGACCTCGTGGATCCAGACCGATGCTTTCATCAGGAATATGCCGCTATTCCAGAGAACGTTTCCGGCGCGGATCAATTCTTCGGCTTTTTCCGGATCGGGTTTTTCGATGAATTGAGCGAGTTCGGCGGTTACGGCGTCTATGGTCGGACCTTTCCGGATATAGCCGAATCCGGTTTCTGCATGGCTAGGGACGATACCGAATGTAATTACGCGGCCTTCGCGGGCCAATTCCGCACCGTGCAAGACCAGATCCCTGAAGCGGGTTTCATCCTGGATCAGGTGGTCGGACGGCAAGACCACGAGAACCGGATCCTGATCGCCACCCAGTGCCATCAACGCGGCCAGCGTAAGGGCCGGGGCGGTGTTTCTGCCGAAAGGTTCGAGAACAATGGATGCCTGACCGAATCCGAGGAGATGCAGTTGCTCCGCGACCAGAAACCGGTGCGCTTCGTTGCAGATGACTCGGGGTGGCAAAATTCGTATTTCGGAACTCGAACTTCCCGCTTCGCGGAATCGGCGTATGGTAGCCGCGAGCAATGAGTCCGATCCATGCCAGGACAGGAATTGTTTGGGATAGGAGCCACGCGAAAGCGGCCACAGGCGGGTTCCTGATCCGCCCGACAAGATTACCGGCTGCACAAAGGTATCCATGAAAAGGTTTCTTGCTCTGATTATCTGGAATAATCGCTATTAATACAGGGAGAGTCCTAACCTGATATAGATCGTGGACGTTTTTGGCGGCAGCGGCTATTGGTTTTGCTGAGGTCTTTTTTGTCGTTATCTATGTCAAGTTAGGACTCTCTTCATTATAATGATTATAATGGAAAACTGGGTAGCAAAACGGAACGCAACCTCGACCTTATAGGATCTTCACCAAAACCCCCGTAACTCCCACCGCCACGACAAGCATCGCCCCCAGTTTGATGGTCATACGGTATTCGAGGTCTTTCATATCGCGGACAAGATCCGAGTGATTTTGTTCGATCTTGACCTCGAGTTCCTTGATATCCCGTTTCAGTGTCACTTCAAGTTCCTTGACATCCCGTTTCAGCGCCACTTCAAGTTCCTTTAGATCCCGCTTGGTTGCAAGGTTGTTTTCAATGAGTTCCGCCTCGGCGGCGGCCAGGGTCTCGGCCTGCTGCTCGGTGAATCCGGCCTCTTTAAGGCGTTTGGCGAATTTCAAGGTATCGAAGGCAATAGCGGTCATAGGCTGGTAGATCCTCCAGGAAAGTCCTTCCGAACATAGCGAAATCCATGCCTTGCGTCAAAACCTGATAGATTGGGGTTCAGAAACAAGGGTTAGAAACCTTTTTCTGTTTTGCGTCGACGATTTCCGGTTTGGACAATGATTCCTGCAATGCATCCTCGATCACGCGCGCCAGACTCAAATACAGCAGCCAGCCAGCGAGTGCCGCCGCAGTCAATAATAGTTGAAACAACCCGAAACGCAGCCATACATCCAAGCTGCTGCGGCTGGTTCTGGCGGCGAAAAAAATCGCCGCTATAGTCAGCGTTAAGCCGAGGACGACTAGATGTGGCGTATCCAGAGATACGATGATGTCCGGCGTTTCGAAACGGGGCCGATGTCTTAATCGTACTTAATGTACTTGAAGCGCGGGTCGTCCGGCGTTCCCTCGAGGGAACCGCCTTCTTTCGCCGGTTGCCACATGATGACCTCTTCGATTTTACGAGCCAGTTCGAAATCCTTATTGGTGATTCCTTTTGCGGCGTGATTCATCAGTTTGACGATCACGAATGCATAGGATACGGTCAGATCGGGATGGTGAAACGCGGCTTCCGCCAAATGCCCGACCGTATTGACCACCATCAGGGTTCC
>JBOICY010000485.1:0-2119 GCA_050740335.1 Methylococcales bacterium | reverse complement strand
GGTCTCAGCGGAACGCGCAGCGGTCTCGACGAAACCGCCCTGCTCGGCGCTTAGCCGGGTCTGCTTCAGCACCTCCAGCATCCCGATCACCCCGTTCATCGGGGTGCGGATCTCGTGGCTCACGGTGGCGAGGAATTCGCTTTTGGCCTGGGTCGCTTGACGCGCCTCATCCCGGGCCCGAATCAGTTCTTGCTCGAGCGCCTTATGGCTGCTGACATCGGTCCAGGCACCTACGAGCTCGACGACTTTCCCTGCGGCATCGTAGATCAACCGGTGGCGGTCGTGGATCCAGATGTAGGTGTCATCGGCGCGGCGGAAGCGGTAGAGGAGCACGCCATCTTGTAACTTTGCGGGATCCGAACAGTGGGCCAGCACCCGGGCGCGGTCCTCGGAATGCACCCGCTCGAACCAGAATCGGGGATCGGCCCGCATGTGCCGAGGTTCATAGCCGGTCAGCGCACCCAGGTTTGCGCTGACGTAAGTGCAGCGGTTATCGCCGGCTGCCTCGTTTGCGTAGATGGTCGTAGGGCTCGAGGCAAGCAGGTGATCGAGGCGGCGGCTCACCCCAATCGATGCCCCATCGGAGTGGTTCGTTGCGCGGGCGTCGGCCTCGGACGCGGTAACCACGCGCTTCGGCCGACGGGGTCGCGTTCTAGCCAAGGGTGCTGTCCGGTCGGGAACGGTGGTTTTTACCATACCCGTGTTTTTCGGCAAGAATGAACAAGACTTTAAGCAGGTGAACCTAAGTTAATCAAGAGCTTCCGCTAAAGACGGCCGATTCTTTAGGGTGCGTCACTTGTCGCTCTCTGGTTAAATTGCAGCCTCACCAGTTCAGGCAATTTGGCTAAGATTTACCCTATTACCATGATCCGAAGAGCGGTCTGTGATCCGAAGAGCGGTTTGAGACCTACGCCACAAACCGGCTGCCTGAGTATTGTGAACCTCTCCGCCTTTCGTAACATTTCGGGGCAAGAACAACTAAGTTGCCCGTGAGTGCCGGCGGCACTCCGCCCGGACATGGTCTGGATCGCCATGCTACGTATCATGGTCGCTAGGTGCGTGTAGTTTTAGTCAATCAGCTTCTTATACTCCGCCCAGGATGGGCTTATCAGTATGTCCTAGCGGGTTTTCAACAATAAACAATGAGGGGGCGGTGAAAATGAAGCGCAATACATGCAGGAGTGTTTTATTCACTCTTTCTATAGTAATTCTTCTGTCTTCGCAATTTTATCAGGCATCTACAGACGGTGACGAAACTGACGCGCCGGCGATCGGGAATCCTAAAGCCTTGGAGCAGGCCTATGCGAAATGGAAGCGGCTCTTAGCCCACAAGGGGATGGATCGGATACTCACTCTTAATCTCGGTTACGCAAAAGGTCTGTCGACCCAGTTTTCGCGTGCCAAGGGTACGCTTGCGATGGATCTCAAAGACGGCACCGTATCTGTAAAAGTTTACGGACTTCCAGAGGATAGGGAGTTCGATACTTGGCTGGTAGACAACCGGCCGCGGCCTAGCCTCAGCGTTAGACCGGAACCCGGCGATGGGTTATTCCGCCTGGGGCGCTTGCGAACCCGCGGGGATACGCAATTACTTGAGGCTGAGCTAGCAGCCGGCACCGTTAAGGATTTTAAGCTAGACATGGTGGTAGTCGCTGACGTCGCCGGATCGGCCATCGATTCGGGATGGCTTTATGGCTCGCCGAGTTTGTTCCAGAGACTGTATTATGCCGAAGAGCGCGGTTTGAGTGGCACTGACGCTCAGGAACCCACGTCATTGGTGGCGCTTGCGCAAGCTCCGTTCAAAATCCTGATCCCAGCGCCGGCTTATGCTGCCGATCCGCCGAGTTTGGCAGCACTGGTGGCGACCGGTGAGCACCTGTTCTTCAACGAAACCTTCAGAGGTAACGGACGCACCTGTGGCACCTGCCACCGGGCGGAGAACAATCTTACGATAGACCCGGCGTTTATCCGCAGACTCCCCCCGAATGATGCGCTTTTCGTCGCGGAGTTCAATCCAAAGTTAAAGAATTTGGAGAAGCCAGTCTTGATGCGGAAATTCGGCTTGATTTTGGAGAATCTAGACGGCTTGGAGGATCCAACGAACAAGTTCGTCATGCGC
>JBOICY010000484.1:0-7394 GCA_050740335.1 Methylococcales bacterium | reverse complement strand
GTGTTTTAAAATTAGCGTCTAATTTTTCCATAGCTTTTTAGAATTTGATGTTATCTTTGAGACAATTTTCGAGAACCATCCCCATCGACCATCGGTTTTTTTATCGCTATCAGACAAGATGAGCTTTTTCCCTGTCACGATGAAAAACAAATCTACAAGGGCTTCGAATTCGCTGGATGCTAAAGATTTGAGAGTTTCAAAACTACTATTGTACTTGACCTTGATGATGTCTAACTTGACATCTAATAAGCTCTCTGCAATTCCGATAGTGTCGGAATGATTATCTCCAAGAACACGTCGGCGAATCGTAAAAACTCGCGTATAAGCCTGTTCGGCACTATCAATGTCGCCAAGAGTTTTGTGGCATTCGGCAATCCCCTCGAGGGCTTGAAGCTTAAAGGAGTTGCTGTCGGAGTCGCTGTCCTTGAAACAGCTATAGTTGGAAATGGATTCCCAGAGGATCAGCGCACACCGCGTGTTCCCAACGGTCTGGTGACACTTGGCCAAGCAAGCTACGCAATTTGAGATAGGAAGCCACACGTCCAAGGGGACATTCGTGTCGTCCAGGTTCAATTTGGACCAACTAAGTCGGAAACCCAAACCTGCCAACGAAAAGGCCAAGCGGTACTTTTTTTATTCAACATTCGTATCGACTCTATAATCAAACGGTGAATATCTAGGCTATCTACATCTACTGGCCCGCTTACCACCAAACGTGGAGGGTCACCGCTCACAGACAATATCGACGAGAATTTTGAAAATAAGCTAGGATGCTGTTTTAACAATTCTATTTCCTCAACGCTTAGCGGCTGCGTGGGCATATACGGAGCGAGCGGGTCGAGTTCATTTATTTTCATGGCGTACGCCTCAAAGATTCAGCCAAGTCGGCGCCAGGCCGCTGGATTGCGTGAAATAGTCGTTCCAGAACGCGGTGTGGCAGGCCGGTTCTGTTTTTTTGGTTTTGTCGTTCGTCCAACGATAAACCCGGATTTCCGCGCCCGTCAAGCCGGCTGCTTGTGCGTACAGGGATTGGCCTTGGAGCAGATCCTGGTACGATCTGCAGGGTGCCGCGTACTGGTCGAGGGTCTTGGATTTCTGCAGCAGGTCGGACCAGATTTCAAGCTCCAGGGACCCCTTTCCCCAACCCGCCTGCTGTCCCAGCGCATGCAGCCCTTCAAGGATCGGGGACGAGGAGGCCGGAGCCATCGCGTCCAATTCGCTCAGGGTGGTTTCCAGTGGTTCTGTCCAACGCTGATAGTACGCCTGATCCAGCAGTTTTCGATTCTCCGTGAGCCGTTCGGCTTGTGCCCCCGATTTGGGCTTGCAGGCCGAGAACAGCGGACGTACCAATTCCGAACCTTCGGGAGTCAGCAGATACAGGGACAGTTTCGCGCCCGTGGGCAGATTACTCTGCTGCCGGCGGATCGAGCCCTTCAGCGCGAGCAATTGCTCCGGGCTCGGAAGATCGCTCGGGTCGATGAGCGCCGCGATTTCGCGCGGTGGCACGGCAGTGCAGTCGTCGGCGCCGACGGATTTCTGAGCCGACCAAACCTTATATCCCACTCCTGTGCAAGCAGCCAATACGAAAGCGCCGAGCAATCCCGCCTTGGCGCCAATGGCCGGACCGGACGACGGGTCATTGAACGGGGAATCCAGAAGTGGATCGGATCGATTGTTCGATAACATGGAGGTTCTCCTTCTAAAGAAATTTTGATCTTCACTATTCAGATCAACCGGCGATTTTTTCCGGGCGGGCGGGTCTTGGAGTCCACCCGGAAAAACTCCGGCGCCGGCCTTTTGGTTGGAAGGGAGTGTTTCCTTCTGAACTCGCGGGAAGGGAGATCGGTATGGTCGGTTCCGGAGACGGTTTCCTGAACCGGACGGATCGCCCGACCCGCTCAAGGCTCCTTCGGGGGTTCTTCTTCCAACCTTTATTTTGCATAGGAGTAACTATGAAACTATTATCTCGTGAGGATCTGAAAAAAATCGCGGGGGCTGTCGTTCTGGTCTCGGCCGTGTTCACTCCGGTGACCCGGGCCGCACCCGGTGAGCCGATGATCTCGGGTTCCACCATTACCAATGTCGGCACGGTCTCGAACGCCAACGTCGAAGGGGTCCAGGGTGCCTCCGGCGGCGGCGGTGGGCGCTTTTCGATCGGAGGACTCAAGGGCGGCGGTAACGGCGGCCGTCAGACCGCGTCACTGGCCTCCGAATTGAACGTCGGCGAGCTTTTGATTAAAAGCGGTACCATCTCCGGAAGCTCGATCACGCAACAGGGCACGGCCGCTAATGTCTCGGTCAAAGGCGGATCCGTAACAGTCGGTCGAACCGTTATTGGCCAATAGCCGGTCTCGACGGGCGGGGTCTTCGACCCCGCCTTTTCTGTTCCGTGGAGGTCCGGTCATGGTCAATCAAAGTTTTTCGAAATGGTTATTTTCTCTAATGCTTCTCGCCGCGACCTCGTCGCTTCGGGCCGACGAGCTTGGCGATATCGCGCCGGCGCTCGAACCCGTGACCTTGGACCCGGTGGCCATTCCATCGGTCGACTTTCAACCGCTATCGGTCGGGCGCAACAACCCGGAGTTCATTCCAGTCTGGGTGGAGGCGCAGGTCAACGGGAAGCTGAAACAACTCGGTCATCCGGTGTCCGCGGGCCCCGCCGGCCCGCAGCACGTGAGCGTGGAAGCCGGGCGCGGTGCGAACGGTCAGTTGGCCGTCAACATCTGCTCGGTCAATGCGGCCTCCGCACCGCAAGGACAACCCACCATCAACTTGTGTATCGTCAATGGCCTGATCGTCGAGGGCCGATAGGAGGGCTTTATGATATTCCGAACTTTGGTCTCGGTGATGTTTTTTTGTTTCATCCTGTTCGCTCCGGGCTGCGCGCATATCGAGTCCCTGAAGGAAGTCGCGGAGCGCATGGAAACCGCCAACACCGCGATACTCGACCCGAACCGCCAAATCGACGGGATGCTGGAATGCCTGGGCCGCCAACTGAGCGCCTTTCGCCCGGTCGGGGCGAAACCCCTGATCATCGCGATCTATCCGTACCTCAATAAAACTTTTTCGGTGACCTACATTCAGCAGGATACACCGGTCGATGCGACCAGTGTGATCAAAGCGCTGATCAATGAGATCGGCCCGCAAATCACCTATTCCAATCTGTTGGAAGCCCACGATCCGATCCAGGCGCAAGTCCTGTTCACGCTCATGCCGGAGGTGAAGAAACCGGATCTTTACCTGCAGGGTGCCTTGCTGATCGTCGAACGAGCGACCCAGGCCGAAAGCAGCTCCGTCGATTTCGGAATTTCGATCTCCTCCATCGGGAGCCTGCGTTATTCTCAGAAAGCGCTCCAGCATCGCGGGCCTGGAGTTGGATCTCAACGCCACCGTCGAGCGGGAATCGAATTATGGACTCTCGGCACCGATCCGGGTCTTGTTTAACCGCACCGAGGGGGTCCAATATACCGCCGCGACCTCGATCGAAGAGGTGGCCCTGGGTGCCGAATACATCAGCCGCGACGTTCAGAGTTTCGGGCCTTCTTTACGCTTTGCGATCGCGCATCAGTTGCTCAAGGTGATCGGCCGCTGGCAGGGTCTCCCCTGGTGGCAGTGCCGCGGCGATCCGTTGAACGCCCTGCCGGACAAAGTCGTGAAACGCCACTACGAGGCCAAGTGGGACAGGCTGACCGCGGAGCACGGAATCAGCGCCGGTTATGGCTGGATCCAGGAACTCCTGGTTTACAACGGCCATCCGGTCGACAAGACCGACCAACTGGATCACCCGACGCGCCGAGCGCTCGATAGGTTCCTGCAAACACGCGGCAAGCGCTTCTTGGAACACAACCTGCGCGAAGCGCTGTGGGAACTGATTCAGGCCGTTCCCTCGCAGACCGACGAAACCATCCGGCGCGCGCAGCGTTGGGAACAGGGGGTTGCACAAAAGGCCAAATGAAATCCCGGATCCGGCCATTCCAAATTGATCGGAATGGCACAACAACAATTTGTTTCGAACACAAGAAATAGGTTGACAATGGGGTCCGCTTTAATTCTAAAAGCGGACAGTTTATTTGCTATAAAACCGGACAAATCTATTTGTTGCTAACAGCCCAGCGGCGACATCTCGCACCGATCATTCTGCGGGTTCTGGGGATAACCGGGCTCCTGCTGGTCGTTTCGGGATGCTCGACGCCGGTCGGTGTGGAGCACGTGGACATTCAGACCGCGTATAGCCTTCTTACCGAGAGCGCGCTGTCGGCGGGGCAGCCGTCGGAGTCCTCGAAAACGGTGCTCAGGAGGCATGGGCTGCTGGATCGGTTCGACGAAGAGCCGGGGGCGGTGCTCGCCGAGCTGCATCGCGGGCTGAATCCCGCGGGCGACGACGACCGCCTGTTCGCGCTCGCGGAACTGTCCTTCCTGCACGCCGAGCGCACCGGCGAACGCGCGTATTTCCTGGCGTCGGCCGTGTATGCCTGGGCGCTGCTGTTCCCGGACGATGGAGCCGGCACGCGGCTGCTTCCCTCGGATCCCCGATTTCGGCTGGCGTATGATCTCTACAACCAGGCCGTCGCTCAGGGGTTGAGCGTGGCCCGCGACGACGAGGATGGAGACGAGGTGCGACTGGAGCCGGGGACGCGCAAGCTCCCGTTCGGGACGCTGCAGGTCTCCCTGGACGAGTCGGGAATGTCGTGGAGCGGCTTCCGGCTCGAACACCTGCTCTCGACGACGACCCTCGAGGTCCGGGGCCTCAGGAACCGCTACCGCAGTCCCGGGCTCGGCGCCCCTCTGGCAGCGAGTCTTGGGGCGGGACAGGCGTCGGTGAAGGTCGTTGGATCGAAACGCCTCGGGCACCGCGCCAAGGTGCCGGTCACGGTACTGCTGCGTTTCGAGCACGCGCGTGCCGGCCTGGCCAGCGGGAAGGTCCATGGGAGAATCGAACTATACGCCGCGGACCAGGTCCGGACGGTGACCGTCGACGGGCGGGAGCAGCCCCTCGAATCCGATCCGACCGCGACGCTGGCCTATCAACTCGATAAGAGCCCGCTGTACGCGATGGAGATCGCCGGGTTTCTAAGCGGCGGACTGTTCAGAGGCCAGATTCCGCGCGACCGGGCCCAGGACGGCCTCTTCATGCTGCATCCGTACCGGCCCGGGAAGATCCCCGTGGCGCTGGTGCACGGGACGGCATCGAGCCCCGCGCGCTGGGCCGAACTGGTCAATGAACTCGAGGGCGATCCGCGGATCCGCGAACGGTTCCAGATCTGGGTCTTTCTGTACGACTCGGGCAACCCGATCGGCTACTCGGCCGGTCTGCTGCGGGCGGCCCTGACGGCCACGGTGCAGGAACTCGACCCCGACGGGAAAGACCCGGCGTTGCGGCGCATGGTGGTGATCGGCCACAGCCAGGGGGGTCTCCTGACCAAGCTCACCGCGATCGACAGCGGGACGCGATTCTGGGACCGCATCAGCAGCAAGCCCATCGATGCGATCCAGGTCGGTCCAGAGACCCGCGCTCTACTGCAGCGGTCCGCGTTCTTCACGCCCCTGCCTTTCGTCGAGCGGGTGGTGTTCGTGGCGACACCCCACCACGGGGCCCTGCTCGCCTCAGGCCGGATCGGGGCGATCGCGGCCTGGCTCGTGACCCTGCCCGTGGGGTTGTTCAGCCAGGCCGCCCAGGCCGCCACGAGGAGCGGGGACGAGAAGCTGATCGCGACGCTCCGCAGGCCCCCGACCGCGGTCGACAATATGAACCCGGAGAACCCTGGCCTCCAAATCCTGGAGACCATCCCGGTTACGCCCCGGATCCCGGCGCATTCGATCATTGCGGTGGAGGGTGACGGCCCGAAGGAGGAGGGGGACGACGGCGTCGTGGCCTATCAGAGCGCCCATATCGACGAGGCGGTCTCCGAGCTGGTGGTCCGGTCGGACCACTCGTGCCAGGGGCAGCCCGAGGTGATCGAGGAGATCCGGCGCATTCTGCTTGAGCACGCGGCGGCGGGAGAACCGCGCCCGTGAGGAGTCGAATCGCCAAGATCGTCGGAATGGTCTTGGCCTGCCTCTGCATAGCCGGCGTTACCGGCTGGGGCGCTCTCGTCCTGTTTTACCTTGGGCCTGGATCAAGCGGGTTTCGCATCGCGGAGGCCTGGAGCTTTGCCGCGGTCGGGCTGGCGGCCGTGAGCGCCCTGATCACGCGGCGCGCGCGCCGGCCCGCGGCGATCGGCTTTGCCGCGGCCTTCGCGCTGGTGCTGGCCGTCTGGGGAAGCGCGACGCCCTCGAATGACCGCGACTGGCAGCCCGAGGTGGCCGTTCTTCCCTATGCCACCTTCGACGGCGATCGCGTGACCGTCCACAATATCCGGAACTTCGACTACCGCACGGAGACCGATTTCACGCCGGCCTATTACGACCGCACCTTCGACCTCCGGCGTCTGGACCGGGTCGATCTCGTCGCCGCCTACTGGATGGGCCCGGCCATCGCCCATTTGTTCGTCACCTTCGGCTTCGGAGACGATCACCTGGCGATTTCCATCGAGGCGCGCAAGGACCGCACGAAGCCGTATGAGACGCTCTCCGGATTCTTCCGGCAGTACGAGCTGGTGTATATCGTCGGCGGCGAGCGCGACGTCATCCGGGTGCGGACCAACTACCGGAAGTCGCCTCCGGAAGACGTCTACCTGTTTCAGACGATCGGTCCAATCGAGAACGGCCGCCGCGTGTTTCTCGACTACATGCGCGACATCAACGAGTTGCACGAGCACCCCCGCGTCCAGCCATTCTCCGGCAAATTCGAGAACCACCACCGGAACCCGGAAATAGCAGACCAGGATGGACTCCAGACCTTCCGGATGACGGGTCTGGCACGCCAGGAGCCCCGCGGCAGCGTTCTTTGATCTCCGGGCTGTGGGGCAGCAGTATGGACTTGTGACCGAGCAGGGTGCAGGTAGCTGGGGGTTGTTGCGGATGCTGAAGACCGAAGGCCCGCAGACGGTACCGGACGTAGCCCGTGCGCGGTCTGTTTCACGCCAGTACATCCAAAAGCTTGCTAACGAACTGATTGCCGAGGGCTGGGTAGCCTTGGAAGACAATCCGTTACACAAAAAATCAAGATTGATGGTTCTCACCGACCAGGGGGAGGCGAAGCTCGAAGAAATGACACAACGATTCCGAGAACTCACCGCCCAAATGGCTTCCGCCTTTGCATTTCGTGACTTACAGGTGTCCACCCACACTGTCGGTGAACTTCGCAAACAAGTCGCCAGATTAGCCAACATGGAAGATGCCTAACGCGCAGCTCAGCGGCGGCAAAGCCGTCCGCTGGAGCGACCCGTTAGGCCAACAGCCTACGCGCGCCGGATTGACGAAAGTTCACGCCCGGAATGCGGCAAGCTTCACAT
>JBOICY010000483.1:0-7958 GCA_050740335.1 Methylococcales bacterium | reverse complement strand
GAGTCCCAACCGTACTCGGGTCGGCCGGGTTGCCCGGATACACATCGACCGCCACGGGCCGCCCCAACCGGGAGCGGCAAGCACCCCGTACACTACAATCGGTTTACCCCGCTTGCCATCCCGGCTGGCGAATTACCGGAATCTGCCTCCGCCAAGACGTCTGCCTGCCAAAATCTTCACCGCCAATTTGGCCGAAGCCTTGGCCCGAGAAGCCTGCGAATCGTTGCCGGACGACCAACAGGCTCGTTATTTCCCCAACCTTGCTGATATCCTCCATGCCCTGAAAACCCGGCTCTTCGCCTGGTTGGTCCAGCGGGTGCCGCACGATCCGGTGTTGGAATTGATTGCACTTTACGCCAGAACTCTGGAACTCAAACGACCCGATCGGAAGGCAACCAGACCCAAAAATCGTATCAACCCCAAGCCCAGGCGGCAAGCCGTGATTGTGAACCCTGAAAGTCCCAATATCGCCACTTCGATCGCCAAAGGACTTTTCACACCGCCCGGAAAGATCTTTAAAAAAAGATATTGTAACGTTCACGCGATATACTTCGATTCACGTTATTAATATGTAAACGGGAACCGAGTCTTTATTCTAAAAGGCTTTTGATGCAGGCGACAACTTGAGTAAAATTTAAGAACGACTATAATGTAAAGAGCTTGCATTCAGCTAAAAGGCTTTAAAAAGACATCGATCGTCGCTTAATGGAGTAACCTGCACATGAGAATCTTGAATTTCACCTTGCTATTTTTGTTGCATTGTATTTTAGTAGGCAATACCTTTGCCGCCGAACCTTTCGATAAATCCGTGCGCAATTATTATACCTATACGATCAATCCGGATGGTTCGTATATCCTGTTCGTAGAGGCCGCCACGACATTACTGAATAATGACGCTCAGGAAAGTGTCAGACAGCAGACAATCACTTACAGCACCAGCGCCGAAAGGTCGGAAGTAGTCGAAGTGTATACAAAAAAGGCTGATGGAAAACGGATCGAAGTGCCAAAGTCAAATTTCCAGCTTGAGGTGAACAGCGGCAAGGATAATGCCTCCCCCGCTTTTTCCGATCAGACTACTTTGACGATTATTTTTCCCGAACTTGCAGTCGGCGATACTATTTATTTTTCTTATAAGATTACACGCACCGAGCCGTTATTTCCGAACCAGTTTTCCGAATGGCAGGTCTTTTCGAAATATTATGTCTACGATGATGTCCGCATTAAAATAGATATGCCTGAATCGATGCCCGCTCGGTATGAACTTTACGAATTCACCGAAAAGAAACCCCGGCAAAAAAATGGCCGGAAAATTTTCGAATGGGCCTACCAAAATAAAAAACCGATTGAAGATAAAAATAACCAGGGCAATGTTTATGAGTTCGGCAGAGATCCGGGGTTTTTGATTTCCACATTCCCTTCGCACGCCTCAATTGCTCAAGCCTACGGTGTACGAGCAAAACAAAGAGCAGCAGTGACCGCTCGCATCCAAAAACTGGCTGATGAAATCACAAAAGGTAAAAAAACGACTTATGATCAGGCCAAAGCCTTATACGAATGGGTCGCCGAAAATATCAGCTATGCGGGTCACTGTATCGGAGTAGGCGCGGTCGTGCCACGCGGCACCGATTTTGTATTGGATAACAAAATGGGCGATTGCAAGGACCATGCGACCCTGCTGGAAGCGTTGCTGGCCGCAAAAAAGATTTCCAGCACTCAAGCCCTGATCAATTCCGGTTCAATCTATAACTTGCCGAAAATCCCCGTGGTCTCCATGGTCAACCACGTGATGAATTACATCCCGAGTTTGAGCCTTTATGTCGACGCAACTTCTGAAAGTACGCCGTTCGGATTGTTGCCCGACGGCGAATCGGGAAAACCCATCCTGCTCGTGGACGGTCATCTGGATGGAATAAAAACTCCCGTTCAATCGGATATTGATGAAAAAAGTACGGTACAAGCAAACATCAAGATCGGAGAGGATGGTTCTGCCAAAGGTAACATTGTTTGGACGAACAAAGGCAGGTCCGGTTTGATTTCGAATATGCCTAAAAATATCGAGAAATATAAAGCATGGATATCGGACAAAGAAAAAGCCGAAGAATATTCCAAAGAAACAATCAAAAGAATCGGCTTTGATGACGGCAAGGTCAGTCTTAATTATGAAACGGCGCCCGAACGTCCGGATGTCGCCAGAGCTGAAGTCGTCTTCGATGTGAAGGGATTTATCAATACCGGCAGTTTAGGTGCGTTTAATGTCGGTCCGATTTTTTCTGCGAGCTCGATTTATTCGTCGATAAGGTCCACGAAGTCAAACGATGCACCGAGCAGCGCTTTTACTTGTTACGGTGCACACGTCGAAGAGACCTATACCTATGAACTGCCCGCAAACCTCAAAATTCTGGCTGTACCGGATAACTTCTCCGTAAGTAACGCGTTGGTCTCATTTCAAGCCAGTTATGCCTTGAAAGGCAACCTGCTTACAGTCCTCAGAAAATTTGATGATGTCAGCCAAGGTCCGGTGTGCGAACCGAATGTTTATAAATCGTACAAAGAGATCGCCGAGAAAGCGATGCCGAATTTGAAATCGCAGATTGTTTACAAATATATTTAACGAAACGGTTAGATTCGAGAATTAACCCAAGGCAGGCAAACCGTTCTCTATCTCTGACATCCTTGGAGTTTTGGCAGATAAGCGGGCAGTGCTGATATACCACGGCCACGCACAGGCCTATTTTTCCGGAGCCTGTACGATGGCCGAAATTGGCGCGTATTTCGGTGTTCATTACATGACGGTGAGTCGCGCAGTAAAACGTTTTGAGCGCGGCAAAGTACAGGATAACGAATGCCCAAATGGATCGGGAAATGTAGGATTGTGAGAACTTGACCCCTTCTTCCATGGCAACTCCGGTCAAGCATTGGAGAAGGCGAAGACGCACACGGAAGAGCGCCTGCGAACGCACCGGATGAAACGCCACAAGCTCAAGGATAGGGAAATCGGCGCGGGTCGTTCCCAGTCAGCGGCTTTATGCGGTTTTTGGGCCATACAAGGGTCCGACAACAGCGGGATTGAGGGTTACCGGGTTACTCAACGTGATGGTCAGGTCGTTAACGGTTTCGCTGAATACTTGGTTGGTAAGACTGGAGTAAAGGGCGCCCGGCTGTCCGCCAGCATCCTGATAAAAATACACGTCCACCGCGCCTGCATTCGCTGACAGGGAGGCAGAAAGGGTGGAGAAAACTGGTATGAACAGCTGGGTTGACGGTCCAAGTACCACCCGTGACAACGAAGTCGTCGGCGGCCATATTGCTAAAGGTGGAAAATCCCGCTTCGTATTGTTGTGTGTTGATGGCTGATGATTGATTATTGAGTTGGCTGTAGAGGACAATCGCTTGGCTGGTCGCCGTAGATACCATAAGCAACAAAGCAATCCCGGCAAGGTACTGGAAGATGGAACGGAGCCTGTATTTAAGATCCGCCGGGCTGTTCATACGATCTCCTCCGGCGGTGTCAACTTTCCGTTGAACTGCGTGAGAATCGTCTAATTCTAAAATACAGCATGTTAGCGGTAATTTATCCTATTTGTCTGAATCGAATGTTTTATCTAAACAA
The DNA here is from genome assembly GCA_050740335.1 of Methylococcales bacterium. Taxonomy (GTDB): domain Bacteria; phylum Pseudomonadota; class Gammaproteobacteria; order Methylococcales; family UBA1147; genus UBA1147. Next base: position 4,348 of record JBOICY010000483.1, on the reverse strand, counting down.
TCACGAAATTCAAACTGTTCGGCGAATAAAAAACGATGATGTGTCAAAATTTTTTAGCACATTTTCGATCTATCGCTTACATCAGAAAAAAATAGTTGGTTTCGTAGGAAGGAAAAGCGAATGCGCATTCCGCCGGGGCAACCATCCGAGCAAATCGGGCTATGCCGGAGCCCGGGTAGGAGAACCCAATCGAATATCCGGCTAAACCAATTGGAACACAACGTAGGCGGCGCGGGATATCGAAGGCCTCCGCCAGGGTAAGTTTGCTGCCTACCCTGGCTATTGATACCGAGAATAGAACATCTATACCTTCCTGTCGTAAGAGGAGAATATTTTCGTGCGCATTTCTACTGCATCTCCGTTGCGTCGATTCACCGAAGTTAATCGGGAGGGTGTCGCTGTATCAATATGGGTTGTCTTGCAGTTCACGGAGATGAACCCCTCCGAACAGATTACCCATCAGTACACCAAAGAACGAAGAAGCGCTGCACATGCCGATCCAAAAATAGAAACGATCGACATGCCCATAGGCCATCATGGCCAGCAAAACAACGTAAATCAACAATGCATAAATTAGCGGGCGTAACATAATCAAGCTCCTGATAGAGATGTCCAGGTGATCCAACGCGGGCTAGACACCGATTGCGTTGGAAGTGTTTCGTCAAATACTTTGACTTGATTATCAGACTACCCTTGAATCGGATGGAAAACTGTTAGTTGCGCCACAAAGGATTTGTGGATTATTCAAAGATAGCACTCGACTGCGACCGCGAGAATGAAATTGCGGATTCAGACGGACTCGAATCGAATTGATTGTCTTTGATCGTGCGCCCGGGAATGCGAAAAGACATCCCGGGCGTTTTCTCTAAATCGATTCGGGCATACCCGGTCGGAGAGCCCTGGCAAGCAAAGGAAATTGTTCAATCACGAACCGGGTTGCGCTATGGAAATTCCGCGACGACTTGCCGGCATTCCAATTCCACATTCTTTTTGCGGCAATGATGTCCTTCCTTGATTTCCTCACAACTCATTTCACCCTTGTTTTTAATTTCAACCATAGACCAACCTGTGGCGATTGTCTCCCGGCAAGCCTCTTTGGCGAAGCGCTCCAATTCCGACTCGGCGTTTCGCATCGCCGTTTCCTGATCCTTTTTAAAATCGGTATAAATGGAAGTTACCTGAATGGTTTTGTAATTGTATTGCGGCGGACCACTCTCCTTGCCGCAGGCGGCGATAAGCAGACAAGATACTCCAATCAATAGTTTTTTCATTTTCATTCTCTCCTTTTACGATAGGATCCGTTCATGGACCGGTGAAAGCCGGAAACCTACCGAGCCAATAAAATTATAGTTCCGAGCAAAGTTGTCAACCGGCAAAATGATCGACCGGCTTCGGCAGCAGGGTATAACCGTCGAACCGACATTCTAAACGCGGAGGTTGGACTGGTCTAAGGTTTTCGATCGAACTCATGAACGATCGGAGCTTCCCCATCGCTCAGGAATCATTCCGGAATGTGAACGGCCGAGCTTCGTCCCGCGGCGGAGCGTCTGGTCCGGCGGTCCCGGTGATGGTATAGCAGGGTTGGTATTCGCCGTTCAGCTTCATGCGCCGAGAGATTGCCGCAGCGATTCGAGTGAATAGCACGGCGGGAGACAGGAGTTTGCGGTGCAGACATAAGCCACGCTTCGATCTTCCGCCTTGCGTTCCGAGAGAATGCCGGGGAGGTTTTGCAGATCCGATGGAATCGCGAGGACGATGAGGTCGGGCTGGAATGCTTCAGTCGCAACCTTCTTCCATTCCCCGGCGGATTCCCCTCTCAGGACCACAATCCGCGGTGGCTGGAAATACTCTTCCAATCCGATCAGTAACGCGCAATGAGCGGTCGGGAACCGGGACATCGACGCGGCGCCCGCCTGAAATACCCGTTTTGCCGCGTCCAGGTATTCGGTGTTTCCCAATAGTTGACCCAGGCGACCCAGGGCGCAGGCCGCGACCCCGTTCCCCGATGGGACCGATTCATCCGTCATCGGTTTCGGCCGGTGAATCAGTTTTTCGTGGTCATTGGAGGTGAAGAAGAAGCCCCCCGAATTTTTATCTTCAAATTGCTCAATTAGAACATCGGCCAATTGTTTTGCCCAGTTCATCGCGGAAGTCCGCCAGCGCGACTGACTGAGTTCGATTGCCGCGTCTATCAAGTAGGCATAATCGTCGAGATAGGCATTCAAATGCGAGCGGCCATCCTTGTGCGTGGCCACTAAACGCCCGTTTATCCAGAGATTTTTATGCAGGAAATCGAAAGCCAGGTAAGCCGAATCGATCCAATCCGCTCGGTCGAAAACCCTCGCGGCGATCGCGAGGCCTTTGATCATCAGGGCATTCCAGGAAGTCAGGATCTTATCGTCGCGGCCCGGCGGGTTGCGCAGATCACGGGCGGCCCGCATTTTTCCGCGCGCCGATTCGAGCAAGGTTTCGGCCTCGGTTTCATTCATGCCGAGTTTTGCCCCGACGTCGCGCAGCGGCTCTGCGATATATGGGTGCCATTGTCCTTCGAAATTCGCAGCGCGCTCGAAGCCGTAAAGGTGTAGGACGATTGCAAATTCTTCCGGCTCCAGGAGGGACTCGATCTGATTCGGAGTCCAGACATAGAACTTCCCCTCCACGCCCTCGGAATCGGCATCCCTGGATGAGTAAAAGCCGCCTGCGAGGGACTGCATGTCACGGATGACCCAGTCGGCAATGCCCAGAGCGGTGTTCCGGAACAGCGGGTTCCCGGTGATCTGCCAGGCCTGCGCATATAAAGACAGCAGCGGTCCGTTGTCATATAACATTTTTTCGAAGTGCGGGATATTCCATCGATCATCGACCGAATAGCGGCAAAATCCGCCTCCGATCTGGTCAACAATACCCCCCTGCGCCATTTTTTCGAGACTGAAAATCACCGCATGCAGGAACCGCGAATCCTGTTTTCCGCTGCGAAACCACCGGTTGAGTAAAAACTCCAGTCCCGTGCAGTGAGGAAATTTGGGGGCCTGACCGAAGCCGCCATCGACGGCATCAAAATTATCCAGGCTTTCGAATCCGGCCTGCTCCAGGATTGAACGGTCGAACGAGGCTCCGGATTGCGGGGATGCGATGGACTGCATGGTTTCAAAGAAAGACGCATTGTGCTGTTTGATCGCATCCTTTTGCTGATGATAATGATCCGCCGCCTGGTGAAGAATGCTCTTAAAGGGCGGCATATTGTAACGAGAATGAGGCGGGAAATAGGTTCCTCCAAAAAACGGGATGTGTTCGTCGGGCGTCAGGATCATGTTCAGCGGCCAGCCGCCCGGGCGCCGGGTCAGCAACTGGTGCGCGAGTTGATAAATCTTGTCGATATCGGGTCTTTCCTCGCGGTCGACTTTGATGTTCACATAGAGCCGGTTCATGACCTTCGCGGTATCAGGATCTTCAAACGACTCATGGGCCATCACGTGGCACCAGTGGCACGCCGAGTATCCGATCGACAAAAGGATCGGCTTGTCCTCGCGACGCGCGAGATCAAGCGCCTCCTCGCACCAGGGATACCAGTCGACCGGGTTCGCGGCGTGCTGCTGAAGATAAGGGCTGGTTTCGTTTTTCAGGTGATTTAAAGCCGTTTTGTTCATGATGGCGCACTTTCGGGTGACAGCGTATCATGCATTTGAACGTGCGGATTTAGTAAAGTCAACCGATTCAGCGATGCAAGCCCTTCTTTTTATCCTGTTTGCGATATTGGTCATAGGCGGTAACGCCATAATTTTGTTGCGAACTGCAAACAAACCGAAAATTCTGGATTCGGCCAAGCCTTTGGCCAGCGGGGATGAAGACGGCGGCTGGTAGGCCGGCGCGCTCGGAATCCAGCAGATCGGGTCAGTCGCGAATTGCATTCGCGGGTTACGGAAAATCCTCTAACTGATCAAGCAATTCGACCACGCGGATAACCTGTTGCAAGAGAATCCCCCCAACGCCGAGCGCGAACCAGACGCCGACTACGAATCCCCAATGGATCGGTGCCGCGAAGAATTCCTCTCTGAACCAGAACGTGTGTCCCCATTCATTGAATCCGACACTGACCAGGATCATGAACGGGCCGCCCACCGCCAGCGTCAAGGGCAGGGATATGCCCTTGGCATACAGCGGCAGCCGGGTCCGCGCAGAGAGCCAGGCCGAACCGCCGAGCAGCACATAGAGCGGAAAGTTGAAATAGAATTCAACGATGTGATTGGCGGTGAACGGAGTGTCCCGGATCGAGACCTGATGCCAGGAGTTGTCCTGTTCGGCGAAATAACTGCCGGCCCAGTATACGGCGAAGGTATAAATACTGATC
>JBOICY010000482.1:0-3874 GCA_050740335.1 Methylococcales bacterium | reverse complement strand
GAATATGATCCGTGCCGGCGAAGCCGGCGGGGGGCTCGAGGGGGTTCTGGAGAGGCTTTCCGAATATCTCGAACGTTCCAGAGAATTGCGCGGAACCGTGACCACCGCGCTGATTTACCCAATTATTCTCGTGTCCATGGCGGTGTTGTCATTATTTGTGCTCCTGACCTTCGTGGTCCCGCAATTTCAGGAAATGTTCGCGAGCGCCGGAAAGGAGTTGCCGGTGCCGACCCAGATCGTGGTGGCAACATCCGAGTTTCTGCAAGCTTATTGGTGGGTGATTCTCTCTGGCCTTGCCGGGTTCCTTTTGTATATGCGCAACCAATTTGCAGATTCCGTGCGCCGTTACGTTTGGGATAGACGCATGCTCAGAATGCCGCTGCTCGGGGATCTGATCACTAAGCTCGAGGTCGCGAGCTTCAGCCGGACGCTTGGAACTTTGCTCGGAAACGGGGTGTCCCTATTGGCAGCGCTTTCGATCGTAAAAGAAACCCTGAATAACCGGATTCTCCAGGAAACGGTCGAAAAAGCCGCCGGCAATCTCAGGGAAGGCGGGGCAATGACCACTCCGATGATCGAATCCGGTTTGTTTCCGAAAATGGCCATGCAAATGATTCAGCTCGGCGAAGAAACCGGGAGTCTTCAGGAAATGTTGAACCGCGTGGCCGTGACCTACGACCGGGAAATCCGGATAACCATCGAGCGCTTGTTGACATTGTTGGAACCGGTGTTGATCGTGGGCTTGGGTCTTTTGATTGCGGGGATCATCATCTCCATTTTGATGGCGATTCTGAGCGTGAACGATCTTGCGTTTTGAGGTACGCCGGATCCTGGTTATTTTTTATCAATTAATTCCAGACAAGGACATTATCAGTGAATAGAAAACAGTATTCAGAACCCGGGGTTGCTTCGAATCGACAAATCGGCTTTACCTTGATCGAACTCTTGGTCGTTCTGGCGATCATCGGATTATTGGCGGGTTTGGTGGGCCCGCAGGTCATGAAGCATCTCGGTGAATCGAAAACCAAGACGGCGCGCCTTCAGATCGACGACTTGGCGGCCGCGCTCGATATGTATAAACTGGACGTCGGGCGCTATCCGAATGGAAACGAGGGACTGGATGCGCTCGTAGAGCAGCCTTCCGGGGTGAACGGTTGGAACGGCCCTTATTTGCGCAAGAAAAGGATTCCAAAGGACCCTTGGCAGTATGACTTTCAGTATCGGTCGCCCGGGGAGCATGGAGCCTTCGACATCTTGAGTCTCGGCAGCGACAATCGCGAAGGCGGAGAGGGTGAGGATCAGGATGTAGCGAGTTGGGAGTGAGCCTCGTGACGGGTCCATTCGTGGCCTGATACTTTAAAAAGTTCCGGGAATCCGGTGTTGACAGTCCGGCAGCTTTACCTGGCTTCACACCGCAAGGGAAATGCTGGGCGGGGATTCACCCTGTTGGAAATGTTGCTGGTCCTGACCATCGCCGTAGTCGCAATGGTTCTGGTCGTTCCGAACTTTTCCAAGGGTCTCGATTCGGTGCGCTTGCAAAGCGCCTCCCGCGAGATCGCGTCATCGCTGCGCTATCTTCGCGGCCATGCGGTTTCCAAGAATAAAGAAACCGAATTCAATGTCGATGTTAAAACCAATGTGTACCACATCACCGGCAGGAACAATGCCTATTCGATCCCGCACACGATCCGGATGCGTCTGGTCACCGCGGATACGGAAGTGAGTGGTGAAGACCAGGGAACGATCCGCTTTTACCCGGACGGTTCCTCAAGCGGCGGACGGGTCACGCTCGAAGCCGGAAATCGAAAGCGTTTGGTCGATGTCAACTGGCTCACGGGCCACATTGAAATTTTTTCCGAAGTGGAAGAGTGAAGCGCTTCGAAACCGCGATTGATCGGGATCTTTGCCGATTCGAGGCCGGTTTTACGCTGCTGGAAATTCTGGTCGCCTTTTCAATTCTGGCGATTACGCTCGGGATATTGCTGCAGATTTTCAGCAAAGGCATCCATTTGGTCTCCACCGGCGAACGTTACGGCCGCGCTTTGCTGATGGCAGAATCGATGCTCGACTCGGTCGGTCAAACCGGGGAAATCGAAGCGGGAGAAAGCACCGGAGTAGTCGATGATTTCTATGAGTGGTCGATCGACGTGCGACTTTACGAAGACGAGGACTTGGATTCTGAAATCGCAACTCCGCAATTTTCCCTGTATCGCGTCCAGGTTTCGGTTCGCTGGGAGAATCGTGCGGTGGTTCTCGAGACCTTACGCTTCGGGCCGCGGGTCTGAACCTGTACCGGAATCCGAGAATGCCTCGTGCGAAGCACAGCCCGCCCTGAAACCCAAAACGGATTTACATTGCTGGAAATTCTGATCGGACTGGTGCTATTGTCGATCATGATGACCTTGTTGTTCGGCAGCATTCGAATGGGTGCTCGGATATGGAATGCGGGCGAAGAACGCGCCGCGCAACTCGACCGGATGCTGGTCGTCGAGAATTTTCTAAGACAAAGCCTGCTCACCGCGCGACCGGTCATGGATGAATTTTCTGGTGAAGAACCGGTCTTTTCATTTTCCGGAACCCGGGATTCCATTCAATTCGTCGCCGACCTTCCGGGCAGCGCGCGGCGCGGCGGGCTCCACCAATTCAATCTGGAATTGGTCGAGGAAGGCGATTCCAGCGTACTGATTGCGAAACTCAAGGCGTTCTATCCGACCCTGAGCGGGGCCGATGCCGCGATCGAAGACGTCCGGCTCGTCAGCGGCGTAGACCGGTTCACGTTGTCCTATTTCGGCTCGGATGAATTCGACCTGGAGGCTTCCGGTTCTCGTTGGACGGACGATTGGAAGGACAAGGTTTTCATGCCGGCTTTGATCAAGCTGGTGATTCGAATGAAAGACGGCAGCGAGTGGCCGCCCTTGATCGTGAGTCCGAAGCTCGCAGCACTTGATGAGGGCTTGCTCGTGGTACCCGAACAGACCCTCGAGTAATTCCGATGCCCATTCTGGTCCATTTACGGTGCCGGACTTCGGGGATCGCACTGGTACTGGTGCTCTGGGTGCTGGTCATGCTGACCGTGATGGCCGCGAGTTTTTCGTTGAATATGCGGCGTGAAATCGATTTGGTGCGAAACACCCGGGAACGCTCGGTGGCCGGTCCGCTAGCCGAGGCGGGAATCTATTACGCGATGAACCGATTGTTGCTGACCGAAGTTCAGAACCAATGGCGAAGCGACGGAAGCGTGTACGAATTCTTGTTCGGCGGAGCCCGGGTTCGCGTCAGTATTCACGACGAAGCCGGTAAATTCGATCTGAATAACGCTCCGGGTGCATTACTGATCAGTTTGCTGGAGAATGCCGGGTTAAGCAATGACGAAGCGGCCGCGCTTGTCGATGCTATAATTGACTGGAGGGATTCGGACGATTTCAGAGGGGTCAACGGAGCGGAGCAAGGGGAATATCAAGAAGCGGGACTGGATTACGGTCCGCGCAATCGACCCTTCCAAACGATTCAGGAACTGCGGCGGGTACTCGGAATTTCCGGGGACCTGTACCGTAGACTCGAGCCGATGGTGACGGTTTACAACGATTCGAACGGCATCGACCCGAGCAAATCGCCCAAGGAGGTTTTACGTGCTCTGCCGGGTGTCATGGAAGAAATTATCGAGAACTACCTGGAGGAACGTACCGCCAATGCGACGAACAATCTTCCGCCGCCTCCGTTTCCGGTACCGGTCCAGAATTTGGTATTCAGTCAGGCTAGTGGAACCACATTCAGTGTACATTCCGAGGCCCTGTTTCCAGACGGGCGGCGGGCGGTGATTTCGGCGGTGATCAAAAAGGCCAGCACGACAAGAACTCCGTTTGTATTTCTTGAG
>JBOICY010000481.1:0-24578 GCA_050740335.1 Methylococcales bacterium | reverse complement strand
CAGCAGCATGCCCCTCAATTCGGTGTCGCCAGGCCGCTTTTTGGTGCTCATGATTGCCCTCCGTTGGCCGGAATTCGCAGTTCAAGTGGAAGATGAGGAAACAGTTCCCCGGTCAACGCGAGCATGGTTTCGCAGGCGCTCGGCGTGGGTCCGGACCGAAGGGTTACGTGCCAATGTTGGAATCGCTCGATCACCATTCGAACCTCGCCGGATCGGGATTACCGGACCCGAGTTACACGGATATTTTCAGAGGTGAGGCATCGATTAGATTCAATTTCGGAATCAGGAGCCGTTGCTTTCAAGTTGGTCACTGACTCGTCTTTTTCCGGAACGTCTTTGTCGATCACCTCCGCGACTCGACGTGCTTCGAAATACACTCGCCGACCCAACCGCCTCTTGGCCTTCGAAAGGCTCACGGCGAAAGGCTGGTTTTGGCGGCAGATGGCCATTCGCACTCCATTCGGTGTGGAATGCATCAGTTCGGCAACGTGTTTGAGAGTTAGCAGGGGACCATACTTCTAAAGAAGGTATTCATAGGTCCCGGAGTGATCTGCATTCACCGGCCGTCCTCCAATGTTAGATTAACAGTCGGATATTCTACGCAGAATGGTCGCCGTCAAAGGGTCGGAAAGGTGGGGTATGGAAGCGAGCTTTCGAACTTGAAAAATAGGTCCAGCCTGAAGTGTGGAATTTGGTTTAGAAATACTATTGTGACTGACTAAGGCTTAATAAATGGTCAGTCGCAGAGGCTCGGTACAAAGAGATCGCAATTCCCACTAATGATTTTTATTTCATCACTCGGTCGTTTCTAAAACATCTATCATTTCTCGAGTCTGCGATGGCATTGTTACCAATCGATCCAACTTTAAAACCAGATCTTCCGCTCTAAGATGAGTATACCGCTTCAGCATCTGCATGGATTTATGACCCGATTTTGCAGCAACCTCCTGGTCACCTAGTCCTGCTTCTACCAACCTCGAAACCGCTTCATGCCTGAGGTCGTGAAAATGTAATCCTAGCAGACCCGCCTCATTTCTGACTTTTTCCCACGCTTCAGTAAAATCGTATGACTTACGTTGTCCGGTGATTTTCGATACGGCCTCTCCCCAGAAAATTAGATCGGTATCAGACGGGCGAATTGGATGACTTACAGCCTCTGATAGAATCTGAACTGCTCTGCGTGTAAGGGGACATTTCGGGACGTCCCATTTTTAGTTTCCGGCAAATGGATAATCCGTTTATTCAAATCGACCTGACCGCAGGTCAAACTCAAAATTTCACTTTTCCGCATTCCTGTCTCAAGCGCTAGCACAACGATCCAAAACAACATTGGATTTGAGTGTTTGCTGCATTCCTCCAGCAATTGTTTTTCTTCCTTCTTTGTAATACGTTGATCGCGTGGCATGGGTTTTTTCGGCTTGCGAATCAATGAAACCGGGTTTTGAGGTAGACCGATTCCCCATTCTTGAATCGCGACGGTAAAAAGATGGGAAATCAGAGCAAGTTCAAGTCGGACTGTATTACCGCTGAGCAATTTCCCTGTTTATTCTGAAGCCGTTGATAACCTATAATCCCGGTATTCAGCAACGATTTGAGGTGTGATGGCGGCCAGACTGAAACTTCCGAGTTTATCCAGAATCGGCTTTGCCGTGATTTTTTCTCTAGCCGCAGCTCCCTTTCCTTTAGTAGGTGTAATCTCGGTCAAATAGCGCGACATGGCATCGCGTAATGTCATGCGTTCAGCAGGCATCCTATCGATATAAACCCCCCGAACCATTTCATCTTCGACGCGACGCGCCCAATCTTGAGCATCTTTTCTTGTACGAAACGTTTTTATCGTCGAAGGCCAGCCCAATTTTCGAATGATAGCCTTCCAAGTACCTGCAGGAGTCTTAGTAATGGTGGCCATGGCCCACCTCGTATCGTTGGCGCACTGTACCGTTAGTGTACCGCGAGGCCAAACAAAATAAAAGCTCAGAGGTGTTTGGAATTTGTAACTAATTGATTGTGGCGGAGAGGGCGGGATTCGAACCCGCGTGGGACGGTATGCCCCCAACCGATTTCGAGTCGGTGCCGGTATGGCCGCTTCGGTACCTCTCCGGGTCTTTCAGTTGCTGATATTCCGATTTCCCTGTGCGACGGGATTCTACACTATTCGATTCGATAGAACTATCCAGGCCGGTGGGGTGGCCGGGCGCCTGACAACATTGTAGTCAGGGTACCAAATCCACTCGTCTGGTCCGGAAACAACGAGCCCTAATCGAATATTGTCCCGGGCAAATTCGAACCGAACCGTTATGAAGATCGGCACCCGTCAATCGATGATATACAGGTATTTCTCGAAGTTTCGGATTCCACCGTCATGGATGACCGCCCGCATACGTGCCCGCTTTCGGAGCGGACCGGCTCAGGCGATAATTTCAGAGTACCATTTTAGAAAAATTTCTCCCCATAAAAGGACGATCCATCCCGCGGCCGATAAGTAGGGTCCGAACGGGATTGGCGCGGAGCGGTTGTGTTTTCCGGACAGGATCATGATCGTGCCAACCGATGCACCGACCAGAGAAGAAAACAGGATGATCACCGGCAGGAATTGCCATCCCATCCAGGCCCCGAGCATGGCTAGTAATTTGAAGTCCCCGAATCCCATGCCTTCTTTGCCGGTCAGGAACTTAAAAATTTTATATACGAGCCATAGACTCAAATAGCCGGAAATTGCGCCGATGATCGCGGAATGACTATCCGTGAAGACATTCCGAAGACTCAGGGCCAGTCCGAGCCATAATAAGGGGAGGGTAATTGAATCGGGTAGCAGTTGATGGTCGATATCGATCAGGCTCAAACAAATCAGGGCCCAGGTCAGAGCCAGGGCCATCCCGGCATGAAAACCGAGTCCGAAATGCCAGACGACCAGCGCTGAAAGAACCGCCGTCAATGCTTCGACTACAGGGTAGCGGAATGAAATCGGTGTCTTGCAGTTCGCGCACCTGCCGCCCAGAATTAGATAGCTCAAAATCGGAATGTTGTGCCAGGGCCGGATTGGTGAAGCACATTGCGGGCAGCGCGACGGGGGGTGAATTAGATTGAAAATCTCCTGATCACTCGCCGCTTCGATGGCAAGCTTCAGGTACTCGACCGAGTCCCCGTGCCAAGCGCGTTCCATCATGATCGGAAGACGATAGACGACCACGTTCAGAAAGCTGCCGAACATCAGCCCCAACAGTCCGGCCGCGATAGTCAAGAGTGTGGAATCCATTTCCAGGAATTGAATTAAGGTCATGCCGGTGTTGAAGCCATCCCGATCCAAGCCGGTTGTGCTGGCTTTCCGAATCGAAACAGTGGCGCTTGGACCGGTCGTGGCTTCGCTGGCTTAATTCCAACTCCGAAATCCGCGATTGGATCGCCCAAGATCCTGCCGAAAACGCGTTTGCGGCCCGTTGTCAAACAACCGACCCGAGCTTGAATATCGGCAGATACATCGCGACGACCAATCCACCAACCACGATTCCGAGAATGGCCATGATCATGGGCTCGAGCAAACTGCTCATGTTATCCACGGCATTGTCGACCTCTTCCTCGAAAAAATCGGCGACTTTCTCCAACATGCTGTCCATGGAGCCGGATTCTTCTCCGATTGCGACCATTTGAACGACCATGTTCGGAAACAGGTTGGCCTGGCGCATGGATGCCTGTAATTGTTGTCCGGTCGCGACATCCTCGCGCATTTTCATAACCGCCTCGCCGTAGACGATGTTTCCGGTTGCACCGGCAACCGAGCTGAGCGCTTCGACCAGCGGAACCCCCGCCGCGGACATGGTCGAAAGGGTCCGTGCGAACCGTGCAATGGAGGCTTTGTGGACGATCACGCCGATCGCCGGTATTTTGAGCAAGGCCTTATGCAGGAAATGGTTGAATTTGCGCGAGCGCCGCATCGCTTCCCGAAAACCGAAAAAGATTCCCACGAGGGCACCCAGGATCAGGTACCAGGAGTCCTGAAGAAATCTGGAGAGGTCGATGACCAGCTTGGTGAACGCGGGTAAATCCGCGCCAAAGCCTTGAAACAGTTCTTCAAAAGTCGGTACGACGAAAATCAACAGGATCGCGGTCACGATACAGGCGACCACGAGCACCGCCGTGGGATAGGTCAGGGCCTTTTTGATTTTCGCTTTAAGAGATTCGGTTTTCTCCTTGTACTCGGCAATCTTGTGCAGCAGGGTTTCCAGGACACCCGCCTGTTCACCGGCGTGGACCAGGCTGCAGAACAGTTCATCGAAATACAAGGGGTGTTTTCCCAAAGCTTCCGCCAAAGTATCGCCCCCTTCGATGTCTGTTTTTATTCCGAGCACGAGTTCCTGCATGCCAAGGTTTTCATGGCCGCGCCCGACAATTTCAAATGCCTGGACCAGCGGGACACCGGCGGACATCATGGTCGCGAGCTGCCGGCTGAAAACAGCAATATCTTTCGGAATGACTTTCCTTTTTCCGGCGGTGAACAGCGGTTTGGGCTTTTTCTTGATCTTGATCGGCTTGATTCCCTGGCGCCGAAGCTCCGTGCGGACTGTTGACTCGCTGCGCGATGACAATTCGCCTTTGCTTCGAGCACCGTTGCGGTCAGTTCCTTCCCAGACGAACATGGTTACTTCTTGGGGCATAGTACTATTCTCTTGTCACTCGATCGATTTCTTCCAGACTGGTAATACCCAAACGTACCTTGTTCAGGCCGGATTCACGCAAGTCATTGACTCCGTCCGCTTTAGCCTGTTCTGTTAATTGTAGTGCGTTGCCGCCTTCGAGGATAATCTGGTTTATCTTTTCTGTGATCGGCATCACTTGATAGATGCCGACACGTCCTTTATAACCGTTCACGCACTGGTCGCATCCGGTTGCCTCGTATATGACCAGATTACCGAGTTCGTCTTCTTTGAAGCCCGTCTGCAGCAAAAGGTCTTTCGGCAGGTGAACTTCTTTTTTACAGTGTTCGCACAGCCGGCGCGCGAGACGTTGCGCCATGATCAGCAGAACCGAGGATACGATATTGTAGGTCGGTACACCCATTTGAACGAGTCTGTTCAAGCTCTGCGGCGCATCGTTGGTATGCAGCGTGGAGAGCACCAGGTGTCCGGTCTGCGCGGCCTTGACCGCGATTTCGGCGGTTTCGAGATCCCGGATTTCGCCGACCATGATAATGTCGGGGTCCTGCCGCAGAAAGGCGCGCAACGCGACCGGGAAGGTCATCCCGGCTTTCGGGTTCATATTGACCTGGTTGATGCCCGGGACCGTGATTTCCACCGGATCTTCCGCGGTTGAAATATTTTTGTCGCCCGTGTTCAGAATGTTCAGTCCTGTATACAACGAGACGGTTTTGCCGCTGCCCGTGGGGCCTGTCACCAGAATCATTCCATAGGGTTTATGAATCGCGTCCAGGAAAAGTTTTTGTTGTCTTTCCTCGAAACCCAATTGTTCGATTCCGATCTTTGCACTGGTCGGGTCGAGTATGCGCAGTACGACTTTCTCTCCGAACAGGGTCGGACAGGAATTGACGCGAAAGTCGATCGCCCGGTTTCGGGACAATGCCATTTTGATTCGTCCGTCCTGTGGAACCCTGCGTTCCGCGATATCCATTCTAGACATGACTTTGATCCGCGAAATGATTCGGGAAGCCAGATTGACCGGCGGGCTTGCGACGTCGTAAAGGATGCCGTCATTCCTGTAGCGGATCCGAAAAAATTTTTCATAGGGTTCGAGGTGAATATCGGAAGTACCCTTTTTGATCGAATCCAACAGAATCTTGTTGACAAAGCGGACAATCGGCGCATCGTCGATGTCGGCATCGATCTCATCCGGCGATCCCATTTCATCGCCGCCGGAAATCTGCAGATGGTCCAGATCTTCATCCAATAGAGCCGCTATCGATGTATCATTGGCTTCCAGTGCTTTTTCGATGGCTTTTGATAACTTGGACTCCTCGACGAGGATGGTCTCGGTATTGCTTCGAGTATGGAATTTGATCTCGTCCAGCGCCTGGACATTGGTGGGGTCGGCCAGTCCGATGAAAAGCCGATTGCCTCTTTTGAACAGAGGCAACGCGTGATGTTGCGTAATCAGCTTTTCACTGACCAGCTTGACCGGCGAGCGGCCTGTATCCAGTACATCGAGATCGAACAAAGGGACGCCGAATTCCCTCGACGCATGGCTTGCGATTTCCAAACTGCCCAGAATATTGTTGGTCACCAGGTGGGTGGTCAGTGGAATTTTCTTTTTACGCGCTTCCTCGATGTAATTGTGGGCATCGATTTCGTTCAGCAGTCCCACCTGGACCAGGCTTTTTGCGAGACCTTGTAAATGAATTTTATTCGCGTGGGTGACCATTCCTGTGCTAATGACGAAAGAATTGCTGTTTTATAATGGCATCAGTCAATAATACTAGATTAATCGCCTTGGTTGTCCAATGGAAAGGCTTGCCCGGAGAAAGGTTTAGCGAAATGGGCGTGTCCTGGATATCTCACAAAAACCAGGCGGATTTTAGGCACCGATTGTTCCCTGTTCCCGGAGGTGCTGTCTATACGGGTTAGTGCGTATATACCCAAACTCTATTGGACCACGCAGGTTGCGAAATGATTCATTGTATAGGCGACTCCGGCGCTGGCAAAGCTCCAGACCGGTTATCCGGGCGATGACCGGGATAAAGCCAGCGCGATATTGGCTTGCTGTGCGAATAAAGAAAAACTTTCAAAATTTTGCTGAGTTAAAGTATTTTTGTTATTAATTCTATCAGCATAGATCAATCCAATCGGTTTGCCATTCAGCGCCAGACGCGCGGTGAAGCACTCATGTTTACCAATTTGGCCGCTGATTTGCCGCGAATAAAGAGCCGCGATCCGGCTGTCCCGCTCGGGTTTCAGCCAGAGTGCTTCAGGTTGCCGAATTGCATGAGAAAACAAATTGTTCTCTTCGGTAATCGAAACCCTGATCGGAGGCGTGTTCTCGTCTATCGGCCAGCCCAGAGTCGATTTTTCTTTCAATGCACGCCGATCGGGGGTCAGCACCACGAATAATGTTCGATCCATGCCCGCGGCGCGGTGGATGCCTTCCATGACCGTTTCGAAAATCAGACCCAAATCGATGCTTGCCGCGAGCAGGTTGCTGATGTCCTGCAATATTTTCAGTTGCAGTCCGGGATCCCGGGCGTTCACCTCCTGGCGCGCGGCGGCGAACGGGGATTGCTCTCCAGCCAGTTTCAATGCCGGTTTCTGGTATTCCCGGGCTCCGAATTGAATGGCCATTTTGTAAAATTTTTCGCGATTTTCCAGGACCATGGCCAGCACGGACGAGACCTGTTTTTGGACCAGCCCGGCAATTTTCGATAGCGGCTGGTCGAGTTCTTCCGCGGAGCAATCGGATTCCATCGCGCGGGCGATCGCATGGCTGAGTTGGACCAATGCAAATCGTTTCAGATTTTTGTCGCGAGCACTCGGAGTTTCTTCCAGGAGACCTTTCAGATTCCAGGAACGACTTAGCGAGGATCCCAGTTCATTCAGCGTGAAACCGAGGATCTCTCGTTCCGCCACTTCAATCGCGATCTGCTTCTCCGCACTCAGCGCCTCGATCCGCGGGGTCAGTTCCCGGTCGAAACACGCAAATGAAATCTGGCCCAGGTCTTTGAGAAGCGCCGCGATGAATACTTCTTCCGGGCAAGGATCATTATTCAAAATCGCGAAGCTTTTTGCCTGAATCGCCGCGTGCAGCGCATGCGCGATTTTGTGATTGACCTGAGGTTTACTGCTGATCGATACGAAGGTCTCGATAAACGAGCAGGTCAGGGTGATTTCGCGGATGGTCTGGTAACCCAGAATGACGATACCGCGAGAAATCGTGTGAATTTTTATACCGGCCGGATTGTAATAGGGGCTGTTGCTGAGTTTGAGAATCCGCGCGGTCAGGGCCGGGTCCTGCAGGATGATTTTCGAAAGTTCCGGAGCCCCGACCTGTTTGTTATCCATCGATTTATGGACTTGTCTCGCGGTATGGGAAAATATCGGCATCTTCTGTTTCGACAACCACTCGACCCATTCCTCGATGCTCCGGGGACCCTGCGGCTTCGTCTCCGGGAGCACCGGAAATTTGGATGCGGTGGATGGCTCGTTCACGAATTGACCTCCAAATCGAATTTTAGGGTGTTGATATGCGATGATTCGAAATTCGCAACTCGGGACCGGAATTCCAGAATCGCCGCCGAGACGATTCAAACACCAGTATAGACCCAAGCTCTGGCGGCAGGGGGAGATTGTGGGAACCCGGAGCCCGGTCAGGGTCCAGGGCCTCTGAATGGCTTAAATGGCCCTGATTTTCGCGGCCTGTTGCTCGAGATTTTCCAATGCCGAGCGCAGTTCGTCGAGCCGTGCCTTTTCCTTCTCGATGACCTCACCCGGTGCCTTTGCCCGAAAAGCCGGATTGTTCAATTTGGCTTCGATAGCGGGCAGGGATTTTTTCACTTTGGCGATTTCTTTTTCGATCCTGCCGAGTTCGGCTTCCCTATCGATCAGGCCAGCCATCGGGATCAGGATTTTCAACTGGTCGACCAGGGCGATCGCGGCTTCCGGGCTTTCTTCCTCGCCGAGCCAGGCAATCGATTCAATGCGTCCAAGTTTTGTGAGGAGCAGGTGATTCCGGTCGGCCCGTTCCCGGTCACTCGGCGTGGCATTCTGCAGCAATACCGGAAGCGTCTTGCCCGGCGCAATATTCATTTCACCGCGGATCCGGCGCACGCCGAGGATCACCGCCTGGGTCCACTCGATTTCGACAATCACGGCGGCTTCGATGAGTTCCGGTACCGGTTCCGGATAGGGTTGCAGAACGATTGTTTCGCCTTCCACGCCGGCCAGCGGTGCGATACGCTGCCAGATTTCCTCGCTGATAAAGGGCATCAGGGGGTGTACGAGCCTGAGCACGGTTTCGAGTACCCGAACCAGGGTTTGGCGGGTGCCGCGGGCGGTTTGTTCGTCACCGTCCTGGAGAACGATCTTGGCGAATTCCAGGTACCAGTCACAATATTCGTTCCAGACAAAGTCATAAAGTTGCTGGGATGCGAGATCGAGCCGATAGGCGTTGATCGCGTCGATCGTGGATTTGACGATAACCTGCAATCGCGACCTGATCCACCGGTCCGGCAGGCTGTAGTGGCAATCCGAGTTATTAATTCCGGTATCGAACGTTTCGGTGTTCATCAAAACGTAACGCGCCGCGTTCCACAACTTGTTGCAAAAGTTTCGATAGCCTTCGATCCGGCCCAGATCGAAGCGGATATCGCGGCCCGTGGAGGCCAGGGAGGCGAAAGTGAATCGCAGCGCATCGGTTCCGTAGGAGGGAATTCCCTCGAGAAATTGCTGGCGCGTCGATTTTTCGATTTGAGCGGCCATTTGCGGTTGCATCAGGCCGGCGGTGCGTTTCTCGACCAGTTCATTCAGCGTGATTCCGTCGATCAGATCCAGAGGGTCCAGGATATTGCCTTTCGACTTCGACATCTTCTGTCCTTCCGAGTCGCGTACCAGACCATGGATATATACTTCCCGGAACGGGATGTCGCCCATGAACTTGATCCCCATCATGATCATCCGGGCGACCCAGAAAAAGATGATGTCGAAGCCGGTTACCAGTGTGCTGGTCGGATAAAAGGTCTCGAGTTCTTCGGTCTCATGGGGCCATCCCAGGGTCGAAAAGGGCCATAACGCGGAGGAAAACCAGGTATCCAGCACGTCTTCGTCCTGATCCAAGCGCAGATCGGGTGACAGTCCATAAAATTCGCGGGCCTCTGGCTCGTTGTGAGCGACATAAATATGCCCGGCCTGATCGTACCAGGCCGGTATGCGGTGGCCCCACCAGATCTGCCGGCTGATACACCAGTCTTGGATATTCCGCATCCATTCGAAGTAGGTCTTTTCCCAGTTTTCTGGAACGAAGCGGATACGGCCTTCCGCGACGGCCTGGATCGCGGGTTCGGCGAGCGGTGCGGCCTTGACGAACCACTGATCGGTCAGGAAGGGTTCAAGCACGGCGCCGGAGCGGTCGCCTCGCGGAATCATCAAGGTATGATCCTCGATCTTTTCGAGCAGACCTTTCGCGGCCAGATCGGAAAGGATGCGCTTCCTGGCTGCAAAGCGATCCAGCCCGCGGTAGGCTTCCGGGGCGTTGTGATTGATTTTCGCATCGACCGTGAAAATATTGATCATCTCCAGGCCGTGGCGTGTCCCGACCGCGTAATCGTTGAAATCGTGCGCCGGAGTGATCTTGACGCAACCCGAACCGAATTCGGGATCGACGTACTCGTCCGCGATGATCGGGATAGCACGCTCGGCCAGAGGCAGTGTGATCGCTTTGCCAATTAACTTCTGGTAGCGTTCATCATTCGGATGGACCGCGACCGCGGTGTCTCCGAGCATGGTTTCCGGGCGGGTGGTCGCGACGATCAGATGGCCACTGCCGTCCGACAGCGGATAGCGCAATTGCCAAAGATGGCCTTTCTCCTCTTTGGAGACCACTTCCAGATCGGAAACCGCGGTGTGCAGGACCGGATCCCAATTCACCAGCCGCTGGCCGCGATAAATCAGTTCTTCGCGATAAAGCCTCACGAAAACTTCCCGAACCGCCCAGGAAAGTCCTTCGTCCAGGGTGAAGCGTTCCCGCGACCAGTCGAGAGAGGCACCCATTCGACGCAGTTGCCGGGTAATGGTGTTCCCGGAATGATTTTTCCATTCCCAGACCTTGTCGATGAAGGCTTCCCGGCCCAGATCGTGACGGGTTTTACCTTCCGCGCCCAGTTGCCGCTCCACGACCATCTGGGTCGCGATGCCCGCATGGTCGCTGCCGGCCTGCCAAAGCGTGTTATCGCCTCGCATCCGGTGAAAGCGGATCAGCGCATCCATGATGGTGTCCTGGAAGGCATGCCCCATGTGCAGGCTTCCGGTCACGTTCGGCGGCGGGATCATGATACAATAGGGGATGCCTTGTGAATTTGGCTTGAAATAACCTTTTTCTTCCCAGATTGAATACCAGTGTTGCTCGATCGCGTGTGGGTCGTAGGTTTTTTCCATGGAAATTCAGAAATAGAATAGGTTCGGATGGCGTAATTCGGGGCGATTTTACAGGAATAAGTGACATTGAAAGGGATTGCGACCTCGGCAGGGACCTGTCGATTGTCTGAACTCAGACAGAAATCCGGTGGCTTCGTACCGTTTTCCCGATTTTTTGGTAGTACCGATAGCGTTGTCGCCCATTGAGACGGACTTGCTCATCCTGATCGACGATCTCAATGATCCGTTCGACAATCTCGGGAGGATCGACCGGCGACGATTGGAGATTGATCACCAGGTTGATGTTCATCTCGGAATTCAGCGAATTTCCGAGAATGACCGGCGTACTGCTATGAACCCGATCATTCACGCTCGCGTGCGGCACGAAACTGCCGGGCCTGAATGTCCATAACAGATCATCGACTGTTTTTTGCTGGATGGTCGTTTCGGTCAGGATGAAAGTCCGGTAACCGCCATGCCAGGCTTTTTCGCAGAGCCGGCAGGTAATCAGCAAGCGATTGCGTGGATCGGTCGAATCGAGAATGTAAAAGTCAACGCAGCCCATCAAGCACGGAAATCGATGCGATCAGCCGGGGTTGAATTCGGCGCGGATTCGGATCCCGGTGATGGTTTCAGTTTTCCACCCGGTCGAGCAGAAACTGGGACAAGAGCGGCACCGGCCGTCCGGTTGCTCCCTTGGCTTTTCCCGATACCCACGCGGTTCCGGCGATATCGAGGTGCGCCCAGCGGACTTTCTCGGTAAAACGGGACAGAAAACAGGCCCCGATAATGGTTCCGGCATCGCGGTTGCCGACATTTGCCAGGTCGGCGAAGTTGGACTTGAGCTGCTCCTGATATTCCTCCCAGAGCGGAAGGCGCCAGACCCGGTCTTCGGCGGCTTCGCCGGCTCGGATCAGCGCTTCGCAGAGCGGATCGTCGCTGCCCATCAACCCGCTCGGGTGGTGTCCGAGCGCGATGATGCAGGCGCCGGTCAGGGTCGCGACATCGATGATCAATTCGGGATCGTAGCGTTCGGCGTAGGTCAAGGCGTCGCACAGGATCAGGCGTCCTTCGGCATCGGTGTTCAGAATTTCGATGGTCTTGCCGGACAGGCTGGTCACGATGTCGCCCGGCTTGTTCGCGTTGCCGTCCGGAAGGTTTTCGCTGGAAGGCACAATGCCGATCACATTCAGAGGCAATTCCAATTCCGCGACGACCGACAGGGTGCCGATCACGCTCGCGCCGCCGCACATGTCGTATTTCATTTCGTCCATTTGCGGAGCCGCTTTGATCGATATGCCTCCGGCGTCGAATGTGAGGCCTTTGCCGACCAATACGATCGGTTTCCGATCATCGGGCCCGTTGCGGTATTCCAGGATGATCAGCTTCGCGGGTTGCCGGCTTCCTTTCGAAACCGATAGCAGTGCGCCCATTCCGAGCTTCTCCATGTCTTCCTCGTCCAGGACGCTGGTTGAAATCGCCGCATATTTTTGCGACAATTCGGTAGCCCGTTCCGCGAGGTAGGTCGGCGTACAGATATTGCCTGGCAGATTCGCAAGGTCTTTGCACAGCTTGCTGCCACCCGCAATCGCGAGGCCGGTTCGGATGCCTGATTGAGCATCGGCAAGCTCGGTTTTTTTATTGACAAACAGGGCGGCATCGGACAACTGAGCTTTTTCAGTGCCTTCCGATTTCAGTTCGTTGAACTGGTAGCATTCGCGTTCGATGGTTTCGCTGATCTGACGCGCCTTCCAGGTCATGGATTGCTGTTTGACCTCGACCTCGCTCAACGCGATCACGATTTCCGCGGCGCCGGAGCCTTTCAGGGTTTTGATCGCGGATCCGATCGCCTTGATGTAGTCTTTGGGAGAAACATGGCTTTTTTTGCCCAGTCCCACGAGCAGGATTCGTTCGGCGGGACCCGCCGGAACGTAATTCAGGAGCAGCGTTTCTCCGGCTTTCCCCGCACACTGATTGCGCGACAGGAGTTTGGAAATCAGTCCGTCGAGGAACTGATCGATTTTTTTTGTAGAGGCCGCGAGCGTCCGGTTTTCAAAAAATCCCAGAATCAGGCAGTCTGTGTTTTTCTTGTCCAGCGGGGTGGTAAAGGCTGTATAGTTCATTGGCGATCCTTGTTGCGATCGCTTTATTGTATAGATGTTTTCCATTCTGTCGAGGCTATGAAATCGATTGGATCGAATAATTCTACGGATTTTTCAGGCTGCCGTCGCGAATGGTGTCATATCTTGCCAGTTGTTTCCGAATTACTGCGGTGGCGCCCGATCTGTGAGACAAATGGGTAGCGCTTCGATTCGCCCGGAAACGGGCCCTCAGCCAGCACGAATATTATCTGAAATGACTGCTTACAATGCCGACATGCTGCCGAGGCGTTCCCGGGTTCTTTTTGACGTCCTGGCCCGTTTGATCTCCTTCGATCTGGCCAGGACTTTTCTCGCGGTCCTCACGGTTCTGTTATTGATCCTGATGAGTAAACAATTTGCTCAATTGCTCAGCCAGGCCTTCGATGGCCAGATTTCGAATGAAACGATCTTTTTGCTGTTCGGATTCAAAATGATCTCCGTGGCGGTGCAATTACTGCCTTCCGCTTTATTCGCCGCGGTCCTGATTGTGCTCGGCAGGATGTATCGTGACAATGAAATGTCGGCGCTCGGTTCGGGAGGAATCGGTTTCCTGGCTTTGTACAAGTATATTCTGTGGCTCGTCGTGCCCTTGGCCCTGATCGGTAGTGTACTGTCCCTCGAATTGAATCCCTGGGCGATGAAGCAGACCGCGATGGTTCTCCTGAATGAGAAAGAAAATGCCGATGTTCGACTGCTGGTCGAGGGTCGTTTCAATGAATACAGCCGCGGCGATATCGTGTTCTACGCGGAGAAGATTTCACCGGACCATCAGATGAAGAATATCTTTGTTCAGGAACGCAAGGACAATAAATTGAGTATCGTGATGTCGCGCAAGGGCTTTGTGCGGATTGTCGATGATGTGCGTTTCATCGTGCTGGTCGAAGGTCAACGCTATCGGGGTGAACAGGGCAGGGCGGATTACGAAATCACGGAATTCGAGGAATATGCAGTCGCAATTGGCGAGACCAGCAACAGTGTCCTGGAGTTGACCCGCGACGCGATGCCGAGCGAGGGGCTTTGGCTTTCCTCCGATCCACAAGAGGTGACGGAGTTGCACGGGCGGTTGTCGATCCCGCTCGGGATGATCGTTCTCGCGATCCTTGCGGTACCGCTTTCGTCGGCTGCGCCCAGGAGCGGGGTGTACGGAAACATTCTGCTTGCGTTTCTGGTTTACCTTTTATACAAGAATTTTTTGAGTATCGCGCAAAGCTGGTTGATCAAAGGGACTGTCCCGCTTCAAATGGGCTATTGGTGGGTTTATGGGGCGATGTTGGGGGTCGGCCTTATTCTGACGGTTCGCAATCTCGGATTTCGCTGGTGCGCCATGGTCCTGACCGGGAAGTCGCGTGGACTCGCGGCATTCGGCGACCGGTCCGGTTCGGCTCGCTGAAGAAAGCCTCCTCCTGGTGAATTCGGTGGTCGTCTCAATTCCGGTATTGCGTCAGGCTGGCTTGGAGCAATTGTGCACACTCTGAACAAATATATCGCGAGGGAAGTATTCAAGGGCGCAGCGGTCTCCCTGATTATTTTGGTCACGATCGTCAATTTTTTCACCTTTGCCGACGAACTGCGTTCAATCGGTCAGGGCGGATATGATTTTTGGGCAATCGCCAAGTACGTTGTGTTGACCTCACCGAGCGTATTGTACGATCTGTTTTCCTCGGCCGCCTTGATTGGAACCATGTTCGCGCTCGGTTCGATGGCGAATAATCGGGAACTGGTTGCGATGCGCAGTGCCGGAGTTTCCGTGACCAGAATCATCTGGGCTGTGATGCGAGCGGGGTTGGTGCTCGCAATATTGTCGATCATTATCGGTGAACTGGTTGCGCCGACGGCGAACCGGATCGCCCGGGAATTCAAAGCAACCGTTAAGGACAACCGGGTGGCTTTCTGGTCGATTTACGGGTTCTGGACCCGGGACGGTCCTTCCTTTATCAATATCCGGCGAATCGAGGACCGCACCCAGCTCGGGGACATTACCATTTACAAGTTCGATTTCGAGAAAGGGCTCGAATCGGTGCAACATGCCGAGAAGGCGGATTATCTGGATGCGGAAAAGCGCTGGCTATTGAGTCAAGTCGTGAACACCCGGATCGATACGAGCCGTGTGACGGTTGAAAAGAGTCCGCAGAACGTGTGGGAATCCGTGATCAATCCGGATCTCTTGAGTGTTGTGGTCGTAAATTCCGGCAATTTGTCGGTTCTGGGCCTGGATCGCTATATCCGGTTCCTGAAGGAAAACGGCCAGCAGCCACACAAGTTTGAATTGGCCTTCTGGCAACGCGTGATCGATCCGTTTGTCACCCTGGTGATGTTGCTGGTGGCCGTGCCTTTCGTAATGAATGTGAGCCGATCGGTGACCATGGGTCAGCGAATGATGATGGGAGTGGTGATCGGTTTACTGTTTATCCTGTTCGACCGGATGGTCGGGCGTCTGGGTCTGGTTTACAGCTTCGACCCGATGATCGCGGCAATGTTACCCGGAAGCCTGTTTCTGGTTTTGTCCCTGTTCATGATCCACCGCATGATGTGAAGCTTCAGCGGTTTCTCGGGGTAATTCAAGGCCCTTGCCGGGCACCCTTGCCGGGCACCCCCTTATCCCCTATCCCCCTCGAAAACAAGGCATTCGCTACTGATCGTTTCAACTCGCTGTCGGGCCTTTGCGAGGAACCTGAGACAGGCCTTTTCTAACGGGTTCCGTAAACCACGATGGTTTTGCCTTTGGCCGAAATCAAACCTTCCTGTTCCAGATCTTTCAGTACACGCCCGGCCATTTCGCGGGAACACCCGACGATCCGTCCGATTTCCTGCCGTGTGATCCGAATTTGCATCCCATCGGGATGAGTCATCGCGTCCGGCTCCCTGCACAGGTCGATCAGTGTCTTGGCAATTCTGCCGGTCACGTCGAGAAAGGCCAGATGCCCGACTTTGCGGCTGGTCTGAAGCAGCCGGCCCGCCAGTTGACGGCCCAGCGCGCAGAATAAATCGGTCGCGTGTCCGGCCAGTTCTCCGCGAACGAGATTGTGGAACCGGGTAAAGGTGATTTCGGCAAGTACACAATCGGCCCTGGTTCGGACCGTTACCTGGCGCGTGCTCGGCCCGCAAAAAACACCGATTTCACCGATAAAGTCCGATTTATTGAGATAAGCCAGGATGATTTCCCGTTCGTCGGGGTCCTTCATGGCAATCGACACGGAGCCCTCGACGATGTAATACAACCGATCGGTGGTACCCCCAGGCACCAGAATGTCGTGGTTTTTCGGATACTTCCGCTTATGGCAAAAGTGCAGGAATTGTTCTATGGCCGGGTCGGTAACGGGTATTGGTTTGGTTAAGCTCATCGCATGGCCTGGGTAGGAACTGAAAATATGCTCCTACCAAGTCTAGCAGGTCCTCCGAAAAAGCAACCCGTGGGAATAGGAATTGGTTGCGAAGTGGATTTGTATTGAGCGGGACGGGATTTGCATCCCGTCCTAAATGTTTCAACGATGAGTGGTGGTTGGATAAAATGTTCGGGTCGGGTTCAATGATCCGTCCTGTGCGGTTGTGACGCCAGGGATGTCCGCGAAATGGATTTCGTGCTAGTCTACGACCCCATTTTTGACAGGTGCCGATATGAAAACACGGATTAAATGGATCGAGAACGCGCTGTTCCTGGGCGAGAGCGGCAGCGGGCATGCGCTCGTTATGGACGGACCGCCGGAACATGGCGGGCGCAACCGGGGGCCCCGGCCCATGGAAATGCTGCTTCTGGGAATGGGCGGGTGTACCGCTTTCGATGTAGTCCATATTTTGCAGAAAGGGCGTCATCCGGTTACGGACTGTGAAGTGGAAATCAGCGCGGAGCGGGTCGATACCGAGCCTAAAGTGTTCAGTCGGATCCATGTTCATTTTATTGTATCGGGCCGGGCGCTCAAGGAATCGGCCGTGAGCCGTGCAATCGACCTTTCTGCGGAGAAATATTGTTCGGCTTCGATCATGTTGGCGAAAACGGCCGAGATCACGCACGATTACGAGATTCGGAACGTGGCATAATCCGAGCCAGTCAGGTTTCGGCCTTTTGGCTCTGCCGGTCTAACAAAACAATCGGATGCATGACTTCGGTGTGAATTTTTTGCAATCGTAATCCGGCCCGGAGATGCAGGGCGCAGCCAATGTTGGTTGTCAATAGATAATCGGGTTTCTTTTCCTTAACACTGTCCAGCATGTCCTGCCGTAACGCGCCGGCCATCTTTGGATGTTCGAGCATGTAATTGCCCGCCGCTCCGCAGCATCGCAGCGAGGGATTTAAAGCCGAGATCCGTGCGTCGGGGATCGCCTCGACGAGTTTTTGCGGGGCCTCGGCGGTCTTCAATACATTGGCCAGGGAGCACGGGGTATGGATCAGGAGTTCAGCCGGCAGCGGTTCGAGCGCAATCGCAGGGAAACGATCGGATCGATGAACGAACTCGCAGACATCGATAACTTTTGATGAAAAGCCTTCGGCGCCCGTGAAATACAGCGGGTATTCCTTGATCATCGCGCCGCAACCGGTTGCCAGCGTGACAATCCAATCGATCTCGGTTTGCTCGAAAGCCTTCAGGTTAGCCAACGCGAATTCACCCGCCCGCCCGGCATCGCCGGAATGAAGGTCGAGGGCGCCGCAGCACTTCTGGTCCGGAGCGATCAGCACATCGAATCCGAGACGATCCAGAACACGAATTGTCGCGTCAATAGTCTCCGCGTCGAACAATTCGCCAGTACAACCGACAAACAATCCGGCACAACCGCGTCTCGAGAATCGTGTTGAATAAAAAGTCTTGCGGCTGCGCCTGGGTTTGATATCGGCGAGGAAGCTTTGCAGGGCTTGTGCGGCCGGTATTAGTTTGGATAGTGCGGGCAGGATTCCGGTTGATTGTAGACTTCTCGCGACGCGCGCGGCGATGCCCGATAATCGCTGGTTCGGCAGAACCGCTCTGGAAAGAACGGACAGGCCTTCAACGGCAAAGGATTGCTTGCCTTTGCCGGCCGCGCTTCGGAAACGATCCATGAGTTTCGCGTAGGGCACCCGGGCCGGACACAGGCTCTCGCAGGTCCGGCACAACAGGCAGTTGTCGAGATGTCTTCGCAGCGAGGGAGTGTCTTCCAATTCCCCGGTTGACCAGGCCTGAATCAAAGCAATCCGGCCCCGCGGCGATTCATTTTCGTCGAGAGTCTTGCGGTAGGTCGGGCAATGCGGGACGCAAAGTCCGCATTTCACGCAAAGGTCGGTGTCTTGGAAAAGCTTCGATGCGTTCAAACGCTTGATCAAGGTGGGCGAAGAGAATCAATAGAATATCAGAGATTGCCGCCGGGCTTTTTCGATTCGGAGTGAATCCTCCCGATTTCGAAATGTCGATGGCCTTCGATCGTTATACGCCTGTCTGCGAACCGGAAGCCGATGACGTTTTCGGCACGAACGATTTTCATTCATGGAAGACGAGATCGCACGATTTTGCCCCGGCGCTAAAAAGAATTGCAATTCCAATAAACATATTATATAAGGTACAGCACGCGCCTTGGGCGCGACACACCAATAAAAAACTCTCGGACTAGGAGAAGAAAAAATGAAAAAGATTCTAAGCAGTGTAATCGTGGTCGCCATGTTGAGCGTTTTCGCCGGGGTAATGGGTTGTGGTAATTCAACCGACGGGGATTCACAGAAACCGAATGACGGCGAATACGGCAGAATGTCTCCGCTTTACGGCCCGGCGGGCGACGGAAAATCTTCACGTTGATTCGTTTCAGGCTATCCAATCCGGAGCACATGAGTTTGCTGGATTTGGCCAGATCCTTCCGTCCTGCCTGCGTTGTTTCAGGCAATGCCGGTTAAGGGTTGTTCCTTTTTTGTTGCGGACAGGACTGCTGGCTTCATGAAGCGAAATCCGATCCGTCCAAGGGGATCGGGGATCCCGAATCCCTTCGTTCGAATGCTCAGGATCCGAAACGACAGAACCCGGAAGAAGCGAGACAAGCTTCTTCCGGGTATCCGGCATATTGATCTAATCCGGCAGTTTTTTCGTACTTTAGAGCCTCGCTTCTAGTCGTTTCTCAAGGCATCCCCGGGTAGAAGCCGCGACATGCGGTAGGCCGGAATCATTCCTGCCAGAAGCGCGGCAACGATTCCGCTCAACAAACCTTGAAGGATTGTTTCGGGCGGGATATGAAAACTGATCGACCAGCCAAAGGACCGTTGGTTGATTACATAGACCAGGACCAACGCAGTCATCACGCCGACCGGGATCGCGAGCAATCCAGCAATACTTCCCATCAGACCGCTTTCCGCCGCGATCAGAATCGCGAGTTGCTTCGAGGTGATCCCAACCGCTCGAAGCACGCCGTATTCGCGGACCCGGTCGAGCTGAATCGCGGTAAGTACGCTGAAGACACCCAGAAACGCGATGGTTGCTGCAAGCCACTGGAGAATATCCGTGATGGCGAATGCCTGATCGAATACCGACAGGGAGGTTTGCAGAATCGAGGAACGTTCGGTAATTTCCAGGACCTGGCCGGTGTCGCTCAGAGCGTGCAATTTGCGTTGCAGATCCTTCAGGTCGGTACCGGCTTCCGCATAGACCGACAGCGCGGAGTAGCCCTCGTCGTTCCAATACCGCCGGTAGGTCGACCGGCTCATCGAAATGACGCCCGCCCCCGGGTTGTAATCCGTGTAAATCCCGGTGACCGCAAATTCCTTCGGGCCCTGATCGGTCGGCAGGTTCAGCGCACTGCCTTGTTTGATTTCGTGATTGAAGGCATAGGACTCCGTAACGATTACGGTGTCTGTGGTCTCGAAGTCCTTCCAGATCCGATTCGCGTTTCCGAAAATGAAATGGAAACCCTGGGTAACTTCCGGTCCAGACTCGACGACGTTGATCTGATCCCTCCCTCCGGTGTGTTGAAGGATGCGTCTGCGTACACTTCCAATCGATCGGATTCCTTCGAGCCTGGATATTCTAACCCGGTAACCTTCGTTCAAAGGGCCGTTGTTCACGGTTTGGCTCGCGACCGCGCTGATATAGAGATCCGCGCTCAATCGTTGTTCGAGCCACTCGCCGACCGAATTCCGGAAGCTCGTGACCATGATTCCGACGCCGATTGTCGCGGAGATCGCGACCATGAGCGCCGCCACGGCCAGGCCGCCGCGGCTCAAATTGGCATTCAGAGATCTGACCGGCAGAGAGCCGAGCACGCCGAATATTTTATAACCCAATGGATAAACGGAACGGCTCAGCTTGACCAAAAAAAATGGTGTGAGCAGGGCGCAACCGGAGACCAGCAGCATCAATCCCGTAAATCCGTAAGCCACGCTTTTTTCGGATGATAGAGTGGTCACCACGCCCGCGAGCAGCGCCGCAAGCCCGAACAACATGCTTTTTCGTGCCTGCCGCCGGGTATTCGATTCGAGCCTGGAACGGGCCATCGCCTGGTGGGGTTCTACCGCTACGGCTTCTTTTGCGGGTGGAACGGCGGTCAAGATCGAAACCACGGTTCCGAGAAGCAAGCCTTTGAAAAAAGCCGCCTCGGATAACTGGAGCCGCGGGCTCGGCAGGGTGAAATACGCATTGTTGATCGTGTTCCCGATCAGGTCCAGCAAGCCAATCGCGAGTAACGAGCCCAGTAACAGTCCGGTCAGTGTCCCGGCCAATCCGAGCAGCGCGGATTCGCTGATGACCAGTTGGACGATTTGCCGCCGCGAGGCACCCAGTGCCCGAAGCAAACCGATCAGTGGCCGTCTTCGAATCGTCAGGAAGTTGATTGTGTTGTAAATCAGAAACATTCCGACTAGCACGGATAGCAGGCTTAAGGCGGTCAGGTTGGTGTAGAAGGATGCAGTCAACTCGCGCGCATTTTGGTTGATCCGCTGGTAGGGGATCAGTTCAACGTTGCCGGGCAGTTGCTGCTGGAGCGATTGCAGGGCCGCGGGATCGATGTCGTCGGCGCGGGCGACCACGTCGATATGGCTGATCCGGCCGAATAATTCCAGAATTTCCTGCGCGCTTGCGATATCGGTCAGAATCAGGTCTTCCATCGCCTGTTGTTCGAGCGGGTCGGGAAATTCGGGCCGGGCGGCGATTTCGAGTGTTTTTTTGCGGCCGGCGCCAACTATATTGAGCTGATTGTTGTTTTCAAGATTGAATCGTTCGGTGGTACCTCTCGAAACAATCACAGTGCCGGGCTGGGTCAATATCCTGACCATTTTACGGCTTTCGGTTTCGGAAAGGGAAGCCCGGTTAAGCGCCGTAATCGATCCGAAATCGATCTCCTCGAAAGGATCAATTCCAAGAATGCGTAATTTATCATGGCTCGGATGATCTATTTTGACGTAACCTTCGATCTTGGGTAAGAAACGAAAAGGCAGGCTGCCAAGCCTGAGTTTCGGAAACAGGTTTTCGTCGATTGGTCCTGAATTGCCGACGATTCGATAGGAGGCTTTGCCGGAAATTGTCTCGGTTGCCTGAACGAACGCGGAGAGCGCGCTTTGTTTGGCCAGATCGATGGAAACAACCACCGCGATACCGAGCGCGATGCCGGCGATCGAGAGAATCAACTGACCGGGGTAGTCCAGCAGATAACGGTGCCAGGCCTTTCTCAGCACCGAAAGTTGTCCCATGGTCACGAAAATTGCCTCGATTGCTTGTTCAGAGCGCGGAATAGGCCAGAGCATGCCTGGGCGCGGGGCGCGGGGCGCGGGGCGCGGATGGGTGTGCAATTGGCCATCGAGAATTTCGCCTGCCAAATTTTCCGGAAGGGTGCGAATGTCTTCATAAGTTGCGCTTCGTTCAGCCGCTTCGTTCATGGCTTGATTTCGTGGACTATTTATTTGAATTCTACCACTTTACCCGGATTTCATCCGGATTGGGTTGTCTGGAAAATAATTATTGAAAGTTACGCAGGGTGCGTCGCGCGCGGCGCACCCTACAGAAACTTGCTGATTTCAGGATGCTCGGTGCGCAGATTTTGACGGAAGGCTTCAATCACGTCTTCGCGATTTCTATTGCAACGAGGGATCCGGACCGGCACCTCGCCGACCACCCGGGCCGGCGCGTGTGACAAGAACACCAGCCGGTCGGCCAGCATAATGGCTTCGCGCACATCGTGGGTCACGAACAGCACGGTATGCGGGCGTTGATTCCAGACTTCCGCGAGCAGGTTACGGACTTTGCGCGCGGTCGGCGCGTCGAGGGACACGAAGGGTTCGTCCATCAACAGGAGGTTGGGGCGAATCGCAAACGCGCGGGCCAGCGCGACTCGCCGGCTCATCCCGAGCGAAAGTCTCTCCGGATAAACCTGTTGCACCTGTTCGAGACCGAGTTCCGCCAGCAATTCGTCGATGGCTTCATGAGGCCGGCCCGGTTGCAGCGCGCATTCGACGTTCTGGCGCACGTTTCGCCAGGGCAAAAGCCGGGGTTCCTGAAAGACATAGCCGATCAATGCTTGCTGTTCCGGCGTGTCGATGGCGATCCGGCCGTCGAAGTCGTGGTCCAGACCCGCGATGAGGTTCAGTAACGTGGTCTTCCCGCATCCCGAGGGGCCCACCAGGCACGAGAATTCGCCGCTCTGGACCGAAAATTGGAGGTCCTTGATCGCCAGATGTTTTTTTGCTTTTCCTTCGGCCTTGAACAGCTTGGACCGGATGTCGATCCGGATTCCGGTCATCGTCTCCACCTTCTGGCGTGCCGGTCGAGCGGTTTCAGGATCAGCAGCTCGATCAGTTGAATGATCAGGATGAACGTAATCGTATAAGCCAGAATGCCGGCGACATCAAAGAGCTGAAAATACAGATGCAGCTGGTATCCCATCCCGTCGCTGCGGCCGAGCATTTCCACGACCAGTATGATTTTCCAGATCAGGGCCAGGCCGGTGCGCGCGGACGTAATCACGAATGGATAGAGTTGCGGCCAGATAACATGCCGGAAGGTTTTGTAGCGGGAAAAATTGTAACTTTGAGCCATCTCCAGCAGGTTGCGGTCGAGTACCCGGGTTCCTTCCCGGATCGTAACGACGACGTTGGGCAGCTTGTTGATCACGACCGCGAGAACCGCCGCGCTTTCAATCAGGCCGAACCAGACGAAGCACAGGATAATGGTCACCAGGGCCGGAATATTCAGGAGTATGATGATCCAGTTGTCGAAGAACTGATCCAGTGTCCGGTGGCGGCCGAGCACGATTCCGATCGCGGACCCGAGCAGCATCGCGAGAAAGAAGCTCGCCGTCAGGCGGGCCAGGGTAATGCCTAGATTGTAGGGCAGATCACCCGAAACGGTTGCGTCGATCAATACCTGGATCACTTTGATCGGCGTAGGCAGAACCGGCGATTGGATCATCACCGCGGTTATCTGCCAGAGCGCGATCAGGCTGATCAGGGAGACAAGGGGCAAAAACCGCTGGAATGCCATCGGACTGGAAACTTAATACCGGACTGAAGCAGACTCGGCGATAACGAAAGGGCTGAGTAAAATTCCGGACTGTCGATGGTTAATGCTTCAGTCGTTCCAGAAAGTGCCTTCGGCCAGGACCGGGGAGGGGCCCGTGAGTCGTGGACCGGCAACTTCATGAAGCAGGCCGAAGACCGTCGCGGCCATGGCTTTGTGCCGATCGTTCCATTGTTTGATCCTTCCCGCGCAGTATTTTGCTCGGAACCGATTCTGGGTCTTCGGATCCTCCGCTTGTGTCAGCGGACCGATCGCCGCCCAGGCCGGATCGGATTCACACAGCGAATCCCTGGCTTCGCGGGTCGCCTGGAGAAAATTCCGGATCAATTGGCGATGATTGCCGGCCCACTCGTCTCGGAAAACGTAACCCAGGGTTGGCAGGGCTTGATCGATGCCGAGACCCGCAAGGATCGAATCGCCATTTAAAATCTCCCGGTATCCCAGAGTTTCAAGCCGCGCGGCGTAATGCCAGTAAGTCAGGACCGCGTCGAGATTGTTCTGAACCAATTCGTGGTTCAACAACGGTGGCGCAGCGTAAATCTTTTCAACTGTGCTGTCGAGATCGATCTTCTTGGTTTTCTGGGCTAGAGCGATCAATAAAAGCCAGTTTTTATCGAGTTCACCCCCGGCGATCCCGATGCGCTTGCCCGGCAGATCTTCGAGCGCGTTGATCCTGGAGCGCGGAGTAACGATGAGCGATCCGGAGGTCGTGGAATAAGGGCTGAAGGTATAATGGGCGCCCTCGTTCCGCTGCCTGGAAACCCAGACCCAGTCGGAAACAATCATGTCGACCGCGCCGGATTGAAGCGCAATCTTGCCTGCCTGGGGGTTGGCCAATGGCCGCCGGTCGATCCGAAACGCGTATTTTTCATCCAGCTTCCGATTGTGTATCGTTTCCAGTTCCCAGTTCAGGGTCCCAT
>JBOICY010000480.1:0-3242 GCA_050740335.1 Methylococcales bacterium | reverse complement strand
CCCGATGCGGGGCAAGGATGGCTTGCGGGGTGAGTTCACACTCATCCGGCTTGTCGATCATTCTATAATAGCCTTTCACCAGCGGCCAATTGCCTTGCGCCGCCCCGATGAAGCTATCGCCCGGCTTTTCGGCCTGAATCCGCGCACTCTCGACCAGCCTTTTGTTCAACCGCTGGTCGCCCAATTGGACTCCGCCGAATTCATGTTCCGCCCACTGCTCGGCATCGAGTCCGGCGGTGATCTCGAGCGCTTTTCGAACCGGAACTTCAACCCCCATCCAATCGCGAAAAGATCGTTCCAATGGATACAGGTAAATCGCTTTGAGCGTCTCGGGCTTTTCATTCGCACGATCCTGGCGTCCCCGCCCGCGAGTCCGCCCGACCTCGATCCAGTTGGAGGCGTGAAAGCAGGTGCCGGAATGGGTCGGTTCCACAAAGCTTTCCACCAACCAGGGTCGATAGCCGTAGCGTAGTTCAACATCGTCGCCGATGCGCCGCAAGGCCATACTCAATACCCGCGAGGCCAGATTCGGGCAGTGTACGCAGGAGCGAATCAAAAACCGGCTCAAGTTGATCACCCGATGCAAATGCCGGCGGCGCGTCTCTCGATTCCAGCCGATCCACTCGTCCCGGTCTTTGAGTTGCAACGCGGATGCGCTGAACGCCAACCCGCCGAGCCAGCCGTGTTCCGAGCGAATCAAATAACGAATTTGCGCCCAGACCAACGGTCCCGCGCCTCGCGGATGTTCCCGGATCATCAATTCGTTCCAAATCCGAACCTCGCTTTCCGTCTCTACACGGATCAGTTCGAGTTCCTGGATTTCTCCGACCGAAGCCGGAAGCCAGTCCGGCTCTTCGACCGGCGAGTCCAGTCTTCTCGGTCCTTTCCTCGGAGAACACTCTCTTGCTCCGCGCAACTGCAATCGCTTGGCTTGCTCCAATTCCCGCAGCGCTTTGAGACATCCACTCTTCTGCACCTTGCCGAGCGCGTTGAAAAAGCCGAATTGCTCGCACACTCTCACCGCAATGGCGGTTCGAGACGCCTCCCGATTGCCCTCCAGTATCTCTTGGACAACCACAACCGATTCCGGCCGCGATAAAGTTTGTTTGATCAGGTGTTGTGTTTTCATGCCGCCTTAATGAACGGCTTCCTAATTTGTGTCCAGTACTTTTTTTCGGGTGTAGGGCAGGGCTGGGTGTTTAGTTCCGCAGTGTGCTGGAATGGATCAACGGTAAATCGTTCTGGCTTGCTATCGGCGGCGTGAAAATGGCGGAAATCGGCTGGTTTGAAAATGGAGGTTGAATCGAGCCTGGGAGCAGGAAAAAGTTGTGGGGAATGCATTCCGTACGCGATCGGCTGTAGAAAAAGAAACGATTTAATTCAAATAGGGAACAAAATAGAGAACAACCTGGCACCGTTTTCAAACCGTCCGATTAAAGGTAATTTCAGATTGCCGCTGACATGGCTCTTTTGTCCATATTTTGCCGATGTATTCGTAAGGGGTGAGTCCCTTTAGGGTTTTGAAGCGGCGCGCGAAGTTACCCAGGCGGCATGGGTCTTTTCTTATAACGGGGGAATTCAAAACATTGTAAATGGTAGTAAATATTGCTACCATTGAGCAAGGAGGTCATTATCATGGCTAATGTTGAAAAATTGAGTATCGCTTTAACCCCTGATATGGCGGCGTTTGTCCGTCAGTGCGTCGAAAGCGGCGAGTATGCCAGCAGCAGCGAGGTTATCCGCGAGGCCTTGCGAGACTGGAAACTGAAACGGTCTTTACAGAAAAGTGAAATTGCGGAATTGCGCCGCCTTTGGCAGGCGGGCCTCGAAAGCGGCACTGGCCGTTTTGCTGATATGGACGCGATCAAGGCGGAAGCCCGGAAGCGATTTTCCGCTCAGGATACAGAGTAACGATCAACATGTGAGACTCTATGACTGTGATCCAGCGGACGGCGCAGGCCGAGGAAGACCTGATTGAGATATGGATTTACATCGCCCAGGACAATCCTGGAGCGGCGGATCGCGTCCTTGATGAGGTTGAAGAGCGGTTCCTGGTGCTGGCCGATCATCCGCTGATGGGGCGATTGCGGCCTGATATGCCCCGGAGCGGCGTTATTTTACAGTTGGTAACTACCTGATTTTGTATCGCGCCGTGCCGGATGGTGCTCAGATTGTCCGCGTCATACGTGGCGCTCGCGATTTGCCCCATTTATTTTGATTGGCAGTTCAACAAAGGGTTTTCTTTGATGCATGAGTGATTACCACGAATTACCCTGACGATTGCGGGCTTCTTAGTATTGTAGACATGTCATCAGAATAAACCGGAACGAATTACCGGACACACAAGCCATTGTTTTAATGAGAACAAACGATTGTCCGAAAAACCAAGATTTTCCGGACAAATCAGAAACTCAATCAAGATACATGTTTACGGGGATTGTATTTCAAGTGACATTTTTAAAATGTCCTGCATATATGATTAACGCCAAAGCGTGCTGAGCAAGATCAGACTCCATCGCACTTTTTGTACTTCTTTCCTGGCCCGCATGGGCATGGCTCATTGCGTCCCACCTTGTAGCTCGGCTGGACGGCGCTTGTAGTGGCGGCAAATGGCGGAACGAACTGCGTGACGTGCTCATTGTATTGCTCAAGCTGGGGCATTCCGAAGAATTTCCACTCTCGATTCTGCTCTGAGATAGTTCGAGAAGTCGCTGACCGTATCGAGTTCGCTCAGGACAATCGACAAATCGTGACTATCGAAGACATGAACGGGGTTGCGCTTGTCGATCTCGATATGAAAGGGCAGCGTCTGGCCGCCGTCAGTCTCGCAATAGGTGATCGCAAGACTTCCGTAGACGTTTTGGTCAGAGGCTCGTTCGCAGGCTTCCTTTGCCCCGTGTACGACGACGATCTTGTGAATGATCACATTCTGCGCGTCGATTACGAGTGGAAAGGGCATGGTACCCTTCGCATCTAGGAAGATACGCCGTCCGCTCAGGATGTATCGCTTAGCACCATGTGCAGTCTTGATTTGACGATCAACTACGTTGCGCTTCTTTCATCGATCCCAGAGGACTTGGGGATCTTTCTCGGGCACTTCGGGAAGCTGGTTCTCGCGGTCGAAGAAGATGAAGACGTAGTCGCCAAATACTGCTAGGAGCCTGTCCGAGAATAGCGTGTCGAGAATTGATGGTTCGTGCGGGGCGGTGCGATTGAGGTTATGGTAATGCTTGGTGGTAGAC
>JBOICY010000479.1:0-14930 GCA_050740335.1 Methylococcales bacterium | reverse complement strand
ACCCGAAGTTTGTCCTTGAAGCGTTTCAGGCTTTTCTTGCGTACCTGCCGCGGTTCCCGGCTTCGAATCGGTAGCCGAGAAAGTCGAAACCCTGCCCGGCTTGCCGGCTGTCTCCCATGCAGGTCTTATCGGGATGCAGACATAATCCGTTCGCCTCTGCCCCCAGGCCCGGACTTCGGCCAGGGCCGAAACTACCCGCCTTTAGCGTGCTATCAATCAGTCGGAGTACCCGACCATCGGCGTTGCGTTTAGCGACCAATTCCAGAAGTTTGTTATACTCGACCGACCCAAAGAAGTCTTTGAGATCCGCGTCTACTACCCACTCCCGACCATCCTTGATTTCTTTCCACACCAAGCGCTAAGCGTCCTGTGTTGACCGCCCTCGTCGATATCCGAAGTTGGCTTCATCGAATACCGGCTCGAAGATCGGTTCCAATCGGTTAAGCAGCGCCTGCTGACACACTCTGTCGAATCCGGAGGGTACGCGGCAGGTTCTGCCAGAATGACGGCAAAATGAGAACTGCTGGTATCAAGCGCCTGGCTATTGAATGATCGAGGAAGGTTCAGCAGAATACCTTGAATTAAACTTGAATCGCGAAAAAGGATGACATGCACATAACTATCTTCAGGATCGAAGGGCGGACCGGGTGTTCGGCCGATGCGCCGGTATTCAGGGTCATGTTTGGCAGTTTTTTATATCCTGGTTCCACGACCTTCCGACCCACCCTGGTCCAGCCGATAAATCGCCAGAACACTGCCTGCCATGAGTGACAAAGCGATTTTTATCGATTATCTTCGTCACTCGATCGGCAAATCCTTGGACCTTTGAGTGTGGACATTAAAGCCATGGACCCACTCTCAGGCAAATCGAACGATGCCCGCCGTTTTGACATTGCCTTGTCGTTTCCCCGCGAGCATCGCGACTTTGTCGAAAATGTCGCAGGCTATCTTGCCGCCCGATCCGGAAAAGAACGGGTACTTTACGACAAATATCATGATGCAGAATTTGGAATATACGGTGTCTGACCCCAATACCGCAATCGCTTCCATCCTAGGGGATTTATTCAAATGATTTCGGTGGCCGTTTCGACGATATGCTCGGAGGTCAGTTTGAATTCCTCGAACAGGATATCCCCGGGAGCCGATTCGCCGAAACGGTCGATGCCGATGGTTCGTCCGGAAAACCCGACGTACTTGTACCAGAAATCGGTGGAGCCGGCTTCGATCGAGATCCGTGTACACACGGATGGCGGCAGTACCGATTCCCGGTATTCCCGATCCTGCCGGTCGAAGGTATTGGTGCACGGCATGGAAACGACGCGAATTTTTTTACCCTGGTGAGTCAGGATGGAGACTGCTTTTACCGCGAGGCCAACCTCGGAACCGGTCGCGATCAGGATGGCGTCGGGTAGACCTTCGCAGTCAACCAGAATATAGCCTCCGCATTGAATGTTGTTGATTTGCCCGGCGGAGCGGTTCTGGTGCGGGAGTGCCTGGCGCGAAAACACCAGGCAGGTCGGGCCTTCGAGGTTTTCGATTGCAACTTTCCACGCGACCGCGGATTCCACTGCATCGCAAGGCCTCCAGACCTGCATGTTCGGGATCAGGCGCAGCGAGGCCAGATGTTCCACCGGTTGGTGGGTCGGCCCGTCTTCGCCAAGCCCGATGGAGTCATGCGTGAATACATAGATCACCCGGATCTTCATGAGCGCCGACAGGCGCAGTGCGTTGCGGGCATAATCCGAAAAAGTCAGAAAGGTGGCTCCAAACGGGATAAAACCTCCATACAGACTCAAGCCATTCATGATCGCGGCCATGCCGAATTCCCGCACGCCGTAGTAAATGTAGTTTCCGGAGTGGTCGTCCTGGTTGACATCCTTCGCTTGAGGCCACAGGCTCAGATTCGATCCGGCCAGATCCGCGGATCCGCCGATCAGTTCCGGTAAAACCGTTGCATAGGCTCCGATGCAGTTCTGGGAGGCTTTCCGGCTCGCTATGTTTTCCGCTTTGGCATGCGTTTTGGCGATAAATTCAGCGGTGAATTGTTGCCAGGTACGGGGCAGTTTTTTAGCCAAGCGTCGCTCGAAATCCGCAGCCAGTTCGGGGTATTGCCGCCGGTATTGCTCGAACAACCCGCTCCATTGCCCTTCCCGATTCTCGCCCTTGGTTTTCGCGCTCCAGGACCGGTATATTTCATCGGGTATTTCAAAAGCGGCATGTGGCCAATGGATCGTTTCGCGGACCAGTTGGACTTCGTCTGCCCCGAGCGCGGCGCCGTGGCAACTCTCGGTTCCCTGTTTATTCGGCGATCCCCAGCCGATGATGGTTTTGCAGCAAATCAGCGAGGGTTTGTCAGTCCGGTTCCGGGCTTCTTCGATCGCGCGCCGGATCGCCTCGGAATCGTGCCCGTCGACATCGGCGATCACATGCCAGCCATAGGCCTCGAATCGCTTCGGCGTATCGTCCGTGAACCAGCCATCGACCTCTCCGTCGATGGATATGCCGTTATCGTCATAGAATGCTATCAATTTACCGAGACCCAAGGTGCCCGCGAGCGAGCAGACTTCATGGGAAATGCCTTCCATCAGACAGCCATCGCCCGTGAAGACATAGGTATAGTGGTCGATGAGCGGGTAACCGGGCCGGTTGAATTGGGCTGCCAGGGTCCGTTCGCCGAGTGCCATGCCGACTGCGTTGGCAAAACCCTGGCCGAGTGGACCGGTGGTGGTTTCGATACCGGGGGCGCAGTGGTATTCGGGGTGCCCCGGAGTTCGGGAATGGAGTTGTCGGAAGTTTTTTATCTCGTCGATCGACAGTGCATAACCGGTCAGGTGAAGCAGAGAGTACAGGAGCATCGAAGCGTGTCCGTTCGATAATACGAATCGGTCGCGGTTCGGCCACGCCGGATTCGAGGGATTGTGGGAAAGATAATCGTTCCACAACACTTCGGCGATGTCCGCCATTCCCATCGGAGCCCCGGGATGGCCACTAGCCGCTTTCTGGACAGCGTCCATGCTCAAGGCACGTATCGCGTTCGCGAGATCTTTGCGCGATGGCATAATGTTCTCCTTACGATTCCTCAGATCACAACATATAACCGGTAGCGAGGGGCCGATATCCGGCGACAGGTACCGGTACAAAAGCGGTGTAGCTTATCAGATTTTGAATGGCTTCGAATATTTACAACAGCGCTCAAGCCGAATACCGGAATCGGACCGCCGGTTTTTGGAGCTTCCATGGGCTTTGCAGGAGATTTCAATCCGGATGGAAAGTTTTATTGATTTTTTCGACCAGGCATTCCGCCCCTTTGATTGTGAGTTTCTTTTGCGGGCCTTTGACTTCGCAAATGTAATTGCCGACCAGCAGTTCGCTTCGAGTATCGATCATGTGGAGCATGAAATAAACAAACAGAAAGCTTGCCTTATGCACGCGTCCTACGAGGATATAGTCTGCTCCATGGTTTCTGCCGAATTCAGCGGCCACGTCGAAATGATCGAATAGATAACCGGTCGCGACATCGGCGTTCATTCGGGATGATTGGCTAATCCCGATGATCGTGTAGTCTCCCCGCTGCGCGAGGATTTTTTCGAGCATCGGTTTGATGGACGCGGTTCTTTCGATTTCTTCCGAGGTGTTCGGGTTGAGCGTGAGGTCTTTGAGTTCGAAGTCGAGGACCGCGATCCTGCTTCGCGCATACGCCGGGGAAGCCAGGAGCAGACTCAAACAAAGCACGGACAGTAATGGCCCGAGCCGAGCCCGCGGTGACGAACGGAAGCGATAGAATTGCATGGTCGTTTAAACGCGGTTGGATACCCTATCTCGATGAACTTTCGAATTTCCGGCCCACCGATCTTGTTTTATAAAAATGGTTTACTTCTTAGACATCCAATTTCAGCATTCGGGGTGTTGGGCCGCTGACCGGTAATCAACCCAACGACGCTTCTTCAACCTCTTCAATTTCTTTTCTTACCTCGGCCAGGTGAAGTCCGCCGGAAATAAAGTACCAGGCTCCGGTCGCGGTCACCGGAATCCATTGGCTGCTCAAGAACAATACGCTCGACGCAAACGCGACTTCTTCCGAGATTCCGAAGGGTTTCAGGGCGAATACGAACGCGGCCTGGATCGCGCCGATATATCCCGGTGCATTCGGGACCGTGGTGGCGAGAGTCAAAACGCCCAGAATCACGAAGGTCAATTGGGGAGAAATCATCTGCCCGTAGGCGTACAGCGAAAACCAGATGATCCCTCCCATCAGAAGCCATTTCAGGAACGATAGAACGACCAGCGCGGACACCGAAATCAGTGATTTGAGCGAAGAAAACGCGAGTATCACATTAAAGATGATAGCGTGAATTTTTTCCTGAAAAGCGCTCGGAAACCATCGGCCGAAAAAATCCCAGAGGCCAAGAACGATTCCGGGTTTCCATAGCATGAGTAGAATCGCGGTAAGAATTGCGGCTAACAGCGGCGCGATGAACCAGGCCCCGATTTTCAGGGAATCGGGGGCCGAGTCGAGGATCGCGATGCCGGCTTCGTACAGGGCGAGGATCGCGACGATATCGAAAATTCTTTCCACCACGATGGTGATGAAAGTACCGCTCACCGGACAGGAAAACCGGTGCGAGAAAATCCCTGTTCGAATAAGTTCTCCGAGATGACCGGGTAATACATTGCTACCCGCGAATCCGATCATCATGGGTGGCGTCACTTCCGCGACCGAGAAACGCCCAAAGGGGCGCAGGATTACGATCCAGCGGATCGCTTTGAGCCAGAAAAATAAAACGATCAAGCCGAGGATCGGTAGCAGGGTCCGATAGTCACCCCCCGCGAGCAGTTCTCCGAGTTCCTTGAAATTAATATCCCAGAGGGCGTAAGTCAGCGCGAGTGCGGTGATCGTTACCACGCTGAGCAGCGAGACTACCTTTTTCATCATTTCGAGCGATCCTGTTGGGTCAATAACCGGTCGGCCACGCGAATTGCGTTGGCCATCAATGTAAATGTAGTATTCTTCGCGGGTAAGAAAGGATAAGTGCTCCCGTCGAC
This sequence comes from Methylococcales bacterium, assembly GCA_050740335.1. Taxonomy (GTDB): domain Bacteria; phylum Pseudomonadota; class Gammaproteobacteria; order Methylococcales; family UBA1147; genus UBA1147. Next base: position 9,887 of record JBOICY010000479.1, on the reverse strand, counting down.
CACGAAAAGATTCTTGAAGTCGTTGCTGCGGCAATCGGGACTCGTGGTCCATTTCTCGGTAGGATCGGTTGTCATGGGCAGCGTGCCGGCATAATGGACGCTGGCCCCCATCGGGCGCAGGTGAGCCATTCCCGGAGGGACCATACATCCCAATCGAAACAGAGTTTTCTTGACCCGCTGCAAAGCCGCGTCCAGCTTTTTTCGCTCGTTTTCAGGCGCGGAATAATGAATCCTGAGTCTTGGATGCTCGGGATTTCCCGCGGGTTCCAGGGTCAGATAGTTTTGGTCACGCCGGGTATCGTGGAAATTGACATTCACGAGGCCGAGCGAAGCATGCAGATTTCTGAACAGGTACAGAGAAGTTTTCAGGTCGAAGGGTAATTTATCGACGATCGGATGGATCATGGCCGTTTTGAGCGCCGTGATCAGGCAGTGAATGTACTGTTTCGGGTGTTCGGCGTCGAAGCCCATCGCGAGCTGATTGTATTGATAACTTTCCGCCTCAAAGGGCTTCCCGATCATCAGCAGGTTCAAGAAGGGTACCAGTATCTGGCGGTTGTCCATGAGTCCGGTTAATCGGATGACCTCGCTCGTTTCCCGATATACCGAATCCAGCAGGATTCTGGAGCTGCCCAGCGTACCCCCTGCCAGCACCAGAGTGTTCACCGGAATTTCCCGGTTGTCCCGTCCGTCCGCGGTCTGCACAACGATTCTCTCGATCTGCCGCGAATCGTTGAATCGAAAATAACGAACATAGTGCCCGTGTGTATAGGTAAAATCGGGATGCCTTAGACATTCCTTGAGGGTCGCCGCGGGGGTATAGAGCGCGTTGCGCGGGCAGCCCCACAAACACCGTCCGAGATAATCGCAGGCTTGTCTTTCGCCCAAATCCAGGCTTAGCACGGCCTGGCGGGCCCGTCCGATGCGGCAGCCGAGTTTCGACTGGAATGTCCCTTTCTTGGAACGGTAACGCGACAATAACAACGCGGAATGCCGGTCGAGTCTCAAAGGCTCCTGGAGTCCGGAATGAAACGGAACGGAGGCCGCCAAGTCGTCATTTTCTCCATTGATTCCGATCCGTTTCGCGACCCGGGTGTAAAATGGCTCGATCTCGTTGTAGGAAAACGGAAAGTCTTCCAGTTCGCCGTCGTTGAACGGATAACATCCGCCGGTCCAGGCTTCGGCGAGTCCGCCCTGGGCAAACGAAGACAAGGGCGCGAAATTTTCCGTCTCGGTACCAAATTGGGGTACCGGTCGGAACGCATATTCTTTGGATGGAGGGATGCCGTAAAACTCTCCGGCCGTTCCGGGCAGGAACACTCCTTCGAAATTCCGGCCGAGAAAGTAAGCCGCCGGGTCTTCGAGTGTTTCTTTTAAGTCCGTAAATGAATCCTCGGGATGCGCTGCGCAATCCGGAGTCCAGCCTACATCGATCATTTCGACCGAACGGCCGCGTTCGAGCGCGGTTAACGCAAAATGCACCCCGCTCGCGCCCGAACCGACCACGGTGAAATCAGCCATGCGGTGTTCGGGACAACCGTTCGAGGCCATTCAATGCCAGCCGTACCGGACTGAGCAGGATGGTTGCGACCGAAAGCAATAAAATCGAGCTTGTGATCTGGGTCAAAAATGTCAGGAGCATCAGCGGCGGAGCGAGTCGATCGGCACGGTCGATTTTTCCTGCCGTGCTGGCCCGGCATTCGAGTATTGCGAGCAACAGAACCAATTTTTGGCGGACGATCGAATCGCGATAAAAGAATTTGCAATAGCCATCGAGCGCGCGCGTATAGATCGGATTTTTTGTGGACAGTTTTTCGAGCAGCGCTTCGAAACGGGAGCGCGCCCGGATCGCAAGAGGCCGGCCGGGTTCGAAGGCCTCGGCATATTTTCGTTGGATATAGAGGTCCGGCTCCTGATCGGCGAGGTAGCGGGTATAGACCGAGCATTCGGCGTTGAGCGCATCCTCCGGATGGCCGGTCCGGGCAGCGGCCAGGCAGGACAGCATGGCGTCGACCTTTCTCATCTCGCCTGAGTGCTCGTCGACCCACGCGTTGGGCTCGATCGTGCCGGGATTGCGGAAAGACGCGAACTGTCCCGAAGTAACCGGCAAATACTTTCCGATCATTTTTTCAAGCATCCGAAGGCTGAAGATAACCAATCCGAGCGGAAGCCGGATTACCATTCCGCGCTCTTGATGGCAGGCGATGTGAATTTTCTGTAGAAATTCGCCCATGCTGATGATTTCCGGGCCACCGAGTTCCAGGATATTGTTCCCGAACGCATCTTCTTCGATGATCGCAAGCAACAGCCGGCTCAAGTCGTCGACATCGATCGGCTGGATCGGGGTTTTTCCGTTACCCGGCTGCAAAATCACCGGACCTTTCGCGAGAGAGGATAAATTTTTCAATACCGGCGAGACCTCGCCGAGAATCATGGTCGGCCGCACGATACAATACCTAAGCCGGCTGGCTTGTAACTTCTGTTCCGCGTGTTGTTTCGACTCGGCGTAGTGGTAGCCCCTGCGTTCCTTGAAGGATACCGCGATCGAACTGATCAACAGAAAGGCGTGGACACCGGCCCGCTCGGCCGCATGGATCAGTTGTTCCGTGCCGTGGGTGTTGGTTTCGAAATAGGCCTCGCGCTCCGCCTTGCCGGTAAGTCCCGCGAGGTGGATGATTCGTGTGTTCGGGCCGAGATAAGCCGCATACAGATCCGGGCCGGCGAGCGTTCCTACGATCTGCTGGACCGAGTCGAGATCTGCAAGATGGGCCGGTAATGGAGCCTTGCGCCGGTTGAGCAGCGTGATCCGCGCGAAGTCCCCGGGACTGATTCGGTGCAACAAACGTTTTCCGACAAAACCGGTCGAGCCGGTGATGAACAGCGCGGGTTTCAATTTTTCTGGTTGGGTACTGTGCATTCGGAGGCGCGATCCCATGAAGATTAACCGCTGGTTGTTTCGCTGACCAGAGTGTTTGGCTCGTTATTGATGGATTCGATCACATACATCGGCCGTGATTTAATCTCGGTGAAAATGCGGCCGATATACTCGCCGATGATTCCGAGACAGATCAACTGGACTCCACCCAAAAACATGATTGCGACCATGATTGTAGCCCAACCTTCGACCGTATATCCCATCGCTTTTTGAATGAAAACGCTTAATAGATAAAGAAAGGCCAGCAAGGACGTGACGAATCCGAGCCAGGACGCGAATTTCAGCGGAACGCTGGAAAACGAAGTGATTCCGTCCAGCGCGAATTTTGCCATCTTCCTGATGGGATATTTGGTTTCTCCGGCGAATCGTTCTTCACGGTAATAAGGAACGCCGGTCTGACGAAATCCGATCCAGCTGACCAAGCCTCGAATGAAGCGGTCTTTTTCCCGAAGCTGTTTGAGCTGACCGGCGGCCCTTGCGCTCATCAGACGAAAGTCGCCGACATCGACCGGTATTTCAATGCTGGTGAATTTTCGTAACACACGGTAGAACAGGGACGCGGTCAACAGTTTCAGCCAGCTTTCCCCGGCGCGTTTTTTTCTGAGGCCGTAAACCACATCATAGCCTTGTTCCCACTTGGCGATCATGTCCACGATCACTTCCGGAGGGTCCTGCAGATCCGCGTCAATAACTACGACCGCAGTGCCTTTCGCGTGGTCGATTCCCGCCGTGATTGCGATCTGATGCCCGAAATTACGCGAGAATTTGATCACTTTCAGACGCGGATCCCGACTTTGGAAATCAATCAGCTTCTCCCAGGAGCCGTCATGGCTGCCATCGTCGACGAAAATCAACTCGTAGTCGTAGTCGCGTAGCGAAGCCATGACATCGGACAGCCGCCGAACGCAGGTGTCGATGACTTCGATTTCGTTAAAGACCGGAACGACGATGGAAACAGTTTTCTTATCTTTGCTCATCCTGATTGAAGTGTTTAGGGTTTCGAGGTTATGTCAAAAGGCTTGCCGGGTTCTTCGATGGTCCAGATTCCCCAGATCAGCACCGCGGCGAGCGTCATGAAGGGCATCGCCGAGGCGGACTGTTGGTCCAGAAAGGGAGCGTATTGCACGGCCATTCTGGACAGGGTGGCGAGCCAGGGCAGCTGGAATCCCTCGAGAAAGGTTCGCATGACCGAATCGAGAATCCCTTTTTGACTGCGGACCATCGCGACCGCAACCGATTCGGCGATGGCCAGCACCCCGAGTGGAAAGGCAATCAATTTCGGGAGGCGCGCCAATACGATTCCGGACAGAATGAACATAAGGGGAACGACGGCCATCAGATAGCGGATCCCGGTGTTCCACTGCAGGCGAGTGTACTGTACCGAGCTGAAAAATATCGAGACGGCCAGGAAAATGGCCAACAAAATTATCATCTCGCGAAGCGGAAGTGCGCATCGTCGATCTTTCGGCAATAAGGGTGCCGCGAGTGCGAGCAGCAAAATCGGCCCGACCATAAACAAACCGAATCGCGGGTCGAACCAGAGCATCCAAAGCAATTCCAGTTGAGGGCCGCCGACCCCCTGGTAGCCTACTTCGATCCATTCGACCGGTGGCATGTAGTGTTGAGCGGGGTAAAAAGGGTTCCCGAAACTTCGGTATTGATACCAGCCGAGCAGGAACACCGGAAGCAATGTTCCCGCGCCATACCAAAGCGAATCTTTGACGCCTTGAGAGAATCCAACCTTTTCATTACGCAGGACCAGACAGTAAATCCCGAGCAAAGCCATCGGGATCGCCCCGCTGTAGTCACACAAAAAACCCAATCCGGCGAAAAAACCCGCCAGAAAATGACGGGTTTTCAGTGCGAGTCGGGGTTCCCGCGACGATCGCCAGATGAATACGAAAGCAAACAAGGAAAAAATCCCGACTATCAGATTCTGATTCAAATAGGCGGTTCGAAACAAGACCGGGGTGCCGAAGGCGTATAAAAAGGCCAGTCCGCAGGAAAGCCTGTGGTTCATGCCTAGCCAGACAAATACGTTAAACATCACCACGGCGCTGAAAGCGGAGAGAGGTGCCATGCAGAAGACCTGGGTTACGAATCCGGTCAGCCCGAACTTGATGTCCAGACCGCGCTGTCTGACTTTTTTGAAAAATTCGACTCGCATCGGCCTGGGGTCCTTATAGACCGCGGTGATTTCACCTGTTACGGCAGACCGTTTCGTAAGGATTCGATCGTTGATCGCATCGATCAAGGGCTTGAAAACCACATAGGGGATCGCTGCGATCATCGATGCGCCGGGGTTCGCTCCGTGGTGCACGCCGTGGTGCTCCGTAACGAAGATGTCCGGATGAAGTCCCTCGTATGCATCGAGACGGAAGGAAAAATCATCGCCTATGCTCAATACCAGATAGTGCTCCCGGACGAAGTCGGTTGCGAAAAAAAGCGCGAATAAAATCCAGCAGGTGAGAAAGATACGAATTCGGGTTTGGCGTAAATTCCGGGTTTCCATGCTTATTCGATTTACGTTTGGAACTTGGCTTGGTATCGGCTATAGTTTAGCACGATCAGGCTTCGGTCAAGGTTCAAGTCCGAGAGAACAAGAGACTTTCGTTCAATCAGCGAAAAATGTTTGCCAGTCTATTTCTGTAGAAAGGAATTTTTCTATTGTTGGTTCGATTGAGAATGGTTGTTCTATTGGCTCCCCTGATGGATTGAATTTATGAATGCACCACGTCCTGGGGAGCCAATGCTTCGTTCGGGCTCCAACCGTTCCGGCAGTCTCAGCTTCTGCATGCTGACAACCTTTTACCCGCCCTGCAGCTTTGGCGGGGATGCGATGGGCATCCAAAGGCTTTCCCAGGCCCTGGTCCGGCAGGGCCATCGAGTGACCGTGATTCAGGATATCGATGCGTATAACGTGCTGAGTAATCATCCGGATCCTGAAATTCCGGATTACGGCGACGGCGTGGAGGTCATCCGCCTGCGGTCCAGATTGCCCAGGCTTTCCATCTTATTGACCCAACAGTTGGGCAAACCGGTCGTGCAGGGTGGAAAAATCCGGGAAATTCTCGATGAACGTGGATTCGATGTGATCGTGTTTCACAATACGTCGTTGGTCGGGGGACCGGGATTGTTTGCCTATGGCGCGGGCATAAAGCTGTATATGGCGCATGAACACTGGCTGGTCTGTCCGTCGCACGTGCTATGGCGCCATGGTCGCGAGCGCTGTACCGGGCGGCAGTGTTTGCGCTGTGTTCTGCATTATCGGCGGCCGCCTCAGTTGTGGCGGTACAGCGGCTACCTGAACCGCGTTCAACACCATGTGGATCGCTTCATCGCGATGAGTGAATTCAGTCGCGACAAACACCGGGAGTTCGGTTTCCCGCGTGACATGGACGTGGTGAATTATTTTTTACCGGATATCGCTCAGGAGGATAATCGTTTCCGTGACCCCTCACCGCATCCGCGGCCTTATTTCCTGTTCGTCGGACGTCTGGAAAAAATCAAGGGACTGGATGATACGATTCCGGTATTCCGGGATTATCCCGACGCCGATTTTTTGATCGCGGGTGATGGTGAATACGCGCCTCAATTGAAACAGTTCGCGAAAGGAATCGCTGCAGTCAAATTCCTGGGGCGGCTTGCACCGGATCAACTGGACAGCTATTACCAGCATGCGATCGCGTTGATCGTCCCCTCGGTTTGTTTCGAGACATTCGGAATTATCCTGATCGAATCGTTTCGTCAGAATACCCCGGTATTGGCCCGCGGAATCGGGCCCTTCCCCGAGATTGTCGAGCGCAGCGGCGGCGGTTTGCTCTTCGATGGCCCGGAAGACCTCAAGTGCGCGATGCGCAAAATCCAGTCCGACCCGGAATTTCGGGATCGTCTGGCCCGCCAGGGCCGCCAGGCTTTCACGCAGAATTGGTCGGAACAGGCGGTCATTCCGAAATTTTTGCAAGTAGTCAGGGACGTGGCGAATACACGCGGCCTCGAGGATATTCTGGAAAAACTCGGGGGTGTCGCGGCATGAACAGCATACTGGTTACCGGCGGCGCGGGCAATATCGCGAGCGCACTGACCCGAAAGCTCGCGAAGGACCCGGAGAACCGGATTATCGTCGCGGATAATCTCTTAACCGGGGATCTTTCCAAGGTCCCGCTGGATCTCGAAAATGTCGAATTTATCAAGTGCGATGTGAATTGTTATCGGGATATTTCCCCGCTGTTTTTCACGTATCGTTTCGATTACGTATTTCATTTCGCTGCGGTGGTCGGTGTGCAGCGCACCTTGCAGAATCCATTGGCCGTCCTGGGCGATATCCGGGGTATCGAACATATTCTGAATTTATCCAAGAATTGCGGGATTAAACGGGTCTATTATTCATCGTCTTCCGAAGTCTATGGTGAGCCTTTCGAAATTCCTCAGAATGAAAATACCACCCCACTGAATTCGCGGTTACCTTACGCAGTCGTAAAAAACGTCGGTGAAGCTTACCTTCGAACCTACCAGAAGGAGTTCGGCCTCAATTATCTAATTTTCCGTTTTTTTAATACTTACGGGCCGAACCAGAGCGAGGATTTCGTGATTCCGCGCTTCCTCCGAAAGGCCATGAACACCGAGGATATTCCGATCTATGGTGACGGTTCGCAGACCCGGACTTTTTGTTACGTCGATGATAATGTCGATGCTTGTGTGAATGCGCATACCAGCGGAGCAATTGAAAACGAGACGGTCAATATTGGCAGCGATGTAGAATTTACAATTTTGTCATTGGCGCAGAAAATAATCGAGTTAACGAGATCCCGCTCGAAAATCGTGTTTCTGCCGCCTCTGGCCGAAGGGGACATGACCCGGCGTAAACCGGATATAGCGAAGATGAGACGCCTTCTGGACCGTGAATTGCTCCCCGTCGAACAGGGAATACTCAACCTGATCCTATATTACAGGAACGCCTAACCGGCTTGCCTGGAAACGTCCGAAAAAAAATGCCGGAGTGATTACTTCGCGACTCCGGCATTCTAGAGGAGGAAACCTGGTCGGTTGGGGTATCGGGTCAGTGACGGTAGTAATCCAGGGCGTTGACCATGAGCAGTTTCATGGCGGTCCTCTCCGCGTACCATAGTCCGGTGATCGGGTCCCGCCACTGGTAGGAGGCGGAGGCTCTGGACATTTTTCTACACTTCCATCCATAACCCCAGAGCGTAAAATAACGTAGTTTCTGGTGAACGATTGAAAAGATTTTGTTAAACATGGCAAAGCCTCCTGATTCAGTAAAATTCGCCCTCCGATGGCGGCGACTCGACATATTTTCCTGTTACAAGCTATTGAGCATGATGTATGCCAATGTGTCGGTTTGGCGTGCAAGATACTTTGATTTGTGAGTTTCGCTGGAAATATTGGGTCTTTGCGGTTTGCCCGCGAGTCGGGTACACGACGGTCGCTCCTGGTTGAATCGAATTCAGTTTGTTTTGGATTGGAAAGGTCAAAACGTGACCAAACAGGTCACCTTGAATCGGGGGGAATTGGCCAACACTTTTCTGAATTAGACGATTTTGAATGAATCAACGCTCTGTTCTTGTGCATTGGTGTTTTCAACACCGGACCAAACTGAATTTTTGACCCGAAGCGGTTAATCATGGTAACTACAATCAGGATCACGGGTCATCCGATCACTGACTTTGAGGCGCCGGACCGGTCCACACCGATCGGTCTATTCGATTCGGGTGTCGGCGGTTTGTCGGTCGCCCGGCACATCCAAAGGGAACTGCCGTCCGAGCGGCTGTTGTATATTGCGGATTCCGCGTATGTGCCTTACGGGACCAAAACGGCTGCCGAGGTCGAGGAGCGTGCCGTGAAGTTGTCGCGGTATTTGATTCAACGCCGGGTCAAGGCGCTCGTGGTGGCGTGCAATACGGCAACCGCCGCCGCGATTACGCGATTGCGATCCTTGCATACGATTCCAATCATTGGAATGGAACCCGCGGTGAAACCGGCGGTATCGATGACCCGAAGCGGAGTCATCGGCGTTCTCGCAACCGCCGGCACGCTGACCAGCGAGAAGTTCACGCGTTTACAGACTGAATTTGGTCAGGAAGTACGGATTATCACACAAGCCTGTCCCGGCTTGGTCGAACTCGTGGAAAAAGGCGACCTGGATGGACCTGAAACCCGGCAACTGGCGGCCGAATACCTCGGTAAATTGATTTCCCGCGGCGCGGATACGGTGGTTCTCGGATGCACCCATTACCCTTTTCTACTGCCGTTGTTTCGGCGAATATCGGGACCGGATATCGAAATTCTGGATACCGGTCTTCCCGTTACCAGGGAAGTCCGGCGACAATTGGAGGCACGGAATCTCGTCGCGGCACGAGGCAAACTCGGAGGTCTGGAAATCCTATCCAGCGGTGATCTCGAAGTAGCCCGCACGATTACGTCCAGATTGTGGGGAAGTCCGCTGAATGTAAAACCGCTCGAACTTTTGGATGGAAGCGGCTAAGTTCCGGAAATCGAAATCTTGGAGCCCAAGGGTTCGCCGGACATTCGTCCTGGCGCAATCTGACCCGCCATGCGAGAAAAGGAAAGCTTCAACAAGATTTTAGACGCCTGATCTAATAAACTTGTTTTGTTGGGTAGCATTCGCAATTTATCCGGGAGAAAAACATGGGTTTAACCTATGCCACACTCAAATTAACCAATCTGTTCAACCGCAAGCAGGTCGAGGTCAATGCGCTGGTTGATACCGGCGCAACGTTTATGTGCGTGACCGAGGAGGTCGCGTTGCAACTGGGCTTCGATATTACCGAAGTCGGTCAGCAAGTGGTTACGCTGGCCGACGGCCACCAGCGCCAGGTGCCGAAAATTGCTCCGATTGAAATCGCCTTTGAGAATCGTAGCTATGTGACCGAGGCCGTGGTGTTGGGTAACGAATCGTTGATGGGAGTGATTC
>JBOICY010000478.1:0-3080 GCA_050740335.1 Methylococcales bacterium | reverse complement strand
GGGGTGGATTCATTTCAATCAGCCAAGCAGAAAACCCGAAATTAACCGGGTTTGATTGTTTAGGCGATTCATCTGGGAAATACCGGCAACGCGGTGATTCAAAACACAACCCCTCCCGAAACTCCTGGCCGGTGCAAAGCTTGCCGCTTCATTTATCTACGAATCCAAGAACCGATCTCTGAAAACTCATTGCAAAAGCTTGCAGGAGTCTGAAATATCGTGGTTAACGAATAACCTTTTGCTCAGATTTCAATCGGTATCGAGCTTGTGAATTTAAACCATGCAACCCGTTTATGCAAGCACAGGCCGCTGGTTCTTCAGGATGAATTTATTCCAGATGAAATCGTTTGACTAAACATAAATTTATTCTCGCATCCGAACAGATCCCAGGGACTGTTGTATAAAGCACGTCGAGACACGACCTTGCGAGACAACGTGCATGAATCTTCGAGAAATCGTCGTGGAGCCAATACCGGGGTCCGAGGAAGCTCGCTTCCAGGGTCTGATGCAGGTACATCATTACCCGGGGGGAGATTGCTAATTTAACATAGGTATTTGATTGTTCCATTTAGCCATCAGCAACTTGACGGAGTACTCCAGCATTTTTTGGCATTTGCCGTAGCATTTTGATTTGCGTGGCAACCGGATTTGCACGGCTGAAAGCCGCCCATCCGGTGATGCACAGGGATGTGCATCATGAATAGCCGCCTTCATGTCCCTGCCCGCGCGCATCGCTTCTGCCCAGCTTCCGGCGAAAGCAGCCCTCTGCGCTTGAACAGACGGAGTACCCGTTCCCGGACTTGGGTTTGCACCTTCGCAATGGCTTCTGCGTTTATGAGGGCCTCGTCAAACCGCAGGGCTTCACCTTTTGATCTAAACAGACCATCGATGACGCAGCAGTGGAAGTGAATGTTTCCATTCAGCGCCGAACCGAAGCGAGGCAAACAAAGGTTATCGCTCCTGGCCGACCATGATCCGGCGCATTCGGGCAACCTGATTGAAGCGCCTTCTCCACACTGTTCAGAAAAATCCGTACTACGCGATTGATGAGATCGGCATCACGGCTCAGGAAATACCGCAGACGTTTAGGAAATGACAATACCCACTGTCGCACCGGGACCTGTGGAAAGACCTCATCAACCAGGTGTGCAGCCGTCTCTGCCCGATACGCCGTGTGTTGCAGGAGGGGCAGATCCCTCGTCCCTTACAGGCGGCTTAGCCGTGTAAATCGGCTGTTCTGCCGATTTGTCGAGATACTTGCGAAAATCCTGCTCGATGGTCGCCGCAACCGGGGAACCTTCCTCATCCTGGTTCCGGCAACCGGAGAGCCAGGTTTCGAGATGGCCTTGCACCACCTGATAGGCCGCACTTCGCTCCGGCCGCCGACGGCGATAAACCGCCGCGTGAGCGGTTGCTTTCGCTTCGTGTTGAGCGCATAAAACTGCAACCATAATCCGATTCGGGAATGAACGACTTGATTTCCCTGATTACGGCCAAGCTCGGCTTTTCTTTACGGGCCGTATCGGTTTATCGCTAAGCCCTCACCGTCGCTAGGGGAACACCATATTCAGGATGACGATATTCATTTTCGCGTCATCGCAAATGCGTTTTGAGGAAGGAATTCGTGGAGTTTCGCTCGATGTATGTATTAAACTGTCTAACCGGCGTCGCTGCAATTTCTGTCATCGTCTATGGAATGAGCGGCAATGCGCTGGCCGCGCGTAATAACACCAGCGCGAGCGATGTTGGCAGGCTAATTTCCGAAGGCGAGCCGCTGCGGTCGGCCGGCAATCTCGCACTGGCCCAAGATCGGTTTGACGCGGCATTGGTACTGGCGGGAACACTCGATGAAGATACTCATATCGCAGCTTTGGCGGCTTCGGGCTATAACGAACACCTGCTACAAGGGGGAGACCGCGCCGACCAACACTTATTGGAGGCTTACCGGAGATCTGCCACCGGATTTCCCTATCTTCACGCGGTAACGGGAAACTACCTGGGTATGGCGTCAATTTCCGAGGGCGCAACAGATCTAGCGCACCGGTATTTACGGAAGCGCTGGCCTCCGCCGCGAAAGCCGATACGGGGATTCACAGCGTGTTCATGAAACAGAATGATGGATTCTGTTTCCGATTTTGCGGGTTCAGGGTTGCCGCGACGGATCGTTTTTATGGGCTTCATGATACGACCGAAGAATGGCGTTCATGCGCGATTGATAGCCTTTCCCGGCAGCCCTGAACCATTCCAGAACGTCCGTATCGATCCGCAGACCGGTATGGGTTTTCCCCGTTCCCGGCATAACCACACGGACGCTATTCCAGAACGCTTCGTCGATTTCATACTCTGGCGCATCACCCGGTGTCGGCACAAAATCACCGCATTCCTTAAGCGCGTTAATTTCCTCCAAAGTGTAAGTTTTCATATCTTTTTTTGCCATCTTTTCCTACCTTCCATGCTGAAATGATCCGACGGTTTTGGCCCCGCCAGGTGTAGGTCACCATGTAAATTTGTGCTCATCACGGCCAAGTGCCCGATACCGGACTTCGTTATAGTTCTCTCGTTCGTCCACGACCTCGATCACAGGATTGTTGAAAATACGAACGGCGACCCGGAAATCAACGCTATGCTCTTCGATATTCCGTTGCCGTTTATCTTCATCCCATTCGAACATATTTTAGTGTAGCAACAACTGTAGCAACACTACAAGCACAATCGTATCGGGTGAGATGGAAAATGCCGCGCGAAGTTTTACTTCGCCTCATTTCTACCTCCGGCAAGTGCCTGTACAGGGTCGAGGGTGCGACCTTCAAACGGTCCGCCACTTCCTCCACGGTAATCGCGGATCAGCAAGCATAGCCTTGGCCGCCTGAATGTCTTTTTCCGTCAGCGCCGGGGGCCGCCCTCCCTTCTTCCCGCTGGCCCTGGCCGTGTCGAGGCCTGCGCGGGTGCGCTTGCGGATGATCGAGCGTTCAAATTCTGCCAAATCCCCAAAGATGTGAAAGACAAGCTTGCCGCCTGACGTGGTGGTATCGATATTCTCGGTCACGGAACGGAAACCGATCCCTTTGCTATCCATCATC
>JBOICY010000477.1:0-7634 GCA_050740335.1 Methylococcales bacterium | reverse complement strand
GATAAGACCCTTGCCCCGCCGATGCCCTGCTGACCCAGCGCAAACTCGCCCGCTACGCCATCGACCACCAAGCCCACTACGTCTTTGCCCCGTCAAAGACAACCAGCCTGCCCCTTGCTCGAAGCTGCCTCCGCGTGCTCTTTGCCAAGGCCAAGCAAGAACCGGCCTACCGCTTTTACGTGGGCCGGCACTCGGTGCATGCCTTGGCGTGAAGAACATCGGAAAGCCGTGTGCGGGAAAACCGCATGCACGGTTTGATGAGCGAGGGCAGCCGAAAGGCTGTTCTCTACTCTACCTGTCTCTGACCCTGTCTCTTCCAATTATTCAATGGAATAGCGTTTCTGAACGGATCCTAACTAACGTTTCGGAGTTCAAAAACTCCACAATACGGCACTTAATACAGTAAAATAGAAGGGAAGTGGGTCTCCTGGAGGGTATAATTTAAATGATTCGCAAATCCCAATAAGACCCTGAAAAGGAGACCCGCATGCATCGTGACACCAATCAACCGGCGCTTTCAGCTTTGACCGCAGACCGGCTTCGGGGAAGCGCTTGCCGGATCGACAATCGATTTGCCGATTTGTGGACGGAAGTCGGCATGAGAACCCTGCTGAGTCGAGCCGGCTTCCGAAAACGTTCGGGTACGCCGATGCATGGGTTGGTTTACGGCCTGACGCGGTGGGTGTGGTTGCAGGTGGGTTCGATCGCGTGGTTTGCACGAGAGTCGCTGCCAACGTTTTGTTCGGCGGAAAAAGAAGCGTGGTAGGATGTCCTGAATCGGTCAAGAACCGCGGCGTGAAAGCGGGCGTTACCGAATTCGAGGCCGGCATGCGCCTGCGCTACGAAATCCAGCGCGAATCCGCGCCCTATGTGGGATTCGATTATGTCGAGGAGGAATCGCTGCTCGAACATCACACCGTACGCTTGGTTGCCGGGCTGCGGTTCTGGTATTAAAGTACAAGCCTGCCTGCAGGAAGGTTTCCTCGTCATTCGGAGGCCATGACAGCCATGAAATCTAAATCTTCGTACCAACCGCCGAAAACGCTAAGTCTCTACACCTGCCCGATGCATCCCGAAGTGCAGGAAACGGAATTCGGCTACTGCGCCAAATGCGGCATGGCGCTGGAGAAGGCTTTCGAAGCGGAGACCGAAGCCCGGACCGAATACACCTGTCCAATGCACCCCGAAGTGATCCGAAACCAACCTGGAAACTGTCCGATTTGCGGCATGGCCCTGGAACCGCGCGCCATTGCCGTAGACGAGGAAGAAAACATCGAATACCAGGACATGAGCCGACGGTTTCGGGTCAGTGCGCTGTTGTCCATTCCGGTATTCGGGCTTGCGATGAGCCATGACCTTGCGCCTCAACTGTTCCCCGAATCGCTTACCGGCTTCTTGGTTCAATGGATCGAATTCCTGTTAGCCACCCCGGTTGTACTCTGGTGCGGCTGGCCTTTCTTCGTGCGCGGCTGGCTTTCCATCGTCAACCGCAGTTTGAACATGTTCAGCCTGATTGCGCTCGGCATCGGCGTCGCCTGGATATACAGCGTGGTGGCGGTCCTGCTCCCGTATATTTTCCCCGCCGCGATGCACGGCGAAGGGGGTCGCGTTCCGGTCTATTTCGAGGCCGCCGCGGTGATTACCGCGCTGGTACTCCTGGGTCAGGTGCTGGAACTCGGGGCGCGGAGCCGGACCAGCCGGGCGATCAAAATGCTGCTCGGGCTTGCGCCGAAGAGCGCGCGTATCGTGCGGACCAGCGGCGATGAGGAGGATATCCCACTGGATCTGGTGCAACCCGGAGATATACTGCGGGTACGGCCGGGGGAAAAGATCCCGGTCGACGGTACTGTACTGGAAGGACACAGTGCGGTGGATGAATCCATGGTCACCGGCGAACCCATTCCCGCCGAAAAAAGCCAGGGCGAACTCCTGATCGGGGCCACCGTCAATGGAACCGGGGGTCTTCTGATGCGCGCGGAAAAAGTCGGCAGCGATACGGTGCTGGCCCGGATCATCCAGATGGTCAGCGAGGCTCAGCGCAGCCGGGCTCCGATCCAGAAACTCGTCGATGTGGTATCGGGTTATTTCGTTCCGGCCGTCGTAGCTGTCGCCGGGCTGACCTTCATCGTCTGGTGGCTGTGGGGACCGGAGCCGCGCCTCGCGCATGCCGTGGTCAATGCCGTTGCGGTGCTGATTATCGCCTGCCCCTGCGCTCTGGGTCTGGCTACGCCCATGTCGATTATGGTCGGCACCGGCCGCGGAGCCCGGGCCGGCGTTCTGATCAAGAGCGCCGAAGCTCTGGAAATCCTGGAAAAAGTGAACACCGTGGTGGTGGACAAGACCGGTACGCTGACCGAGGGTAAGCCCCGGGTCATAGCGATAGTGGCCGCCAGTGGTTTCTCCGAGCAGGAGGTACTGCGTTTCGGCGCCAGCCTCGAACGGGCCAGCGAGCATCCGCTCGCCGAGGCGATCGTACGGAGCGCGGCAGAACGCAATATCGAACTCGCGTCCGCTGGTGATTTCCAGTCCCATACCGGCCGGGGCGTCACCGGCGGAATCGACGGGCGTCCGGTGGCTCTGGGCAACCTGAGGCTCATGGAAGAACTCGGCATCGCTATCGCGCCGTTGAGAGACCAGGCCGAACAAATGCGCGCCGAGGGGCAGACAGTCATGTATGTCGCCCTCGACGAAACAGGCGCCGGACTGATCGGTGTCGCCGATCCGATCAAGGACTCCACTCCCGAGGCGCTGAAAGCGCTCCACGAAGCCGGGATTCAGGTGGTCATGCTCACCGGCGACAATCGCACCACGGCCGAGGCGGTTGCAAAAAAGCTTGGGATCGACCGCGTCGAGGCGGAAGTGCTGCCGGAGCAAAAGACCGAAATCATCAGGCAACTGCAAGCCGCAGGACGAATCGTCGCGATGGCCGGCGACGGTATCAACGACGCGCCTGCGCTGGCCCAGGCTCAGGTCGGCATCGCCATGGGTACCGGCACCGATGTAGCCATGGAAAGCGCCGGAGTCACCTTGGTCAAGGGAGATCTGCGGGGTATTGCGAGATCCCGCAGGCTCAGCCGCGAAACCATGCGCAACATTCGCCAGAACCTTTTTTTTGCGTTCATTTATAATGCGCTCGGCGTACCGGTGGCGGCGGGGATACTCTATCCATTTTTCGGGCTATTGCTGTCGCCGATGATCGCCGCGGCAGCCATGAGTTTCAGCTCGGTTTCGGTGGTGGGCAATGCGCTCAGGTTGCAGAGGCTCAATTTATGATCAGGCTCCTGTCCTAAGGTTCGTGCCGAGGCCTCCGCGCTGCGCATTGCCACCTTGTAGATGCTACCGGGGCAGGCGGGGCGGTAGCGCCTCCCTCAGGGACACGTCATCTAATCCCCTGATCTCCTGAGTGCAATTGAGGATTATGGCGATGCTGGGCATTCCCGGCGGATTGGTGTATGTTCGTGACATGGACGCTCTACCGAGCCACAACGGAGCTGCCTTGCCGGTCTTGTTTTCCGCAGTGCGCGTTCGGCCGATTCTGGCCGACGGGCGCCACCTTTGGGATGAACTGATGCGCCGCCATCACGACCTCGGTTTCAATCGTACCGCCGGGCGGGCGCTCCGCCAGGTGGCCGAGTACCGGGAGCGGTGCGTGGCCATCCCTGATTGCTGGCCGAAACTTTTGTTGATCCCAAACGCTTCCACGGTACCGGTTATCGCGCCGCCAACTGGCAGTGTCTGGGGGCGAAGCGCGGCTATGCCCGCCATGCCGGGCGTTATCGCCACCACGGACAGCCCAAGACGGTATGGGTTTATCCCCTCATTCGGCGGGCACGGGAGCGACTGCGCCAGCCGTTGCCGCAGGCTGACTGGAGAGCGACTCTGCGAACGATCCGACTGAACGACCTGGAAATGGAACCGTTGCGCGTGCCCTGCGCCAACTCCCCGAACCGCGCACCGAACGCGTCTTTTGCATCACCGACCTCGATCCCCGGCACGCCTCGCCCAGCCAACTGTTGGCTTTCAATCGCGGCCATTGGAGCATCGAGAATCGCCTCCATGGCAGGTGCGGGACGTCACGTTCGACGAGGACCGTTTCCAAGTCCGCAAGGGCCGTGGCCCCAAGTGCTTGCCGGTATCCGCAACTTCATCATCAGCCGGCTGCGCCGCTTGATCACCCAACCACGCACTTCGATCGCAAGCGCACTGCGCCATTTCGCCGCCCGTCCCGATCAGGCGCTTGCCCTCTTCACGGGCTGAGCGCTCTTCGCACTCGCCTCCGCAACGCCCATTCCGGGGAGATCCTGTTCGCCCCGCACCCACCAAAATAGCCGATCCTGCTCGCCCTAAGCACTAATACCGCAGAAAAAACCGCAAAAAACTCCCTCCCCCAGGCCCGAACCCGATTCAAGTCATCCCGCCTGAACAAAATCGCTCAACAGGAAAATAGATGACGTCGTCCTGACTAACCCTCTAATTGGTCCTGTATTCGCTGTATGGGCCATTTGAATAGCAATGAGGGGATTGTATCCTTGATTTGCCATGGTTTGCAGATAGCTGGAGATTCGACAATAGGCATGCGCATGCGGAAGCAACCGGCGACCTTCTGTTTGACTTTAGCCATTCTCAAATCCTGTTCGGCACGATTATTGGTCAAGGCCACATGCGGGTCCTTGGGTTGAGTTGTTCTCTACACACGATCACCATCAGGATATCAAGCTCAACATCGGACCCATAATCCGCGACTGGATTTTGAAAAAGGTTGCCTATTGCCATTTTCAGGCATTTTTTTACATTAGTGCCACCCGTTTGGTGCGCCTGGCTTCACAAAGAGCGCGCCGGGCCTAATTTTTTGGATCATATCTCTTATGCCGGGAATTTCAGGCATGTCTCGCTTGCGGTGCGCCTCGCACCGCCTCTCGGTCGTCGATGGATGCGCTTGGCTGCTAGGTGTCCTCTTCGTTTGCCAGGAGCCAGCACTGCGCCCGAATGCTTTCGAACAGTTCGACAACGTGGATTCGGACTTTAAGATAAATCCGTCCCGCATGGCGCACCAACTTGCCGGCGACCTGGTAGAGACGCCAGCGGATGGTTTGGACCTAGTGTTGCCGCCACTCCTTTTGCAAAGTCCAATGCTTGAAGCCCTGGAACAGGTTGTAAGCCAGTACGCCCAACCGGAAAAACACGGCATTGGCCAAGATCTGACCACAGGGCATGCGCTCCATGCCGAAACCGAGCTTGAGTTCCTTGATCCGGTAATCATGCGGTATGTCCCTATACCGCACCCTTCGGGCGCTGCGCGTGCAAATCGGCCATCCTGCCGATTTGTCGCTGGTTTCACCGCGCTGCGCAGACCACGAAAGGCGTTTCGGCAGCGCTTTCGAGGCGGTTGCTGTCTACCGCCGTATAGCGGTACCGCGGTGCCGTTTCGTCGAACAGTCGCCTTGGCTTCCGCGGCGAATCACGATCAGGCGAAAGGCTTTCCCGGTCTTGGCTGCCTGCTGTGCACGCTCTCGGCGATCTCGGCATCCCGCCATTTGACCCAGGCGGTCTCGGGGATCGCGGCGATCACCGATTTGACCGCGCTATCCAGATCGGCGCCAAGGCAGCAAAGCGTTTCTTCTTCTCTTCGCACTCGTTAAAGATTGCCGCCTGATACGCCGCACTATCGGCCCGGCCCGCACCGCCACGATCCGCTTGCCCTCCGGCAACGGCTGCTCGCAATAGCGAATAAATTCCAGGTTGCCCGCCGCTGGCGCGGTATTGCCTGCGCGAAACTCGTCGCCTACGATCAAACCATTCTCTGCCAGCGTGCCTGCCCCAACGGCAGGTAGCCTTTCTCGCCCTTATAGGTCCACTTGGCCGTCTCTTTCTCCGCCACGATCTGCGTCGCATCAATATCCAGGGTATACTCGCGCCGTTCCTCTTTCTTCAGCAACTTGCGTAGTTGCCGACGCTGCACCCGCGCTAATCCTTCCAAGCCCTCGCCACAGCCCCCACCCGCCGCAGCCAGTCGCCTGCCGCATCGCTACGCGGTAGCACAGTCTGGCTTAGCAAGCTCCGTAACCCTTCATCGGCTCGCAACATCCGCAAGTCCTCAAGCGAACGCCCACCGCCCTGCAGCATCAACACCAACGGTACACCATAATCCGACGGCTGGTAGTCCATCCGATTGGCCGGCCCGGGCAACTCCCGGTCGAAATGACCCGGCACACCCATGGCCTGCAGGTATCCGCCGAACAACACCAGCTCGGCTTGCGCCGTCAGCGTGTCTTGCATCGAGTCCAACTGGAATGGCAGAACCGTCTATGACAACATACCTGAAAACCTCCTGGGTGATGAGAAAAGTGCCTTCAACAACGCTATCTTACTCACTGTCAATCGGATCATCCAGCCCTATTTCCGGGTCGAGCGGCGCAAATATCGCTTCCGTATTTTGAACGGCGGTCCGTCGCGGCTCTACAACCTGTTTCTGAAGGCCGCAAGCTCGACCGGCGACACGCCGAACGCGGGCGAGCGATTCATCGTGATCTCGAATGACGGCAACTTGCTGCCGGAACCCTTGGTCAAGGACAACATCGAGATCTGGGTAGCGCAGCGGTACGACGTGATCATCGATTTTTCCAACTTCGCGGCCGGGGAGTTCGTTTATCTGGTCAACCGGCTCGCAATGCGGGAAGACGGCGCCGGACCGAACGGGCGGGACCTCGATCCAGGCGACCAAATCATGCGTTTCGACGTGGTCGCTAGAACCCAACCGGATCGCAGTCGCATCCCGGATTCGCTGCGGGTACTGCCGAAAATCGACCTGCGGAAAGTGCGCCGCGAGCGGACGTTCGTTTTCGACTACGATAACGGCCTGTTCACCGTCAATGGCCGGTTGATGGATCCGAACCGGGTGGACGCCAGAATCGAGCAGGGTTCAGCCGAAATTTGGACGCTGCGCAACGAGGGCAACGCTTGGGTGCATCCGATCCACTCCCACTTCGAGGAGTTCCAGATCCTTGAGGTGAACGGAAAGCCGGTTCCAAAGAACGACATCCTCCACTCGCGCAAGGACGTGGTGTCGCTGGGGCCGAATATGGAAGTCAAGTTCTTTAGCCGCTGGCGCGACTTCCTCGGCATGTACGTAATGCACTGCCACAACGTCTTGCACGAGGACCACGCGATGATGATCCGCTGGGACATCGTGCCACCGGGACAGGGCGACTGAACGCTGTCACCGCGAGCGGTTACTGGATTGAACCCATCGAATTGAGGGATACATGATGACTGAACGACGCGATTTACTGAAAATCATGCCTGTGGCGGCCTTGGGACTCACTACCTTTGGATTGGCCGCGAAGTCTTCATGATCTCGGTCACGCGCGACCCGGTGAGCGACACGCCCGAACGGCTCGCGGCCTTCGCCGCGCAGTACGGCGAAATCAATGGCTGGACCTTTGTCAACCTGGCTCCCGAGGGCACCGTGGCGCTGACCGATCGGATCTATCATCCCTAGGCCCATGGCGGCGTATTGCGCTGCGTTCGAGGCTTGCGCCCGTTCGAGCCGGTCCGATGCATCGTAGTCGTAGCTCCAGGACTTGGCCGGCCGGGCGGTGGTCGCCGGTGCGGTTTCCTGGATTTGCGTGATGAGG
>JBOICY010000476.1:0-1967 GCA_050740335.1 Methylococcales bacterium | reverse complement strand
CCGAATGCCTCTACCGCGACCAGGACCGACACGCCGATCATGGAGACGCCGGTGTCGATTCAGGTGGTGCCGCAGCAGGTGTTGAAGGATCAGCAGGCCATACAACTTCAGCAGGTGGTGCAGAATGTCAGTGGCGTACAGTTCACCCCCACGAGTGGAAATATCGGCGGTACTGATTTCGTCATACGCGGGTTTGCCGGTGGTGGAGACGGGTTGTTACGCAATGGCAGGCGCTCTCCCGCCAATCGGGACCTGGCCAATGTCGAGCAGGTGGAGGTGCTCAAAGGACCGGCGTCCGTGCTGTTCGGCCGGCTCGAGCCCGGTGGGCTTGTCAACGTGGTCACGAAAAAGCCCTTGGATAACCCCTATTATGCCCTGCAGCAGCAGTTTGGCTCCTATGACCTTTTTCGCACCACGGTGGACGCCACCGGACCGATCGATGCCGACGGGTCGCTGCTGTATCGCTTCAACCTCGGCTACACCGATACTGAATCGTTCCGCGACGAACTGTTCGATCGCGCCTTGTTCATAGCGCCTGCGCTGACCTGGCGGCCATCGGAAGGCACCGAGGTGAACCTCAATTACGAATATCGGCAGCGGGATAACTTGTTCGATTCCGGGATCCCAGTCCGCTTTGCAGACGGCAATAACCGCATTCCGCCCATTTCCCGGCGCACCCAGTTCACCGAACCCGGGATACACGACGAGCAGGACTATCACTTGGTGGATCTCAATTGGTCGCACCGCTTCAATGCCTTCGATGTGGACTGGACGGTACGTAATGGTTTTCAGTATCAACGGAATGAATTTAATTTCAGGGAGATTTCATCAGGCGGTGTGCGGGCGGACGGGCGCACTGTGGATCGCTTCATTTTCATAGGGCCTCAAAACCAGGACTATTACCAGGTGTTTTTTAATCTCATCGGCAAGTTCGATCTTCTGGGCACCAAGCACACGGCGCTGGTCGGCTGGGATTACTTCGATCAGCAAAACAAGAGTAAAGGTTTCTTCGATAGCGCGGGGCAGTTCGATGTGTCCATAGACCTGTTCAATCCCGTGTTGGGACGGGTTGATTTGGCCACGATACTCGCGCAACCGTTCGAAGACTTCGGTAAATCCGGTAATCGTTGGCATGGCGTGTATTTCCAGGACCAGATCTCGTTGTTCGGCGATCGGCTGCATATTCTCGGCGGGGGGCGCTACGACTGGGCGGAAACCTTTTCTGGCGGTTCGCCTTTATCGTTTAGCGACATCCAAACAACCACCATCAAGGCGAAAAAATTCAGCCCGCGGGTTGGTGTGGTGTATCAACCCTGGCCGTGGCTTTCACTTTACGGTAACTATGTGGAATCCCTTGGTACGACCAGCAATGGTCGTACCGCAGCCGGTTCACCCCTGCCGCCACAGGAGGGGGAGCAGTACGAAGCCGGCTTCAAGACCGCCTTTTTCGATGGGCGCTTGAGTTCCACACTGGCTTTTTTCAATGTGACAAAATCCAACCTGTCTGCGGCTGATCGGACCAGGCCCGGCATTGCTTTCATCGCCGCCGGCGAAGCCCGAAGCCGAGGCATCGAGCTGGACATCAGCGGACAGCCGACCGACCGCCTCAGCCTGATCGGTACCTACGCCTTTACCGATGCACAGATCACCAAAGCGACCGTGGGTAGAGGATTTCCCGCAAATCCAGGCAACGCGGGAGACTCCCTGCCCGGCGCGCCCAAGCATCAAGGGAGTCTGTGGGCCAAGTATGAGGTATTGCCGGAGCGCTTTGAAATCGGCAGCGGCGTTTTCCTGAGATCGAAAAGCCCTGGGATCATAGGAACGACGGTCGATGCGCCGGGTTTTGTCCGCTGGGACGCCTTCGCTGCCTATCACTTCAAGTTCGGAGCATCGCGCCTGACCGCCCAGGTCAACGTCAACAACATCCTGGACAAGAAATATTTTTATTCCACCCAATTCTTTGGTGG
>JBOICY010000475.1:0-17222 GCA_050740335.1 Methylococcales bacterium | reverse complement strand
GAAGTACCATTGGGTGTAGCGAAAAAGATCACGTCGCAGCCGGCAAATGTTTCGATTTCGGGCAGTTTAAATTCCACATCGATTTTGCCACGAAGATTGGGATACAAATCGCTGACTCTTAGGCCCGCATCGCTTCGCGAAGTCACGGCGCGAATCGCCACGTTCGGATGCCCGGATAAAATCCTCAACAGTTCCACCCCGGTGTAACCGGTCCCGCCTATAATGCCTGCTTTGATCATTACGAGGACTGAAATAGTAGAAATGATGTTTACTTTATCAGGCAGTAAAAACAGACTCCAGTCGCATTTCCATTCGGGGACACCGCTGGAACCCTCCGGTTCGAAATATTCGCTGCCGGAAATCATCGCCTCGATCACATTCCAAATTGGCGAAAGGCGCTCCGACCCTGCTATGATGCGGGTTTTCCGTGCAACATGCGGATGAAAAACCGGTAAATTGAACTTACTCCAGCGGAGCCGCTCGCCTAGCCGGTTATGACCAAGACCAGACTCGGTTTTCTGGTATCGCATCGCGGCAGCAACATGCAGGCGATCGTCGACGCGTGCAACAGCGGACGCCTCGACGCGGTTCCCGCCGTGCTGATCAGCAACAATGCCTCCTGCCAGGCCTTACAACGAGCCGCGAAGGAATCGATACCCTGCTACATCGCCAATTCCGGAATCTGTGCCGATACCGGGCTTTCTCCCGATGAATTCATACTCGGGCGATTGCTGGAACATCGGGTTGACCTGGTGGTTCTGGCCGGTTATATGAAAAAAGTCGGTTCCGCGATACTCAATCGGTACGCCGGACGCATTCTTAACATCCATCCTTCTCTACTACCCAAATACGGCGGACAGGGCATGTATGGATTGCGCGTCCACGAGGCGGTTCTGGCAGCGGGAGAAACCGAAACCGGAGCCACGGTACATCTGGTCGGCGCGGATTACGATCAGGGCCCGGTCCTGGCTCAGGAACGGGTTCCAGTCAAACCCGATGACACCGCGACAACGCTGGCGGCCCGGGTCCTGGAAATGGAGCACAAGCTATTGGTTGAGACCTTGTCTAAAGTCATTCGCGGTGAGATTGCCACGCAACCGTAACCGTGCGGAACCGACTGGCCAATGCCTTCGGTTCGATTTCGGAAATCCCGGCCAGTTTTTGATCGCACCGGATGGATCCATCGTCCTGCATCAACTGGCTCCAATCGATCCTCGGAAACTGCGGGCTGTTATTCGAGAAATGTTAGGTAAGGAAAGCGGTTGATGTGGCTGAAAGCCTTGCATCTGATCTTTATGGTCACCTGGTTCGCCGGCTTGTTTTATTTGCCGCGCCTCTTTGTTTACCATGCCATGAGCGAAGATCCGATCAGCATGGAACGATTCAAGATCATGGAACGGAAACTCTATTTTGGAATCATGACGCCTGGAATGGTCTTAACCCTGGTGTTTGGAATCTGGATGCTGATCGATTATGCCTGGAGTCTGTACCATTCCTCCGGTTGGCTTCACGCAAAGCTCGGGCTCGTGCTGGCTCTGGTCGTCTACCATGTCTATTGCGGCTACTGTGTTCGAAATTTTAAACAAGATCGCAACCAGCATTCTCCTGTCTATTATCGGTGGCTCAATGAAATTCCGGTGCTATTTTTATTCGGGATCATCTTACTGGCCACCTTGAAGCCATTTTGAGGACGGGGCCCTCGAATCAGCGGTAGAAATTGCCCACTGCGATCAGACGATTGTACCAGTAAAGGCTGTCAAGCGACTCCCGGCTGACCTTTCTGCCATCCGAGGGAGCATGAATGAATTCATTGCCACCGATATAAATTCCAACGTGGCTGGTATCCGAATCGATGCGGAAAAACACCAGATCACCGGGTTGAATATCCTGCACGGACACCTTTTTCGCTTCGGACAATTGCGAGTTCGACATCCTCGGCACGTTCAGACCTGCCTGACGATGCGTAAAGAAAACCAAACCGCTGCAGTCAAAGCCGTTGCCAGGCGATTTACCGCCCCAGCGATACGGTTTCCCGAGCTGGGCCCTGGCCTCCTGCATGACAAGATTCCGATCAGGGTTCGTTGTTTTCTGAAACGCTTTGGTCCCGCCCGGAAACGGATGAACGAGACCACGGTCGTGCCTGGCTGGCCTGTCAACCGCACAAGCGGATAATAACACCAGGAGGATTATTCCACAGCGACTGGCTACCCCGGTCTTGAACCAATCTCTTACTCTGCCCAATTTCAACCCCCCGTTTGAAGTCCATAGTTGGTTGGCATGGATAGAACGTTCAGGTCTACATCAAATAGTATAATCACATCCTTGATAATATACAATTTCGCAATCCGGAGTAGAAACCTGGATACTAACCAATGACTCGTTTCGGATCATTACGCGGGAAATTTCAAACTCAGATCAAGGTCGGCAACGACTGGAAGCCGGACGCGAATTCCGGCAACGCTATCGTAAACCGTAACGATGACCGGTTCTTAACGAAAACAAATGCTTTTGGGCGTTCACGAGCGGTTCGCTCCAATGCAATAGGTAGCCGGTCTGCCATAGCCTCAAAAGATCCAATTTATTGGCATCACCGGATTCAACCAGATTCAAACCGCGTTTGAGTTCGAAATAGATGTCGGAAAGATCGCTCGCGAGACTGCCGGTCATTTCCTCGTTGACCGAGCCGGTGTCGTACTCCAGCCAGTAACTGTCGTTCGCGCCCAGGCGGTCCTTAAAGCGGCAATATAATTCGAAACGTTCTTCAAGGTCAGGCAGGCAGAAAAAGCTGTACTCAATATCCGGATCATCCAGATTGGTCATGGAACCCTGAATACGCGGGAGTATTCGGGTAACGTCGGCGAGCCATTGCTCGTCCGTGTATAGCTCGAGATGCTCGATGAGCAGACAATAGTCCCTGGCGGCCTCCTCCATTTGAGATAAATGTAAAATGTATTCGACCACGTTGTTATTATTGAATCGCCCGCTAGACATCTTTATTCATTATAGACAATTCATGCCATCATGCGGATTACACGAAAAAGCACTTGCGGGTAGCGGTGACTCATTGAGAGCCTCGACCCGAATCTTGCAAACCAACTGCAAGCTGTTCCGGCAATGCGTGGAATATGACAAACGCTTCTACGATCAGGTCCTGAATCACAGGATGCCGACGGTTGGGGGCACGCGAAAGATTTTTTCGGCGATACGGTCGAACAAGGTGGATTGAACCGCCGTCGTGGACTGATTCAGTTTGGAAAACGAGGCGACACGAGCCCGGAAGTTCACGATATCCTGGTGTTCTCCGACACCTTGTATGGACATCTTGCGATCGTAGCGAATGTTTCCCAAAATTCAGTCGAAGTAGTCCAACAAAATAGCGCCGGGAAACCCCTGGAGACCTTCAGCCTGACTAAAGCCAAAGGAAATTTTTTCGTCCATTCGCCGAGAACTCCGGACGGCTGGCTCAGAATCAAACAGCCAGATCCAAGGGCGCCGCAGTTCTCGGGGGCAGGCCGGTTTCGACCGCGGAATCAATGTTGCGAATGCAGCTGCTTCAGTAGATTCGCGACCCCGACTCCGACGGTCTCCACGCGTTCCCGGATGCTATTGTCTTTCAGCTGCCCGTGATCGTCGAAGGCCAAGTGAGCCGCGGATACCGCCATTTGTTCCGGGATCACGAGACATCCCAGATTCCCGAAAATTGCGCGGAGATGAACCAGTCCGCGCAAACCGCCAAGCGTGCCCGGCGAGGCACTCAGCAAGCCGACCACCTTGGATTTGAAACACGCGAGCGGCGCCTCGCCTTCCTCCCGTCTCGACGCCCAGTCAATCCCATTCTTCAGAACCGCGCTCATAGAACTGTTGTATTCAGGGCTCGCCACCAGAAAACCCTGATGGGACAACATCAACTGCTTTAACCTGCGCGCCGCATCCGGCAACCCGTGCTCGGCCTCCAAGTCCGCGTCATACAAGGGCATCGCAAATTCACGCAGATGGATCACAGCGACCGCGACACCGCGCTGTTCCGCCGCGCGGGCCGCAACCCGGACCAGCAAGTCGTTGAATGACCCCAGGCGGGTACTGCCGGAAAATGCCAGGATGGCTGGGATGTTCTGCAAGATTAAACTCCGATCAACGGGGCTTCCCATAAAAACAAGTTGGTTTTCAGGTTCGCCAAGCAGGATTTTTGATGCGCTGCGGGGAGATTATTGAATCGTTGCTTCAATAAGGTACTTGGTTGGATCTGGTCAGCCGGATTAGAACCCGTACTTCGCTGGAGTATCCGGCGAAGTACGGGTTAAGTCACCCAACGCGGTTCACGGCCGGCTGCGCCACCGCCTCGAATCAGATTGCCTAGAAGACCGAATCATGAGTCTTGTTGCTGTGAGTATATAAACCTTTCAGCGTCGGGATGGCTTGTTCCAACAACTCGGTAGCCTTGGCCACGTCACCTTTTTTAGCTTTGACTCCGCTAACCCGGACTTTGGATTTTGCGCCTTCGAGCGGGCCGGCCCAGGTTTCGCTGTTGATTTCAACCAATTGCTTTGACGCCTGACTGGCATGCTCGGCAGCCGATTTAGCGTCTCCCGCCTTTAGCGCTGCAAGCGCCGCTTCCGCATGCTCAATGCCGGAGTCCAACAGCTTCTTATTGTCTTCGTCGGAAGGCGTTTTGTATTCGCCCTCCAGTGCAAACGCGCTGCCCCAGACACTAAACAGGACTATCAGAATCGCGGTCAAGCGACTTTTTCTATTTAACATTCTAAGGTTCTCCGTTTTTGTTTAATTTATAAGTAAAGATTCTCCGGGAGTCTTTTCGAATCCTTCATCGATTGTTGTCCGTGGTCGGCGGCGGATAAACTGCTGCTTCGATTTCCCGTCTCGATCCTCATTCTATAAGCAATCAAATGACCTTGGCAATATCGTTTGTGAATACAATTCGGTTATGCCGGTCCGCAGGGTCCTGGTGAACGAACCGGAACGCGGGTGCTCTGGCGCCACCATCAAACATTTTGGAGGTCCGTCGCGGACGGAACGCCAGAAAGATCCGAGAATTTAGCTGCTCTTTCCTTGCAAAATACGTTTTCTATGCGTGAAACGTCGCGGAACAAGCCTGCCTGAAGACAAAAACATATCGATATTTCAGAAGCTTGACTAATATTTACGTTCAGACTTGAGCCGGACATCACTATAGGCTAGAATAGCCCGACAAATGCGATTAAATCCTTAATTCTTATGCTTAATTGCTGGGTTTGCGGGGATCTGACGGACTACGCATTTGGAGGTTCTTTCATAATTAGAAGTACGATTTTGAGGAGGAAACTATGAAAAAATTATTAGCAATGCTTTTGGTTGCTGGCTTTTTCGCAGGGCTGATCGGTTGCGGTAACTCGACAGATGGCGATTCCCAGAAACCGAATGACGGAGAATATGGCAGAATGTCGCCTCTGTATGGCCCGGCAGGTGACGGTAAAAGCTCTCGCTAAGAATAACGATTCCGGTGTAGATCGAGTTTGCTGCCGCCTCGCGGGTTTAGAACGCATCAGCGAGTCGGGTACCGCGACCGATCCGCATAAATTCCGAAAAGAAGCTGGACTTCAGTTATTCGCTACCTAAGTATTGCCAGATCGCACGTTGGTCAGCCGGTTTGCTGAGTGAGATCGGGATCGGAGTTTTTCTTGGTCATGACGCCTTTCCGGCACTCTCTGAGTGCCGGATATTTATTTTAAAGGCTGTCATGACCTCGTTTTATTAAGCATCCTCTATACCGCGATGCGTGAATACCAGGGCGGAAGCGCCAAGCCCGGTTCACCAGCCAAGCTGGAAGGGATCAGCCGCGTTTAGACTCTCAACCCGATCACGGGTAGATCAATTATTCCGGCGGTCACTTAATCGCGCTTACAATACCGTAACCGGATATCCCGTTTTTCATCAACTGATACTGGTAGAGCCCAGCCAGGTAGTTCGCATTCTGGACTTCTGTACGAAGCCACAAGAGGCGGGAGATGCTGTGCAAGGGATAATGGATCAAAGCGGTTCGGTACATGTGTTTCGCCGAGCACAGGGTGTACTCCGAAATATCCTGATAGACGAACTTGCCAAAACCCGAATCTCTGACATAGCGTTTCATTTCATCCGGCGTAGCCAGATTCGGGACGGACCAGCCGTTCAGGCAGGTCACGATCACTTTCCACTCCTTTTCGCTGAACTCGCGGCGCTTGGCAAAGCCGTCCGCGATCACGAGCCGGCCGTCTTTTTTGAGCAATCGGTAGGCTTCTTGAACGAAGGCTTCTTTATGCACGGCGTAACAAACACTTTCAAGGCCCCATACGACATCGAAACAGGCATCTTCGAAGGGGGTTCGACAGAAGTCCGCCGATTGGAATTGCACAAGTCCCGAAACGCCGCGCTGTTTTGCGAATCGTGTCGCGAGATCGACCTGCTTTTCGCTCAGGGTAATCCCAAGCACCCTGGCCCCGTAGCGCTCCGCGAGCCAGATCGCGCTGCCACCGAGTCCGCACCCGGCATCCAGAATAAAGTCGGAATCTGAAATACCGGCCTGTTCCGCGAGCACCTCGTTCATTTTCAATAAGGAATCGCTGTGATTGCGGGTGTCGGAGTCCCAATAACCATAATGCAAAGCCAGGTTTCTGGAGTTGGCCCAGGCAAATCGATAATCCCAATAGCAGCTGTCGTAATAGGTCACGATGTCGTCCCGCAGGCTTTCCGTAGTCAATGTGCGGTAATCGCGATTCGGTTCGATCGAATAGACCAAGGAAGCGAGCGTTTCACTCATAATTGTTTTTCAAATTCCATATTCCGGCCACCGTTCCACAAGGTCCCTGGATTTCAGGGAATTTCAGGCCGATTTCTTGATGGCGGGATCGTCGGTATTGGAAAGTTCGCCCTGGATCCATCCGGTTAACGCGAGCTTGACCGCTTGTTCCACGGGCATATCCAGTTCTTGCAGTTGATTTTTCGGCACGATCAGGGTGACTCCGCCGAGAAAATAACTACCGGGCAAATAAACAGCCAGATAGTCCAACAGAATCCTTTGATCGGAAAGGTCGTCAAACCGGTCCCGGGTGACGAGCCCGAGCAGCTTGATATTCAAGCTTGGCAGAGTCACGAGCACCACGCGTTGCATCGATTGATCGGGCTTTTTCGCGAACAGATGGATTAAGTCCTTGAGCGGCCGATAGAACGTTTTGATCAGCGGAATCCTGGTCAACAGATTTTCGAAAAATCCCGAAAGCTTGTCACTCACGAAGTGGTTCATCAGAAATCCGACTCCGATCAACAACGCGACCGCGGTTAAAATTCCCATGCCGGGAAAATGCAGAAAATCCGGGATCAAGGCCACGACGTACCGGTTCAGCAGGCTCTCCACCGAATACACGATCCAGTAAATCAGATAAAAGGTCAGAACAACCGGAAGTATGGTAAACAGCCCTTTAAGAAAAAGCCGGTAGAGGTAGGACATAAGTCGCCTTTATATTTTGATTATTCGGTAGTTAGTTTATGCTTTTTGTTGTTATCGTATTCGGCCGAAAACGGTGAATTAAACCCTATCTTTCCATAAATTTAAAGTCTTGAACACTCCCCAAAATCCAATCGCGGATTTGGGGTTTTACGCGCCGTTTTTTCCATCGACCGTTTTTATGGTATTGTTGCAACTCGAAGCTTCAGCCCCCAAACCACACAAAAAATTTTCCGTGGCCGTAACGAATGGGGATTTCCAGAATTTGATTGGATGCCCAGCGGGTTTACTATGAAGAAAACAATAACAAGATCCGGACGCACCTGTATTTTTACCTCAGCCATGGGATTGGCGTCGGCCTTTTTGTACGCGGCGGTCCCCGCGGGCCGGGATGAATTGCGGATTTATCCGGGTGTTCCGCAGAAACCAGGCGAATCCATCGTTTCAATTTCCGGCCGCTGGTCAACCGATGATGGCTTGCAGACCGGCTTAACCGCGCTGGCCTTTCTCAACGGACCGGACCGGCCGAAACCGGACAGCGCAAAATCGGTGGCCAAAAAGGTCGCGCATTCCATGAAGAGGGCGATGGCCGATCTTGGATCCTCTCTGAGGGGGCTTTCGGTCGATCTCGCCAAGGACGCAGATAAACCGCACTATAGCATTCAGAATAAGGAAGGCTTTTCGTTGAGTAAATTCACGCTGCGGGATTACATCAACGACCGATATACGATCGAAACCGGCGCCAAGTCGTTTGGCCAGCACGGGGTCAAGGTGTCTTTGGACTTCACCGAATCGGCTTCGATCGGGAAGGTCGTCATCAACTACTCCGCGGCTGATGAGAAGGCCTTTCGCGCGGAAGGCGGCGGGGTCGGAATCACGATCGGCGATGGAAAAACCGTGACGGTTGAAACCAAAAATAAAAGCACCGAAGAAATCGAGCAGGCATTGGCTTTACAGGTGGGCGGAAAGTTCAGTTCCTCCCCTCTTGTCCCGGATGAACGCGAAAAGCAGGATGAAAAGAACATCAAGCCCTTCGATGGCGGCGAAATTCAACTCGACAGCCTGGCCGCGAATTCCTTTACGATTGAGGTCAAAGACCCGAGCCTCGGTATCATCAATCGGGTTCTGTTTCGCGAACAATGAAAGCATCGCTCGCGAATCGCAGTAATTCAGCGGCAATACCGGCTTGGATACAAAAACTCAAAATACCTGCCTGGATTTTCGCCGGCCTGCTTTCGCTGTACGCGGTTTCCGGATTCTGGCTCGCTCCTTATCTGATCAAAACAAAATTGCCGGATATTCTTGAGCAACGACTGGGCCGGACCGGTTCGATTCAGGAAGTCTCGATCAACCCTTTTTTGTTCAAGGTGGATTTGAAAGGTTTTACCGTACAGAGCAAGAGCGGAGCGCGTTTTGTCGGTTTTGACGAGTTTTTTGTCGATTTCGAGTGGTCTTCTCTGATCAGGCGGGCCGCAGTGTTCGACGA
Organism: Methylococcales bacterium; assembly: GCA_050740335.1. Lineage (GTDB taxonomy): Bacteria > Pseudomonadota > Gammaproteobacteria > Methylococcales > UBA1147 > UBA1147. Next base: position 8,259 of record JBOICY010000475.1, on the reverse strand, counting down.
GATCCGTCTCGCCGGTCTGTTTGTCGGGATAGAAAAGTTCAAGGACGGTGGATTCAATTTCGACGATTTGCTGGTCCCGTCGGGCGATCAGAAACCCGAACCGGAAAATGATTCCTCCCCGTTTCCAGTCCGGATCTCCAGGCTCGACATCCGGGAAGGCAGTGTGGTTTTCGAGGATCAGTCCCGCAAACGCGCTTTCCGCTCGCAAATTTCCCCCATCAACCTGTCGGTTTCAGATTTCCAAACCTACTTGGACAGTGGCTCGCAAGTTCATTTCAAGGCGAATTTCGACAGTGGCGGAACCTTGGACTGGCAGGGAGACATCAATATTACTCCGCTGCGCTCGAACGGCCGGATCACACTGTCCGGCTTCCGGCCGATTTTGATCTGGCGGTATATCGAGGACGCGGTCAATTTCGAGATCAGCGACGGAACCTTCAACCTGGACGCTCAATACAGCGTTCATCACCAAGGCGATGCGCTTCAGGTAAAGGTTTCCGATGGCAAGTATGTGCTCGAAAATCTCAAGATTACCCGGAAAGGCGATGCCGAAACGCTGATCGAACTCCCGCAGACGACACTGGACGGGATCTCTTTCGATCTAATCGAGCAAAAGCTTTCGATCGCGTCATTCGCTTCGGAGAAAGGCCGTATCCATGCCTGGGTGCGGCCCGATAAGGAAATGAATTTCGTGGATGTGTTCGTGCCGGTCACGGACAGTCAGGCCGTTACGCCGTCTCAACCTCCTTCGACGACCCCGTCAGACGATTCGACGTGGTTGGTAAGGGTTCGGAAAGTTGACTTGAACGACTACGGCTTCCTGTTCGAAGACCGCTCGCTCGCGACCACCATGAAGCTCGATTTCAAGCCTCTTGACATTAGCCTGGAGAATTTTTCCTCCGATCTGGCCGGAACGCTTCCGTTCACTATAAAGGCAGCGATCAATCAGAGCGGTCATCTGGATGTCGCGGGTGGTCTGGGTTTAAAACCGCTGGCGACCGTGGTCAAACTGGATCTGAAACTCCATTTGACCGACTTCCAACCCTATATCGATCCGGTGACGAAGCTCGCATTCGCCGATGGTGATGCGATCGTTAAAGGGGATGTGGATTTCAAACTGAAGGAGGGCTCCAAACCCCAACTCACGTTCAACGGCATGGCCAGTATTGATGACTTCGTGGGTCAGGATAAAGTGCAGAACGAAAAACTGCTGGACTGGAAGACCTTGAAATTCGAGCAGGTCGACTTCAACCTGGATCCGATCAGGGTGTCGGTCAAGGAAGTGATCGCCGACCGGGCTTATACGCGGTTCATCATCAACGCGGACGGAACGACCAATTTCTCGAAAGTTTTTGGCGGGGAGCAGGCTGCGGGAGGGAAGGCCGGAAAATCCACCGCCACGACGCAGAAAAACGCTGAACAGTCACCGGACCCCCTGGTTCAGATCGATACCGTAAGGGTAAAAAACGCGTCGGCCAAGTTTGCCGATCTTTCGCTCAAACCTGGTTTTGCGACCGGGATGGAAAGCCTGAACGGAATTATCCGTGGCTTCTCCACGGACAAGAAGTCACGCGCCCGAATCGATCTCAAGGGGAAGGCGGACCAGACCGCGCCGGTCCACATCAAAGGGCAGATTCAGTTTTTCAATCCCGAGCGCTATACCGACATCGGTCTCGATTTCAATAATCTGAGCCTGAGCAGCCTGACCCCCTACTCCGGAAAATTTGCCGGCTATCAGATTGAAAAGGGCAACCTGTCGGTCGATCTGAAATATAAGATCGAACAAAAAAAACTTCTCGCCGAGAATAACGTCGTGATCAAGCAGTTGACTCTCGGGGAGAAAGTGGAAAGTCCCGATGCAGTGTCTCTGCCTTTGTCACTCGCGATCGCGCTGCTCCAGGATGCCGATGGCGTGATCAATCTAGATCTGCCTTTGAGGGGTAGCTTGGATGATCCCGAGTTCAGTATCTGGGGCATCATCGGCGAAGTGCTGCTGAATTTGATCACCAAAGTGGTCACCTCGCCGTTCGCAGCCTTGGGAAGCCTGATCGATGGCGATGAAGCATTGGACAGTGTCGGTTTCGGTCCGGGCGAATCAGAGATTGCGGAGGGTGAGAAAGAAAAACTCGGCAAGCTCGCGGAAGCCTTGGCTCAGCGTCCGGCCCTGAACATCGAAGTCAAAGGCGTTGCGACCGGGGCGGATGCCGCGCGGCAATTCCGGAACGGCATTCTCGCCGCGAATAAATCAGAGCTTGCGAAACAAAATCCGAACGCGGAAAAACACCCGGCTGCTCCCAAGGCCGAACCGGAACTGACCGACGAAGAGTTCAGGCGCCACCTGCTGCGGGCCTACTACATGCGGGTCGCGGGTATGAAAATTTTAGCGCTGAATGCGCCGATGATCGACCAGAGCCTGAACTCCGGGGACGTTCTCGGGCGTGCGCGCAGAAAGGTCTACGGAACGATGCTGTCCGAGGATGCCGCGCTCAGAGACTTGGCCCAGTCACGCGGCCGGAATATCCGGGAATACCTGATTTCCCGGGGCTTGAACCAGGAGAGGGTCTTTCTGCTCGACGTGAACCTGGAGTTGAATGACGAAAGCGAGTCCGATTCCGAAAAACTGGTACTCGCGAAATTATCCCTGACCGCGGATTAGTGCCCGCCGGCCAAACGGGCGCCAAGATCGTGGTCGTCGCTGTCTTCGATCACGACCCGAACGAAATCGCCTGGTTCAAGGTGTGTGGCCCCGTCGATGAACACCAGACCGTCAATTTCAGGCGCGTCGCTCCGGCTGCGCGCGAGCGCTGCTTCATCGGTAATTTCATCGACCAGAACGGTTTCGGTTTTTCCGATTCGATTTTTCAGACGCTCGGCGCTGATCTCTGCCTGCAGGGTCATCAGTTCCTCGAGGCGTTGTTCCTTGAGTGATTCGGGTACCGGATCGGGAAGTTGATTGGCCGCGGCACCCTGCACCGGCGAATATTTGAAGCCGCCGACCCGATCGAGCCTGGCTTCCTCAAGAAACGCGAGCAATTCTTGAAATTCGGTTTCGGTTTCGCCCGGAAAACCGACGATGAAGGTGCTTCGGATCGTGATTTCGGGACAGATCTCTCGCCATGAGCGGATTCTCGCGAGTGTATCGACAGCGGACGCGGGGCGCTTCATGAATTTCAGAATCCGGCTGCTCGCGTGCTGCAACGGGATGTCCAGGTAGGGTAGAATTTTCCCCTCCGCCATCATCGGGATCAACTGATCGACATGCGGGTAGGGGTAGACATAATGCAGGCGAATCCAGATACCGAGTTGTCCAAGCGCCTCGGCGAGTCCGGCCAGGTTGGTGGCCCGGTCGCGTCTTTGCCATCGATCTGGCCGGTATTTCAGATCGACGCCGTAGGCACTCGTATCCTGGGATACAATCAAAAGCTCCCTGACGCCCGCGTCCGTGAGGGTCTCGGCCTCCCGCATGACATCGCCGATCGGCCGGCTGACCAGATCGCCGCGCATCGATGGAATGATACAAAAAGTGCATCGGTGGTTGCAGCCTTCGGAAATTTTCAAATAAGCGTAATGCCGCGGCGTGAGCTTGATCCCCTGCGGCGGGATCAGGGCAGTAAAGGGTTCCGGAGACGGAGGCAGATGTTTATGGACATTGCTCACAACCTCGTCATAGGCGTGCGGACCGGTTATTTCCAACACACCCGGATGCCGGGCCTGAATCTCGGCTTTACGGGCGCCCAGACAACCCGTGACGATGACCCTTCCGTTCTCGGCCAGCGCTTCTCCGATCGAATCGAGCGATTCCTCGACCGCCGCGTCGATGAATCCGCAGGTATTGACCACTACCAGATCGGCGTCATCATAGCCGCGCGAGATTTCGTAGCCATCCGCCCTGAGCCGGGTCAGAATCCTTTCACTGTCAACCAATGCTTTCGGACACCCGAGACTCACAAAACCGACACGCGGATTTTTCATTGTAGTGTTTCGGTTTTGACTCACTTCGACCTCATTTTCAGTACCCTGACCTTTTATTTTGCTGCTATATTACCCTTTTTTCGGGCTGAATCGTTTTCGCGTCTGTTTCCGGCCTCGGAAAATCTTAGCCCCGCCGTTTCCCGATATTCGCACCAAACGAAGTGTTGCTTTCCCTAATCTTCGCGGCGCCCGGTGCCACTCCGAAAAATGCAAGAGCCCGCGCAAGGCGCAATAGCGTATTCGCGTATTGCGCCGCATGAACTCTCGCTATGAATGCTATTCTCGGACAGCCTCCTAGTAGCTCCACCCTGGTACGATCTCACCGATCGGCAGGGTGGTCACCTTCGGCGCCAGGGGGTAAACCCGGTCGCCCGGATAGAGCACCCACAGATGCTCCAGTTTCAGGTCGCGCAAGGCGCTGGCCATGGAGGGCGTGAAGCGCGGCGCATCGGTGTATTTAATCTCAACCGCCCAGTTCTTTCCGTGTTCCTGCCAGAAGAGATCCACCTCCGCCCCGGTATGAGTGGACCAGAAGGCCAGTTCCTCCGGGCGCTTGCCGCAGGCGCGGGCTGCGGTTTCGAGGGCGAAGCCTTCCCAGGAGGCACCCAACTTGTTGTGGCTGGCGAGATCGCGCTCCGAACCTATCGCCAGGAGGCTGTGCAGAAGGCCGGTGTCGCGCAGATAGAGTTTGGGACGCTTCACCAACCGTTTCCCGACATTTACATGACAGGGCTGAAGCAATCTGACCACGAAGGTGCCTTCGAGGATGTCGAGGTAACGCCTAACTGTCATGTCGGAGATACCGAAGGCGCGGGCCAGTTCCGCATAATTCAGTGCCTGCCCATGGTAATGGCTGACCATGGTCCAGAAGCGCCGCAAGGTGGCCGCGGGGATCGTGATCCCCAATTGCGGAATATCGCGTTCGAGGAAAGTTGCGATGTACTGCTCGCGCCAGAGGGAACTATCGTAATCCGTAGCAGCAGTGTACGAGCGCGGCAGGCCACCGCGTATCCAGAGCCGGCGCCAGTTCCGGGCGCCGACGTCGGCCAAACGGAAACCACCGAGTTCGTGGAAACCGATACGTCCGGCCAGAGACTCCGAAGCTTGGCGAATCAGGTCACGGGAGGCGCTGCCGAGGATCAGATAGCGCTGGTCGGGACGAGTGTCGATGAGGTGCCGGAGCAGTGGAAAAATCTCCGGTGCCCGCTGAATTTCGTCGATGACGATGAGCCCGGAGAGCGATTCCAGCGCCAACTGGGGTTGTCCCAGCAGGGCCAGGTCGCGCGGATTTTCCAGGTCGAAGACATGGTCTGCGGTGAATTCGCGCGCCAGAGTAGACTTGCCGGACTGGCGAGGCCCCAGGATGGCCGTGGCTGGGAACACCGCCATGAGTCGCGTCAGGGCTGCCTTGTCGATAGGACGTTCGATCATATCCTGCTTCCAGGCATTGAAAAATCATATTATTATAATGATATTTCAAGAAGACGCGATCCCAGCGAGCAATAATGGGTTAACAGCAACGTCAGAACGTCAGGGCCAAGTCTGACTTGTCAATATTTTCACGCCATACTTTCCACATGGCAAGACCCTTAAGACTCGAATATGCCGGGATCGAGACCCTATTCCAACCATTCGTAGAGTTCCAGGGTCGCCGGGTCACACTTGCAACAACCCTTGGAACAGTCCGTATCGCCGGACAGTTTACGGACCTTCCCCTTGGTGACCCACTTTTGCAGCATTCCCCGGAGCGCGTCGGCATCCATATTGAAACGATTGGCAAGATCGGCGAGCAAAACCCGGCGGTTTTCCTGTAAATAATTCCTGAGTTCAGACAGGACCATGGACTAAACCTCGGCCGCGAGACTGCGACTGGAATGGCCGCGGCGGCGCCCGATCATTCTAAGAATCAGCACCACGAACAGGAAAAACGAAACCAGGCCCGCGATCCAGGAAAACGAATAAACCGGATGCTCGGCGAAAACCGCGGCCTGGTAAAAAATTGTCGCCGCCATATAGGCCAGTCCGGTCGTCCAGCAAGCTACAAACAATGACCAGCCGGCGTTGGTTTCGCGGTAAACCGCCGCGGTCGCCGCGACACACGGAAAATAAAGAAGAATGAACAAGAGATAGGCAAAGGCACCGGCCTGGCCGTCAAATCGGGCCCGCATAGCCGCATAGGTACCCACGACCACATCCTGTTCCAGGGCGGCGCTGGAATCATCGCTGATGTCGCCGATATTCAGGCCGAGCGGATCGAGCAATTGTTCACCTACGGCTTCGAGATTCTCCGGAACCGAGGCGAAGGCCTTCTGGATTCCGCTCATCAAATCGAAACTGTCATTCGGATCGTTTCTGTCGGATTGACCCAGTTCGGTCTGATTCAATTGGCTGTACAACGCATCGAGTGTACCGACCACCGCTTCCTTTGCGAGCACGCCGGTAAAAATTCCTACCGTGGCGGGCCAGTTTTCTTCATTCAGCCCCATCGGAGCGAATACCGGAGCGATCTTGCGACCGATTTCACTGAGCACCGAATTTTCGCTGTTTTCGTTCCCGAAACTGCCATCGGTCCCGATCGCATTCAGCGTGTTCAGGACGAGGACCATCGGAACAATCACTTTCCCGGCACGAAACAGAAAGGTTTTCAATCGATCCCAGGTACGCAGAAGAACCCCGCTCGCCGTGGGCAGATGATAGGCGGGAAGCTCCATGACGAACGGGGCGCTCTCCCCTCGAAACACCGTATTGGTCATGATCAGGCCGGTCATTACAGCCACACCGATTCCGATCAGATACAGGCCGAAGACCAGATTCTGTCCACCGACCGGAAAAAACGCGGCGGCGAACAGCGCATAAACCGGCAGCCGCGCTCCACAGGACATAAAGGGATTCATCAGAATCGTGAGCACGCGATCGCGTGGACTCTCCATGGTACGCGTGGCCATGATCGCCGGTACATTGCAGCCGAAACCCACGAGCAAGGGAACGAAAGCCTTGCCGGGCAGGCCGATAAATCGCATGAAGCGGTCCATCACAAACGCGGCTCTCGCCATATAGCCGGAATCCTCGAGCATCGACAGGAACAGATAAAGAAAACCGATAATTGGAATAAATGTGGCCACGACCTGGATTCCGCCGCCAACCCCGGTAGCCAGTAACAGCACCAGCCATCCCGGCGCTCCAGTTTCGGATAACAGGTGGCCGAATCCGTCCACCAGGAATGCACCCACGAGCAGGTCGAAAAAATCGATGAATGCGCTGCCGACATTAATGGTCAGCATGAACATCGCATACATGATCAGCAGGAAGATCGGAATACCCAGTGCGCGGTTCAGAACGATCCGGTCAATCCGGTCCGAGGTACTGCGTTTGAGTTGCGAAGGTTTGGATACCGATGCTTGAACCAGGTTATTGACAAAGGTGTAGCGACCGTCCGCCGCGGCAATATCGATCTCGTCCTCTAAAAGCTCTTCGGCAGCCGCTCGGATCGCGCAGACTTTTTCGTAAAGTTCCTGATCGACCAATCGCCTTGCCAATGAATCGGCTTCGAGCAGTTTGATCGCGAACCAGCGAGTATCGTGTTGATACGGAGTTCCGGGCTTTCCGACTAATGCCGCGACTTGGTTCACCGCATCCTCGAAGGCGTGCGTATAAGGGATGTCGATCCGAGGCGATTGTGGATTCGAGGCGAGGACCAATAACATTTCTTTCAGTGAATCCAAGCCCTTTTTTTTCGCGGCAACGATGGGTACGACAGGGCAATCGAGTTTTTCCGATAATCGTGGAATATCGATCTGGATTCCCCGTTCCCGGGCCACATCCATCATATTCAGCGCGACCAGCATGGGCACCCGCATCTCAACCAGTTGCGCGGTTAAATACAGGTTTCGTTCGATATTCGCCGCGTCGACAATATTCACGATCAAATCGGCTTCGCGGTTGGCCACATAATCGCGCGCGATCTGCTCGTCCAGAGAAACCGATTCATCGGTTACATCCAGCGAGTAGGTCCCGGGCAGATCGACCAGTTCAAAACGGAAATCATTAGTTTGAAAATCACCGGTTTTCCGTTCCACCGTGACACCCGGCCAGTTACCGACATGCTGCCGGGCACCGGTCAGGGCATTGAACAGGGTAGTCTTCCCGCAATTCGGATTGCCGACAACGCCGATCGTATAATCTTTGGCCATCGTTCTAAATTTTCTCGATCAGCAACCCGGCCGCTTCTTCTTTACGCAGACTCAGCGAAAAACCCCGGATTCTAATCTCAACCGGATCCCCCATGGG
>JBOICY010000474.1:0-1796 GCA_050740335.1 Methylococcales bacterium | reverse complement strand
TGATGCCGGGTGACAATGTCAAGGTGATCGTGAAACTGATTGCGCCGATTGCGATGGAAGAAGGTTTGCGGTTTGCGGTTCGTGAAGGCGGGCGTACCGTGGGCGCGGGCGTCGTTGCCAAGGTTATTGAATAAACCTGATTCATGCGTTAAAGATTGATCGCCGGGACAACAGGTCAGTAGCTCAATTGGCAGAGCAGCGGTCTCCAAAACCGCAGGTTGGGGGTTCGATTCCCTCCTGGCCTGCCATTCGCGATGCGGGCTTTATTTCAGCAAGGCGAGCCGTACATTGGTTCAATTGAACTCGAGAAAATTCATGAAAGTACAATCCGAAACTGGAACACCAGTCTTTGATGTGATCCGGCAGGTGGTGGCCGGCGCGTTAATTGTCGCAGGGGTTGCCGGGTTCTATTATTTTGCGGATTTTTCTCTGTTGTATCGGGTACTGGCTTTGGTGGGTGTGGTCATCGTTGCCGCATGCCTGATTTTTACCACCGAGCTTGGCAGGAGAATCTGGGACTTCATGAAGGAATCCCGGATAGAAGTCAGGAAGGTGATCTGGCCGTCGCGGCAGGAGACGACACAAACGACCTTGATCGTGTTTGTGATGGTGTTCATCGTGGGCCTGGTACTGTGGTTGCTCGATATGTTTCTTTTTTGGGGAGTACAAATACTGACCGGCCAGGGAGGCTGACATGGCGATGAGGTGGTATGTCGTTCATGCATACTCGAACTATGAGAATCAGGTAAAACGTTCTCTCGATGAGCGGATTCAGCGTGAAGGCCTGGGTCATCTGTTCGGGAAAATCCTGGTTCCGACCGAGGAGGTAGTCGAGATGCGCATGGGACAGCAACGCAAGAGCGATCGAAAGTTCTTTCCGGGCTATGTGCTGGTGCAAATGGAATTGACCGATGAGACCTGGCACCTGGTGCGTGATGTTCCAAAAGTGCTCGGGTTTATCGGAGGGAGTTCAGACCGGCCTGCGCCGATCTCGGATAAAGAGGCGGAAGCCATACTCAGCCGGGTCGAAGAAGGGGTCAATAAACCGAAACCAAAGGTTCTTTTCGAGCCTGGAGAGGTGGTTCGGGTCATCGACGGTCCTTTCAAGGATTTTAACGGGGTCGTCGAAGAAGTGAATTACGAGAAGAGCCGGCTCAGCGTTTCGGTACTGATCTTCGGTCGCTCGACCCCGGTCGAGTTGAGCTTCGGACAGGTCGAGAAAAGTTGATCCGATCGCGCTTGCAGTCCGCGCGTGGATTTGCAATTGCTTCGTGGTGAAGGCTCGCGGATAGAGCGTTTTATAGCCACAATTAATAACCGGGGAGCCTCGCGGCGTTCGTACCCGAGCAGGAGAATTCCATGGCGAAAAAAATAGAAGCTTATGTCAAGCTCCAAGTCAAAGCAGGAGAGGCAAACCCGAGCCCTCCGGTTGGTCCCGCGCTCGGCCAGCACGGGGTTAATATAATGGAATTTTGTAAGACCTTCAATGCGAGAACACAGGATATTGAAAAAGGCTTGCCGATTCCAGTCGTGATCACCGTGTATTCGGATCGCAGTTTCACGTTCGTGACCAAAACCCCGCCGGCTGCAGTCCTGTTGATGAAGGCCGCCGGCCTTGCCAAAGGCAGCGGAACGCCCAATACCCTAAAGGTTGGAACGGTTAATCGTGCCCAAATCGAGGAAATCGCGGCGATCAAACAGCCCGATCTCACCGCGGCCGGCATGGAAGCCGCGGTCCGCACCATCGCAGGCAGTGCCCGGAGCATGGGCTTGAACGTGGAGGGAGTGTAATGGGC
>JBOICY010000473.1:0-1522 GCA_050740335.1 Methylococcales bacterium | reverse complement strand
TTTCCGGATTATCCCCGCAATTCCTTCACAGGGACCACTTCTGCCTGACGAGCTGAAAACTTTGGGGACAACTGCACCAGACATGCTATCTGCGCCATTGAGCGAACGTTCTCCACAATCGATCCACCGCCGGCCAGCCCGATGACAACAAGAACCGAAGCCAGATATTTTCATATGCATCTGATTTCCGATGCGACCGGCGAGACTTTGAATACGGTGGCCCGTGCCGCCGCCGCCCACTATTCCGATTAACGCCCCGTAGAACACATCTATGCCCTAGTGCGCACACCCAAACAGCTCCAGCGCGTGCTCGCCGATATCGAACGTCAGCCAGGCATTGTCCTTTTTACTGTCGTGAACGCCGACCTCCGCCATCAACTTGAGCAGCACTGCTCACGCCTGGGTATTCCCTGCATTTCAATCCTCGATCCGGTGATCAACAGCCTGGCGCTATATCTGAACACCCAGTCGAGGCCCCAGGTCGGCGGCCAGCATGCGCTCAACGCCGAATATTTTCGCCGGATCGATGCACTAAATTTCACCATGAGCCATGACGACGGCCAGAACACCGAAGACCTTTACAAGGCGGACGTTGTGCTACTTGGCATCAGCCGAACCTCCAAGACGCCGACCAGCATTTACCTGTCGCAACGCGGCATCAAGACCGCCAATGTGCCGATCGTACCCGGCATGGAACCGCCTTTACCACTCCTGGAATTGAAAGAAGGCCCGCTGGTCGTGGGATTGATCGCCAGCGCGGAGCGGATCGCCCAGATCAGGCGGCACCGGTTGCTGACGCTCCATGAATCGCGTGAAACCACCTATGCCGACCCGCGCCACATCACCGATGAAATGGTCCATATGAAGAAGCTCTGTTCGGAGAAGAACTGGCCGATGATCGATGTGACGAGGCGTTCGGTGGAAGAAACCGCCGCCGCCGTTCTCAATCTTCTTGCGGAACGCAATCAACCGGTTTGAACTCCTCCATGGCCATCATCCTAGCATCGACCAGTTCGATCCGCCGCCGGCTTCTCGAAAACGCCGGAGTGGAATTTACGGTCGAAGAACCGCCAGTCAACGAAGTGGAATTGAAAAGCCTCGCAACAGCTCTGTCAGCCGATGCATTGGCCCGGCGCCTGGCCGCGGCCAAATGTATTTCCATATCGGTCAGGCATCCCGAAGACTTGGTGATTGGCGCCGATCAGGTGCTGTCATTTTCGGGAAAGATCTATGATAAACCGAAAAATCTCGATGAGGCGAAGGCGCATTTGGTGGAATTCAGGGGCGGAACGCATACCCTCGTTTCCGCACTGTGTTGCGCAAAAAACGGCACTGCGCTGTGGCAGCATTCGAGCCAGGCGGATTTGACGATGCGGCCCTTCTCAGATCGGTTTCTCGAGAACTATCTGACGGTGATCGGCACCGATGCCCTGACGTCCGTCGGAGCTTATAAACTGGAAGGCCCCGGCATCCAGTTGTTCGAAAGCATCAAGGGCGATTATTTCACCATACTCGGGCTACC
>JBOICY010000472.1:0-6426 GCA_050740335.1 Methylococcales bacterium | reverse complement strand
GGAAAATCAAGGCTCGCGGGCTGCGCGCCTAACCCGCCCTACCTCTTACATGCGGAATACCCCGAAATCCGAACGTTGTTCGAATCCGGTCTGGCAGGCGTCGAGGCTCAGGCCGATAATACGACGGGTATCGGCCGGATCGATGATTCCGTCGTCCCAGAGCCTCGCGCTGGCGAAGAACGCATTGCCTTCCTGCTGATAGCGGTCCTGGATCGGTTTCTTGAATTCACGCTCGCTCGGTTCCGGCCAGACTTCTCCCGAGCGGTCGAATTTTTCGCGCCGTACGGTTGCGAGTACTTCCGCGGCCTGTTCCCCGCCCATGATCGAAATCTGCGCATTCGGCCAGACCCACAAGAAATTCGGTTCAAACGCGCGGCCGCACATCGCGTAATTTCCGGCGCCGAAACTACCGCCGATGATGACCGTGATTTTCGGAATCCTCGCGCAAGCGACCGCCATCACCATTTTCGCGCCATGCTTGGCGATTCCCTGCGCTTCGTATTCCTGTCCGACCATGAAGCCCGCGATATTCTGCAGAAAAACCAGAGGAACCTTGCGCTGGCAGCACAACTGAACAAAATGCGCGCCCTTTAACGCGGATTCGGAAAACAATATCCCGTTATTCGCGATGATCCCGACCGGGTAATTACAGATCCGCGCGAATCCACAGACCAGCGTTTTTCCGTAGAGCGCCTTGAATTCCGAGAAGCGGCTGCCATCGACAATTCGCGCGATGACTTCCCGGACATCGTATTGATAGCGGATTTCGCCTGGAACGATGCCGTAAATTTCCTCGCTCGGATAGAGCGGATCGTCGAAATGAAGGGAGCCGGCCGAAGACTCGGGACAGGGCAGATTGCCGACAATATCCCGTACCATGCTCAAGGCGCCCGGATCGTTTTCCGCGACATGATCGACCAGACCCGAGCGACGGGCGTGCACATCGGCGCCACCCAAGGTTTCCTCGTCGACGACTTCCCCGGTCGCGGCCCGGACCAGAGGCGGCCCGCCGAGGAATATGGTTCCTTGCTTGCGCACAATTATGCTTTCGTCCGACATCGCGGGGAGATAGGCGCCGCCCGCGGTACACGAACCCATTACGACCGCGATCTGGGGAATACCCTGCGCTGACATATTGGCCTGGTTGAAAAATATGCGTCCGAAATGATCCCGGTCGGGAAACACTTCGGCCTGCCTGGGCAGGAAGGCTCCGCCGGAATCGACCAGATAAATGCACGGAAGTCGATTTTGCCGGGCAATTTCCTGAGCCCGCAAATGTTTTTTGACGGTGAGTGGAAAATAACACCCGCCCTTCACGGTGGCATCGTTCGCGATCCCCACGCAAAGCCGGTTCGCGATTTTTCCGATGCCGGTCACAATTCCGGCCGAGGGCGTCGCTTCAGGATAGACCCGATAACCCGCGAGCGCCGAAAACTCGAGAAAAGGAGCGCCTTTGTCCAGCAGTTTGTTGATCCTGTCGCGCACCAGCATCTTGCCCTTGGCGACATGGCGGTCGCGCGCGGCCTGGCCTCCTCCTAGTTTGACGTCCCGGTCAATAGCCCGCCATTCGGTGATTCGGGCTTCCATCGCCGAGCGGTTTTTTATGAAAGTCTCACTTTGGGTATCGATATGAGTCGCGAGTGGATTCATCGCTCTACCATCATGGCGGTCGCTTCTCCACCCCCGATACACAGGGATGCGAGCCCGGATCTAAGCCGGTGCCTGGCCAGCGAGGACAACAGCGTGACCAGAATCCGGGCCCCGGACGCGCCGATTGGATGGCCCATCGCGCAGGCGCCTCCCTGAATATTGACTCTGGCATGCGGCATTGCCAATTCCTGCATCGCGATCAGGGGAACCACGGCAAAAGCTTCATTGATTTCGTACAAATCGATGTCCGAACTTTTCAGATTTAGCGAATCCAGGAGCTTCCGAATCGCATGGACCGGTGCAACCGGGAAACGGGCCGCTTTTCCCGCATGGCTCGCATGTGCGACGATCCGCGCCTCGATTTCGAGATACAGTTCGAGCGCAGTGGAAGCCCTGGTCAGCACGACAGCGGCCGCACCGTCCGCGATCCCGCTCGAGGATGCGGGCGTAATCGTCCCGTTCGTCCGGAATACCGGCTTCAATCGGGCGATCTTGTCGAGAGCCTCGGGTTTCGGGAGTTCATCCCGACTCACCCGGAAAGTCTCTTTGCCCGCATGAGTCTCGACCGGAACGATCGCCTGCGCCATGAATCGATCTGCCGCGCTGGACAAGGCCCGTTTTAGAGACTCGGTTGCGAAATGGTCCTGCATCCCGCGGTCAATCCGACATTCCTCTGCGCAATCTTCGGCGTAGTCTCCCATCAGACGGTGCTCCCAGGGGTCTTCGAGGCCGTCCAGAATCATGTGGTCATAAACGGTTTGATGTCCAATCGAGAGGGATCTGTTCCTCGAAAACAGGTAAGGCGCATTGGACATGCTTTCCATACCACCCGCGATCACGACATCCGCGCTGCCGGCCTTAATCATGTCGTGTCCGAGCATGATCGCTTCCATGCCCGATCCGCACATTTTGTTGATGCTCAGGCAGGGAACTGCCGGATCCAACCCGGCCAGCAAAGCGGCCTGGCGGGCCGGGGCCTGTCCGATCCCGGCGCTCAAAACGCAGCCCATGATCACTTTGCCGACCCTGTCCGCGGCAATACCGGATGAGGCCAAAGCTCCGGAGATCGCGGCCGCGCCGAGTTCTGGAGCGCTCAGATCTTTGAGGTTGCCCTGAAATTTACCGAGCGGGGTACGGGCATAACCGATGATTACCACGGGATCAGAAGAAAGGTCCAAGAGAATCCACCTGTTTCAATCGCGAGAAGGTTTAAATATCGCGGGGCCTTAGACTGGAAAATTCTGTACTATGTTCCGGCACTGAACGATCCCTGGCCGCAACGCTCTAATGGGCATGCGGATGAATCCCGGGGGAATTCGATTGGATGCCCCGCATCGCCCGCTTAGCGTTTGCATTGTCCCACCGCCACCGTCGAAAAGCTGTCTCGTCGCGGACGGCATGTCAGGAGGTTCCGATTGGCCATGTCCATGCCACTGTCCGATACCATTCATGCACCCCAGCCTGGCCGAAATCGTCACCCGCTGCGATTCCTGACCGCGACCAGTCTGTTCGATGGCCACGATGCGGCGATCAACGTGATCCGGCGGATTCTTCAAGCCTCGGGAGCCGAGGTCATTCACCTGGGTCACAACCGTTCGGTTGACGAGATCGTTGCCGCGGCCATTCAGGAAGATGTTCAGGGGATCGCAGTCAGTTCCTATCAAGGCGGCCATCTCGAATATTTCAAATATCTGATCGACCGGCTCAACGAGAATCACGCGGGAGATATCCGGGTTTTCGGCGGCGGCGGGGGCGTGATCCTGCCTGACGAAATCAAACAATTGCACGAGTATGGCGTCGAACACCTCTACTCCGCTCAAGAAGGACAGCAACTCGGACTCAAAGGGATGGTCGAGGATGTATTGAAACGTTGTGCCGGCTATGTGTCGGAGATTCGGCGAAGTAGCGAGGCCGTGCTGCCCGAACAATTCACGCCGCGGACGCTTGCCCGAATGCTGTCACGGATCGAGTCGGGATCGCTTCCCTTAAGAGAGCGCCAGCGTTTGTTTCAATTGGCGCGCGACAGAAAATCCCTGACTCCGGTGCTCGGTGTGACCGGTCCCGGGGGATCCGGGAAATCCTCGCTGCTCGATGAACTGATCCTGCGTTTCAGGCGGCGAACTCATAACCGCCTTCGCATCGCGGTGCTGGCGGCCGATCCTTCGCGCAGGAAATCCGGGGGCGCGCTGCTCGGCGACCGGATCCGGATGAATTCGATCGACGCGCCGGAGATCTTTTTCAGATCGGTCGCGACGCGGAATTCACCGACCGAACTTCCGCGCACATTGACCGAAATGATCAATGCTCTCGTGGCTTCCGAACAGGATCTTGTGATCGTCGAAACACCCGGAATCGGTCAGGGCTCGGCCTCGATCACCTCGCTGGTTGACCTGAGCCTTTATGTGATGACGCCGGAATTCGGGGCCGCGACACAATTGGAAAAAATCGATATGCTGGATTACGCTGACCTCGTCGCGGTCAATAAATTCGACCAGATCGGCGCCGAGGATGCGCTTTGCGACGTGCGTAAGCAAATTCAGCGAAATCGGCAGGCATTCGATCGTCCCTTATCGGAAATGCCCGCGATCGGTACGATCGCTTCCCAAACCAATACCGCGGGATTGGATCGTCTTTTCGACAGGCTCATCGATAAACTTGAGAAACACGGATTCAAGCCGCCCGGTGAAGCGGAGGAGCCCGAAGCGATTCGATGCGCGCAACCACCGGAAGCGATGCTGCCCGCGTCGCGATCCGGTTATCTCGCGGAGATCGCATCGGCCGTGAGGGGCTACCGCCAGCATGTCGAAAAGCAAAGCGATCTGGCAAGAACTCTCCAGCAACTCGAGGGAACCCGGGCATTATTCGATTCGGATCGGGAGTTCTCCGTCTCCGTCGCGACCAGGCTCCACCAATTAGGGCTCGCGATGGACCCAAGCGCGAGGCATGTCCTCGAACAATGGTGTGAAGAGGGGACTGGCGTTTCGAGCATTGCTTCGACCGGTTTGCAGGACTCCCAATGGCCTCCGAGCAAAATGAGCCCCTCGGGGCTTCCGATCCCGCAAGTCGCTTTGCCCGGCTATCATGACCACGGGGATCTGCTTAAATGGCTGATGCTGGAGAATCTGTCCGGCCATTTTCCGTATACCGCGGGGGTATTTCCATTCCGCCGCGGCGACGAACCGCCGACCCGCATGTTCGCTGGCGAAGGCGGGCCGTGCCGGACCAACCAGCGATTCCGGTTTTTGTCGGCCGAGAGCGAGGCGATCAGGCTCTCGACCGCATTCGATTCGGTGACCCTGTACGGCGCGGATCCCGATACCCGGCCCGACATTTTCGGCCGGATCGGAAATTCCGGAGTTTCGGTCGCGACTCTCGAAGATATGAAGCTCCTGTATCAGGGCTTCGACTTGTGTGACCCGAAAACCTCGGTCTCCATGACCATCAACGGGCCCGCGCCGATTTTGCTCGCGATGTTTTTTAATACTGCGATCGATCAGCAGGTGGATCGTTTTCAGGCTCTCCACAACCGCTTGCCCGATCCCGGCGAGGAACACATGATCCGTGAAAAAACGCTGCAAATCGTGCGCGGAACGGTCCAGGCCGATATCCTGAAGGAAGACCAGGGACAGAATACCTGTCTCTTTTCCACCGCCTTCAGTTTGAAACTCATGGCCGATGTTCAGCAATATTTTGTTGAACATTCGATCCGGAAATTCTACTCGGTTTCGATATCCGGCTACCATATCGCCGAAGCCGGGGCTAACCCGGTCACCCAACTCGCGTTTACACTGGCCAACGGATTTACCTATGTCGAAGCTTTCCTGGCTCGCGGCATGACCATCGACGAGATCGCGCCGAATCTGTCGTTTTTCTTTTCGTCTGGAATGGACCCGGAATTCGCGGTGATCGGCCGGGTCGCCCGCCGCATCTGGGCGATCGCGATGCGGGAACATTATCACGCGAATCAGCGCAGCCAAAAGCTGAAATACCACGTGCAGACCTCGGGCCGTTCGCTACATGCCGAAGAAACGGACTTCAACGATATCCGGACCACCCTGCAGGCCTTGACCGCAGTCAATGACAATTGCAACAGCCTGCATACCAATGCCAGCGATGAAGCGGTCACCACGCCCTCGGAAGAAACCGTGCGCAAAGCGATGGCCATCCAGATGATCGTGAATCAGGAATGGGGCCCGAGTCTGAATGAAAATCCCTCCCAAGGCTCGTTTTTCATCGAACAATTGACCGATAGCCTGGAAGAGGCAGTCTTTCGGGAATTCGAAAACCTGTCGAAACGGGGTGGCGTGCTGGGCGGTATGGAACGAGGTTATCAGCGCAGCAGGATTCAGGAGGAATCCCTGCTCTATGAAACTCGCAAGCATGACGGCAGCCTGCCGATCGTCGGCGTGAATAAGTTTTTGAGAAAAGCGCCAGAAGCGGAAAAAGCCTTTGCCGTATCCCGTTCCAGCTCGGCCGAAAAATTCGAACAGATCAATCGTGTGAAAGCTTTTAAAAAGAATCACCAGGCGCAATCGGTAAAAGCCCTGTCCGCTATTCGACGCGCCGCGACCCACAACGAAAATATTTTCGCTGTGCTGATGGATGCGGTGCGAGTCTCAAGCCTCGGACAAATCACCGAGGTTTTAACCGAGGTCGGCGGGAAATACCGCCGGCATTTGTAACACTTTTCGCGACTCGAAACGAAGCCTTAGCGATCATCGTCAGGGCCCGCCACTTACTTTTATCAACAGCTTAGACCGGCGCCGGAAATTAAAC
>JBOICY010000471.1:0-2430 GCA_050740335.1 Methylococcales bacterium | reverse complement strand
CCGTTCGGCTTCGAGAATTCTGCGACCTCTGGAATCGTGAGCGCCAAGTCGCGCAACCTACCGAATGAATCTTACGTGCCATTCATTCAGACCGACGTTGCTGTTAATCCGGGCAACTCGGGCGGTCCGCTGTTCAACATGAAAGGTGAAGTCGTCGGGATTAACTCGCAGATTTATTCCTACACTGGCGGTTACCAGGGACTTTCATTTGCGATACCGATCAACGTGGCGCTTCAGGTGAAAGACCAGCTGGTGCAGCATGGCAGTGTTACGCGCGGGAGGCTTGGCGTAACAATCCAGGATGTAAACCAGGCGATTGCGGATTCGTTTGGTCTGAAAAAGCCGGCCGGCGCGCTCGTCAGCTCGGTGGAAAAGGACAGCCCTGCCTTAAGAGCTGGGCTCAAGACGGGCGACGTGATTCTTCGCTATAACGGCAAGGACCTTGCAAGCTCCTTTGAACTGCCGGCACTGGTCGCAAATACGGCACCGGGCAGAATTGCCCGTCTTGATGTGATTCGCAACGGCGAAGTCCGACGCATTGATGTGACAGTCGGGGAAATGAACAACGCCAAAGTCGCTTCGGCGGATGCCACCGGTCAGGATCACGGGCGGTTGGGCGTCATCGTGCGACCCTTGAATCGCGACGAGCAGAAACAGGCCGATGTCGTCGGCGGCGTCATTGTGGAAGATGCTACCGGTCCGGCGGCAGACGCAGGAATTCAGCCCGGTGACATGATTCTGTCCTTCAACGGCACGCCCGTAAAAAGCCCCGAGCAGTTGAAACAGCTACTGGCGAATGCCGGCAAGCATATCGCGCTATTGGTGCAGCGTGATGAGGTCAAGATATTCGTTCCCGTGGAGCTGGGCTGATAGCCGGATCTAGCGACGAATCCAGGGGCAACGCGTAATTTTCGCGGAGCCCATGGTCCCTCCATTAACCAAACGTAAAGGAGCAATTCCATGAAATCCAGAGCACCCGTGATTGCCGCTGCAATCGCAGCATCCGGCTTAACATTGGCGTTGAATGCGATCGGAGCGCCAGACAGATACTTGCCGGAAACGCATAAGCAGGGAGAGGTAACTTACATCGCGGGAGGTATCGGCCAGGCGGAAGCGGACGCCATCAAGCACGCGGCCAAGTTCTATCCCCTGGAGCTTGAATTCCTGCTCAAAGCAAAGCCGAAAGACGAGTATCTCGCGGACGTGAATGTCCGAATCAAAGACACGCACGACAATATTGTGCTCAATGTAACGTCCGATGGGCCGTTCTTGCTCGCTAAAATGCCTGCGGGCAAATATACCGTTAGCGCCGAGCAAAACGGCAGGGTCGAGCACCGCGAAATCGTAATTGCTGCCAAGGAACATCGGCGCATCGTGTTCGAATGGCAATCGTAGTCAAGGGCCGTTACGCGGCTGATGTCTGAACGATCGCGAATCAGCTACAAGTAGCGGGCTATTGCGCTACGGATTGAGGATTACGCTTTAATCGGCAATACCCGCACTGCCGCTTTAGGGGGCGCGACGGTTCTATTAATTGGCTTTGTGCGCCGAGGTTCGACTCAGCCGCATGTTTTGCTGCGCTGCTAGGCGAACCGAGGCACGGACGCTGGCTGATTGCGCCAGCACAAGACATGCGCCGCACGCAACACCGTTATCGCTAATTAGTTGCAACCATGTTGACCTACATCAAGACCATATGTGGATAAATGTTTTACTGTTTTCACTATGGTGTCGGCTGCAGGCCGAAAATAGGAGGTATGGTATGGACGCAGTTACGATGATAGTCATGCTGGGGGTTCTGGCAACGATATGGGCGCTTTTCAGGGGGATCAGTTCGATGGCGCACGGCGGCGAATCCGATTTTCGCCATAGTCACTAGCTGATGTTCCATAGAGTGGGATTACAGGCGCTGACGATATTAATTGTAATTTTGGCGTTGCTGACGCAGCTTAAATGAACGTACGGCGCCCCGTTCAGTTTTTGCGGGACGCCGGAAGCAAATTTACAGCGACCTTAGGAAATTAATCAGGTCCTGTGGGTCCCGCATGGACAGGTTGTTGAGCCTGAAGATCACGCGATTGGCCTCTAGCCTGGTATCGACCAAAGTGACTATCTTATCAACTGCGTCAGATCGCATGCACTTTTGTACGTTATTCCTTAGTTGTTATTAGCAGTTCCGGCCTTAGCATCCAGGCAATCGCCCAATTGCCGGATTCATTTCGTTCCAGACAAAGCATACTGCCCGGTTTGAAAGCGACGATCTCAGTGCTGCTATTGCCGGCGAGCAAATAACCGGTCAGCCGTCCCAGAAATGGCATGTGACCGGCAAGCAATGTATCTTCTTGCCAGTTATTGATTTGTTTGACGAAAGGTTCGACCGGATCGTTTGGATTTAAACCGGTGATCGCTTCAATCTTTACGCTGGTAGCC
>JBOICY010000470.1:0-1639 GCA_050740335.1 Methylococcales bacterium | reverse complement strand
GCTTTATCGAGCCGAATCTCCGGGACCTGTCAAGGACACCAAACTGACTCCGAGAATCGCCGAATCGGCCAAGGCATTGTGGATAATCTATCTCGGCATTACCTTGGTGTGCGCGGGGAGCTATTGGCTCGCCGGGATGGATGCATTCGACGCGATCGCTCATTCCTTCGCAACCGTCGCAACCGGCGGATTTTCCACCCACGACGCCAGTATCGGCTATTTCAACAATCCGGTCATCGAACTATTGGCCATTTTTTTTATGTTTATTTCGGGAGTCAATTTCACTGTACATTTCCTGGCCCTGCAGAAAAGGTCGCTGAAAGTCTATCGGTGTGACCGCGAATTCTTCGGTTACTTCGTGATCGTTTTTTCCGCGAGTCTTTTGGTTTGTCTCCATCTGATTATTCAAGGATCTGGAAAATACAGCCTTGGGGACTCCATTCGTCACGGATTTTTCAATGTAGTTTCTTTCATCACCACGACCGGATTTACGACAACCGACTATTACAACTGGCCTGGCTTTACGCCGGTCCTGTTGATTTTCATTTGTTTCGTGGGCGGATGCGCGGGGTCCACTTCCGGAGGGCTGAAAGTGATTCGCGTAATCCTGCTTTATAAACAGGGCATGCGCGAAATCAAACGGCTGATCCATCCCAACGCCTGGGTGCCGGTCAAAATTGACAATCATCCCGTGAGTTATCGCGTAATCGATGCCGTATGGGGTTTTTTCGCGCTGTACGTGGTTTCCTTTGCGGTCATGATGATGTTCATGATGGAAACAGGGCTCGATCAGATCACCGCATTTTCGGCGGTCGCCACCTGTATCAACAACACGGGTCCGGGGCTCGGACAAGTGACGACATCTTTTGCGACCTTAAGCGATCCCGCCAAATGGCTCTCCTGCGTAGCCATGGTGCTTGGACGTTTGGAAATTTACACGGTACTCGTGTTGCTCTCCCCGTCTTATTGGAGGGCCTAACCGGGATCCTGACTGAATACTGTTGAATTAAGAAAAGAGGCAAGTCCAGATGTAAGTGCGAACTTATTCGCACGGTGCGGATAATTCCGCACCTACATCCGTTTTCGAGGGTATTGCGTAGGTAATGATATTGGTTATGTGGTTAGGCTGAGGATATCGTAAACGCAGCCGTTGACACGAAATCGGGCGAAGAGCGCCATAGTGAGATCGACCATTTCCTTTGATTTTGAGACAGCGATGCTCTTACGGCAGAAGCGTTTAAACCAATGCCTGTTACGGCAGTCATTACGCTCAATGCCTGCCCGGTTACTTTCTTGCTCCTGATCAGTTTTTCGGCAGGAAGCAGGCTGGCATACGCCTCCCTTTCATCCGTACGTTAGAACTGCACATCCCTGGCCTCGAGACGATCCAGCATCCGCTTCAGTGTTGCGCCAGACTGATCAACGCCCACTCCCAGTCGAGGAGTTCGGAGGTCATCACTATCCATAGCCTTCCAGATCTAGAGTTTCTGTGTTTTTTTTCGAGATAATGCTGCCTGCCTCTCATCTGCCGTTCCATGACGATCGTGTGACCCGCTGGCGTGGGCTTTGTCGTAATGCTGCTTTGCGAAAGTACGAACCTGCCGCGCAATACCGAGCTGGTCGCTGCCCTTGATAGATG
>JBOICY010000469.1:0-4217 GCA_050740335.1 Methylococcales bacterium | reverse complement strand
GTTTCGATCAAAATCGACAGGTGTAATTCCCCGCGTCCGGAAACCTTGAAACGGTCGGGGTCCTCCGTGTTTTCGACGCGCAGCGCAACATTGTGCTGCAATTCCTGAAACAAGCGTTCACGAATCTTCCGCGAAGTAATAAACTTTCCGTGCCGGCCCGCGAATGGTGATTTATTGACCTGGAACATCATGCTGATGGTGGGTTCATCAACCGACAGCGGCGGAAGTGCTTCGACCGCGGTCGGGATGCATAAAGTGTCCGATATCTGCAGATTGTCAATTCCGGTAAACGCGATAATATCGCCGGCTTCCGCGTTCTCGACCTCGAACCGCTCGAGGCCGTGAAAGCCGAAGATCTGCAAAATTTTCGCGGTGCGCTGCTTCGCTTCGCGATCGACCAGCGTGATCGTGGAATTTCGCCGTATCGAACCCCGGCTTACCCGGCCGATCCCGATCACCCCGACATACGAGCTGTAATCGAGACTGCTGACCTGCATTTGGAACGGACCATCCCGATCGACCCTGGGCGCGGGCACCTTGTCCCGGATTGTTTCAAACAAAGGACGCATATCCCCTTCCCGGATTTCCGGGCTGTACCCGGCGTAGCCATTCAGAGCGGAGGCGTAGACTACCGGGAAATCGAGTTGTTGGTCGGTGGCATCGAGGCGATCGAACAGTTCGAAGGTCTGATCGACGACCCATTCGGGACGGGCGCCGTCACGGTCGACCTTGTTCACGACGACGATCGGATTCAAGCCCAGCGCGAAGGCCTTCTGGGTCACGAAACGCGTCTGCGGCATCGGACCGTCTACCGCATCGACCAAGAGCAGCACCGAGTCCACCATCGAGAGCACCCGCTCGACCTCACCGCCGAAATCGGCATGACCCGGTGTGTCCACGATATTGATCGAATAGCCTTCCCATTGAATGGCCGTATTCTTGGCCAGGATGGTGATGCCACGCTCCTTTTCGAGCTGGTTCGAATCCATGATTCTCTCGACCGGCTTTCCATGCGCCGAAAATGTTCCGGATTGTTGCAGCAGTCGATCAACCAGGGTGGTTTTTCCGTGGTCGACGTGTGCGATAATCGCGATATTCCTGACTTTTTGAACCGACAATTTATTCAAGACCAACGAGTAGAGTTAAACCAAAGCCATGGCCATGTGCCTGGCCAAGCGAAAAATAACCAAGGATTATAGCAACTTTTATTGTTGTTCCGGCAAATATTTTATTCAATGGCCGAACTATGGGATCAATCCAAAATCACTGCTTCTCCAAGATGTCCTGATTAATACCGAAAATGTCCACGCCCCTTTCTTCGGAGCCCGATTCCGTCGCGATCATCGGTTGCGGTTGGCTCGGAACTCCATTGGCAACCACCTTGATCACCCGAGGCTTTCGAGTCGTCGCGACCCGCTCGACACCGGGGCATGTCGCTGAATTGCAAGGTCGGGGGATATACGCCATTCAGTTGGTTCTCGGGCCTTCCTTGGAATGCGGCAGTCTCGAGTCTCTAAAGGGAATCTCGACCGCGGTGATCTTATTGCCGCCCGGAACCCGAGCAGGCTGCGGAGGCCTTTTTCCTGAAAAAATCTCCAATCTGATTTCGGCCTTAATAGACACCGGGATTAACCACGTGATTTTTACCAGTTCCACGTCGGTTTATCCCGCGCATAATCGAGACGTCGATGAAACCGAAACGAGCCCTCCGGATACCGAAACGGGTCGCGTCTTGCTCGAAGCGGAGAAACGGGTCCTGGAAACCCCGGGAATCCAGGGAACGATCATCCGTTTCGCGGGGCTGTGCGGTCCAGGCAGGGAGCCCGGCAGACTCCTCGCGGGACGAAGCGATTTGCGGGGCGGCGACAACCCGGTCAATTTGATTCACCAACAGGATGCGATCGAGCTGCTGGCGACCGTGATTAACCACAGGTCAAGGGGGCGGATATTCAATGGATGCGCGCCCTGTCATCCAGCCAAGTCGGATCTCTATCCGAAGGCCGCTGAATCGATGGGGCTCGCACCACCGGTCTTCAGTCGCGCGAGCGCTCCATTCAAAAAAGTCAGAGCCGATAAAATTTGCAGGGAGCTCGGATTTGTTTATCGCTACCCCGACCCCTGCAGTTGGTGCTGGTGACCCTTGGAATCGGGGTGAAATGTGGGCTCGGGTTAAACCAAAACCGGACCTCCGGCGAGCGATTGAAAACCCATGACTCGTACCGCATCGGTGTTTTTGATCGAAAGGATTGGAATAACACCCTTCCGGATGAGCCGTTCCGCTTCGCTTTCGGACAGCCACGCCCCGCCGCAAGGCGTCATTTCGGTTTCGCCTTGAACCCGATAACTGTGTACGGACAGACCGTCGAGCCGCGTAATTCCGCCCGGCCGCACATCATCACGGCTCAAGGATTTAGCAATCAGGGCCGCACAAACCAGCGCCGCGCTTGCCCACAGATAATGCTCGTGGATCGGGCCTTGCGGCATTTCTTCAAATTCGAAGCGATCAATTTCGTCCGTACTGGCTCCATAGGGGAGTCTGAGCAAAAGCCCCGGCGTAGCCAAGCAAAGATTGGCTGCGCACTGGCTTCGTCGCAGCGATTCCCAGTCCGGATCGACTTCGGCCCGCAAGCCGGGATACGAAATACCGGTAATAAAAGTGGTGCCGGCATGCCGGGCCAGATCGCCGATCGAATTCAAAAGACCAGTGTCGCTCATCGTAAAATTGTAGAGACCGACAATCAGGTTCCAGGCTTCAGTCCCCGGAATTCCACCCGCGTCGGCGACCAGAATCCTGTACAGCGCGGAATCCTCCGGCAGACCGGATTCGGGCAGCTCCGCAACCCATCGCGATTTGGAAAAATCGAGCATGTGCATGGAGAGTTCGCTGTCCAGTTCCAGTTCTCTGACCAGGAATTCCAAGCCCCTCCAAGCCGATTCCAGCGCCTGAAAATCCTCATGATGCAGAATTTCTCTCATCTGCTCGGATAGGGCTGTGTCGACGGATGCCACCAATCGAATCTGTTCCGGACCCGCTTCGTCGACGATATACGGAGCGACAAATTTGCGGATCAATCCGGCGACCGCGGGATGAATCTGCGCCGTCGTTCGATTCTGGATTACCGGTTTTCCCAGCAGGCCGGCGAAGGTGTCACCCCCTGTAACCCCTGGCTGTTCCGGGTGATGCGGGGTCTGGATTTCCTCACCGGTAATGCTTCGGGCCGTCTCGGCAAATGTGTGCGGATTCAATAATTTTTTTCTAAGATCACGCAGCTCATTGAATAACTCCACGCGATCGAAGAGGCGGTCCGGGTGAAAATCATCGAGGCTGGAAAATTCAAGATGCAAGCCAGAAACAGGACTGTCCTGAAATCTCAGATCCAATGCGGGACCGATCTGTTGCATGCGCTGTTCCAGATTATCGCAGTCGACGGGCATTGCAGGATACCCGGCCGGTGTCGAGACCGTCGGCCGGTGACCGGAAAAATCGCCCATGACCAGAAGCCTGAACTGCCGAGGATTCCGGCGCCGCTCCGGGTGCCCCGGTTTTTTGAACGTAACATCGAACTGGATCGTGTTGGGCATGACTTCGACTCTCGAGCGATTGCAAGAATGCTTTTATACCCGCTCGGGCATGCCATTTCAAGGTTTCGCGGAGACCGTTTACGGCGAATCGTCCAACCGGTTACCGGCGGACATTTTCATGACCTATCCAGGTGGAAAAGTGTAAGAACCTGTTCAAGATCTCGCTGAAGGGCGCATTGCGGCGTTAAAATCAAACTCAAATTGCTCACATACTTCGTGTATGCTCCGCTTTTCCGTTCGATTTTACCTTGCACTACATCCCTTGATCGAGATCTTGAACAGGTTCTTAGAATTCGGCATCGGGTTCCAGGGGTTCCGAATTAAGACAGGAAGGTGTGATATCCCAATACCCGACCCCGACATAATGCTACTTCATGTTTTCGGTAATCGCTCCTGCATGGCGTACTGGCTGGATTCACGTGAATCCCGACGGGAGAGTGGAAATGGCGGCGTCTGGCGGCATCTCCGGCAATCGCTTGCGCTTTTCACCAGCTCTTGGCCACAAACCCGTCCGGAGTTTCGATCACGAATTGCTCATCATGAATGCCGGCCATGTAGAGTCCCTGCGACAAGGCTTCCTGGCGCAGATCGTCCGGCGCGTCGACCACCGCCAGCATGCCGTAGAGCTTTTTATC
>JBOICY010000468.1:0-4737 GCA_050740335.1 Methylococcales bacterium | reverse complement strand
GGGTCACCGACCGGAAAGAAAATCTGCCTCGCTGAAATCCCGGCAAAATATCAAAGCATCGTCAAAGAAGTAATCGAAAAGCCCGCAACCACCAAAAAGGTTCCGATTCCGGAAAAAATTGCGGAGTTCAAAGTCAGCAAACTGGTCAGCCCAGCCAAAGAAAGCAAGATCGAAATTCCAGCCGAATATCAAACCGTTTCGAAACGAGTGAAGGTTTCCGATGAAAAATTGGCCTGGCGCTCGGTGCTCTGCGAAACCAACACCACCAAGGATTTGCTCGCTAATATTCAGACAGCGCTGCAAAAAGCAGGTTTTTATACGGGACCGGTCAACGGAGCCATGGGACGTCAAACCCAAACCGCGCTGCGCGAATTCCAGAAGAAAAACGGCCTGGAAACCGGCGGTATTACGCTTCGAACACTCGATATACTCGGCGTGAAAGTCGGCAACCAACCCTGATAGCCAATGCTGTTGACTCTAAGCCATTCACGCTTAGACAGACTCTCAATCAGCAAATTTTTATATTAGAAAACGATAACGTACAAGAATGGAAAACTAAAAACACACCGCCAACAGGCGCTGTTTCTTGCTAACGCCATGTTTCCGGAAAGGGGCCACTGTAAGGTCGTAGGCGCGGGTCTGGGGAGCGCAAGGTTAAGAACCTGTTCAAGATCTCGCTGAAGGGCGCATTGCGGCGTTAAAATCAAACTCAAAATGCTCACAACCTTCGTGTATGCTCCGCTTTTTCGTTCAATTTTGCCTTGCACTACATCCCTTGATCGAGATCTTGAACAGGTTCTAAGAAACGATTGTAACCTTATTCGGAAAGGCGGGTACTAAACCGGATTTTTGCAATTGCGCGTCAGCATCAAAAAACGTCACCAACCCATCCTCATTGCAAACCCAGAACTCAAGAGCGCCTGCTGCAATGTATAGCTGTCTTTTTTCTTCCATTTCAAAATTGGTATTGCTTGACGAAAAAACTTCTATACACAGCTCTGGCGCAATGGAACACTCCGCTTCAGACTCGATTATTTTAAATCTTTGCTCCGAACACCATGCGATATCGGCTACCTTGGTGCCTTTCGTAGTCTTAATGGCGCATTCAGGAAGAACAACCCCATGTTCTGGTAATAAACGACTAATCTTTCCCTGAAACGCAGAATGACAGACCTTCACGGGTGACATTAAGATTTGCCCCCGTTCATTAAGCTCTATCTTAAAAGGCAAATTCCGCAAGCTTGGATGTTCACATACTTCTTGCCACTGCATAAGACCATGACTCTCTGAAGCTTCCCATCAAATCTTAAAACCCAGCCTGGTGTGCATCCGGAAACACCCTTCCCGGAATGTTTCCTCGGCGGAACCGGAAAATGTGATTTTCCGGTTCTTTTCCGAAGCAAAACAACCTAACAAGCTATAATCCAGGTGCCGAACACTTATACTTTTTCCAAGCATATTTGTCAATTAACGATCAAAGTTGAAATCGCGCCGATGTTTCTCAGGAAACGCTTGCCGGTTATCCCTGCTCCCGCGAAGACATCCAACACAAAGGCACCACTCGCTCCAGCGTGGACGCGCCGCCATGCTGGAATCTGCGGCCCGCGGGGTCCAGGCGAAATCCGTGATCTGCGAATACCAATAGGTCCAGCGCCGGATCCAGTTTTCTGGCTAGACGATTCAACGCAACGGCCAACTCGGTTTGTACGATTTTGACGAATTCGGAAAATTCCAGGTCGCGATCGTGCAATGCCTGGTCGATCACATTACATTTTTCGAAGGAGTGGCGGATGTTTCCATTCAACAGCTGCCGGTAGTAACGGTCGGTCGTGGTTTGGTCGTCCACGACGGCGAAATCGCTTTTCGCGATCTTCCAGGCCACCAATTCCGTCTCGATCACTCTCATGACCGTCCGGAACAACGGCAACCCCCAGCAGTCCAGCACCAACCATTGCGCGGGCAGATTCTTTTTAAGACAGTCGATCAGCGGCGAGGGAATTGGATCGAGAGGACTAATCGCGAGTTGCTCGAGGCGTTCCAACCAGCGGTTTCCGGCCAGATTGAAAAAGCGTCGATGGTAACGGTACAACGATTCGCTGCAAACCGCCAAGTCCCGCGGATCCCCGATGGATTCCGGAAATAAAAGACTCCGCACCGCGCACAAGGCGGTACCGGGAACAGGCTTTGCTTCGGGCAGGGACAACTGACCGTTGATCAGCCAGACGAGAATTTTGTCCACCCCTTCCGAATTCAATCCAAGCGCCTCGAGCCGATTGATGGCCGCATCACTCACCCACTCGGACCGGAGCAACGCATTGATCCGGCTCAAATCCTTGGATGTCATGCGCTCGGGCAATCGTACACCGGATCGCAGGCATTGCTCGGCGCACCAGGCGATCAATTCCTCGTTCGATTCAGGACTTCCTCCGCAATTTATAAAGCGGATTCGCTGGCCTGCATACCGGCTCAATCGATCATGCAGCGCTTTTTGCAATGCCTCGGGCTCCCAAGCCCGCTCCGTGAGCAAGGCGATGAACCCGGAGCCATCCACTTCCGACAGGAGGACTTCTCTCGACAGTTTCTTATCGAACCAGGATAGATCCCGGATATCGGGAATCGCGCGATTCCCGGAAAGGTATTGTGTGAGATCCGCCTCGGCCTGGCCCGTTGAATGCTTCCAAGAACCGATCGCTTCCTTGACTTGCTCCTGCTGGAAAAAGGACTGGAGTTGCGTTTCAACCTCCTGCTGCAGTTTTTCACACTCCTCGATCAGGCCACCGAAGGGGGCCGATTCGCCATCGAAGCCACAGGAGCACAAGGGCTGATAGTCAAGGTTGACCAGTCCCCGGCAACGTTGCCGCGCCGCGTGTTGTTGAAGCTCGCGGATTCGCTTCACGGCTTCGCCAAGCCCGACGTGCTGGCTTATCGCGGCGACCGGCGGATGCCAGCTGAAAGCCGGATTTCCCTGATACCCTTCCCACCATTTCCGATGCGCTTCGGCATAAGCCTTTTTATATTCCGCATACAGATCTCTGGCCTGCACCAGCCAGGCTTCCAGATCGTCCAGCGAATCGAGACCGGGAGGTTCGGGAAGTTCCCGCCCGACATGGATCAGAGCCGATAAACTTTTTTCATGAAACAGCGGATTCGTGAAAAGATGCCGGTAGCGATGCAGTTCTTCGATCAATCCGGGCAGCCGCCGCTGCAATAGGTTGAATCTGCGCACTTGGTTCAGAAATTGATCGATCGATTCGATGCTGGCCAGAAAGTCCTGAAAGCTTTTCAGAAGATCGGACCCTTTTTGCAGGATATTCCAATCTTGGAGGTAAGCGGCCAATCGATCCGAAAGTTCCGCCCCTTGCCGGTCGACGGACTGCAGGCTTTTCAGCATCGGCTGAAGCTGGTCGGCCAGTTGCCGCCCGGCCTCGCGGATATTCTCGACCGCGCGTTTCTGAGCCAGAACGGTCCATTGTTGCGGCATTTTGAGATCCAAGGCCTCGCATATTCGAGTCAAGGCGCCGAGTTGTGAGGTCGATAACGCATGGCCGAGTTCGACCCGGTCGTAATGCAAGGGGTTTTCCAGGGTTTCGAATGCATCTCGATAGGAGCATTGGTCCTTCCAGATATCGATTTCACCCTGCAGCAGCATAAACACCAGTAACAGATTGATCTGATCGGGGACCAAACCGTAGACCGGCTCGGAAAGGCGCTGATGGATCGCCTTGGGAGAAGGACTGTGCTTGAGCATCGGCATCAACAACCTCACCAATTCCTGGTTTTCGAGGTTGCTCGGGACGGTATAATCCCGACTCTTGCGACGCAAAAGCCCCATCGGAAGCAAATAGGCCTCGCGTATCAAGCGGACATAATCGTCCGCCTCCGCCCTGCCGAGGTCATCGTGAACCGCGAAGCGCATGAACCGGATCCAGGCCTCGCGCGGCAAGGGCCCGTGGGCGGGCGCGAAACGTTCGAAGGCCGGATAGTTCCGCCTGAGAATCACCAGAGCCAGACTTTCGAGCCAACGTTCCAGGTTCATTGTTTTTTCGAGTCGCGGCGCGCGTTCCCGGTTACCTTCCGGTGTGACCAGCACCGCATCGGTCCACGAGTTTCGAAGCTGCGCGACAAAGCTTGTCCGGTTGGTTTGGACGCGCCGTTCCACGAGCTTCTTGAGCTCGGGGCTCAGTGCCTGCTGATCTAATCGGACCAGCGCCGCGAGTTCCCGGAGATCCGCGCTCACGGTCATCGGCACCGGCTCGATTGTATAAAGTCCCGCAACGGCAGCCGGCGCGCCCCAGGGTAAGCGCATGCAGAAGCCGATTGCTTCGATCGCGGCGGGCGGGTCCTCTCCGAACCAGACGGCGAATTCCCGTTCATGAAAATTCCAGGCGACCCGGCGGCGCTGCCAGCGGTTTCGGGGCAGGCTGAAGGGATTGAATGTTTCGCCGCGCATTAGCGAAGCCAGGGTATCCAGGATCAGGAGGTCATCGCTCTTGAGTCGCTCGATCTCGCGATTCAGGAGCTTCTCGAACTGGATGCGGCTGTCATCCTTGAGATTCAGTCTGTAGCGGCCATCCTCTCCGGCAACATAGCGTCCCTGCTCCGCGAGCCTGGACAGAACCTTTCCCACGATCGACCGGTTTTTCGAGGGGTCGCTGCGAATCGAACTGAACAGCAGCCATTCGGCCGCCTGCCCCGAGGACAGTTCCTCCCTGGCCGGCGACAAGTAGACCAGAATCA